>NZ_CP160035.1:2492500-2850000 GCF_040703125.1 Flavobacterium ovatum
CCAATTGCTAAAACAATTGAACCTAATTAATTATATAGTGAAGCTTGTGCCTTCTTTGCTATCTTTTAGTTGAATTCCGACTGCAAGTAATTGATCTCGTATTTGATCAGATAAAGTAAAATTCTTGTCTGCACGCGCTTGATTACGCATTTCTATAAGAAGTTTAACGGTACCTTCTAATTTTTCATTTTGACTGTTCGAAACTTTTTCGTTTTCCAAGCCTAAAACATCAAAAACGAATGCATTCATTACCGTTGATAAACTTGATAAATCTTCGACAGTTACTGTTTCTTTTCTGTCTTTTAATAAATTAATATAACGAACTCCTTCAAATAATTGTGCAATTAATATTGGAGAATTAAAATCATCATTCATAGCGTCATAACACAACTGTTTCCATTCGGAAATAGCTAGTGTACTTTTAGGGCTAGGCGAAATTTGTTTAAGCCCGTCAATAGATTCCATCAATCGTTTGTATCCTTTTTCAGCTGCTACAATCGCATCATCAGAAAAATCAAGTATACTACGATAATGTGCTTGAAGCATAAAAAAACGTGCTACAGATGCCGGAAAAGGTTTGCTTAGAATATCATTTTTACCAGAAAGAATTTCTCCAGGTAAAATATTATTCCCTGTTGATTTAGCCATTTTTTTACCGTTTAAGGTCAGCATATTGGCGTGTAACCAGTAATTTACAGGCGTTTGTCCTGTACAAGCTTCGTTTTGTGCAATTTCACATTCGTGATGCGGGAATTTTAAGTCCATTCCGCCACCGTGAATATCAAAATGATTACCAAGGTACTTGGTACTCATAGCCGTACATTCTAAATGCCAACCAGGGAAGCCTTCACCCCAAGGAGATGGCCAACGCATAATATGTTGTGGTTCTGCTTTCTTCCATAGAGCAAAATCTTGTGGGTTTCTTTTGTCTGATTGCCCGTCTAAATCTCGAGTGTTGGCAAGCATATCCTCAATATTTCGTCCACTTAGGATACCGTAATTGTGGTTTTTGTTATATTTTACCACATCAAAATAAATCGATCCGTTAGCTTCGTAACCGATTCCAGAATCAATTATTTTTTTGATAATTTCAATTTGTTCAATGATATGTCCTGTAGCTGTCGGTTCAATACTAGGAGGTAGGAAATTGAAAGCTTTTAAAATCTCATGAAAATCTACAGTGTAGCGTTGTACAACTTCCATTGGTTCAAGTTGCTCCAATCGTGCTTTTTTGGCAATTTTATCCTCTCCTTCATCAGCGTCATCTACCATGTGTCCCACATCAGTAATATTACGTACATAACGTACTTTGTATCCGACATGCTGTAAATAACGAAAAATGATATCAAACGACATGAAAGTACGCAAATTACCCAAGTGTACATTACTGTAAACTGTAGGGCCACAAACATACATTCCTACGTTTCCTTCATGAATAGGAATAAAAGCCTCTTTCTCTCCAGATAGAGAATTGTATAATTTTATGTTTTGAGTACGATATAAAGGCATTTTTATATTTTTTTGGAGCTTTATCCTGATTTTTTTATTTCAATCTTTTTTAATTTCTAGCCTCTAAAAAGCTCAGACTAGAAATTAAAAAGGATTTCCACTTCAAATGTAATTCACTGAACTCATATAAAAAAATATAAAAGTTATGAAGTAATCAGGGCTATGGATTTAGTGGGGCAATTAAAATTTAGTTTCTAATTTGATGTAATCTAAAAATTCACGTCTAGTTTGTTCTTCTTTAAACTTACCACCAAATTCAGAAGTCACAGTGCTACTCTCAATATCTTTAATACCACGAGAATTTACGCAAAGGTGTTTAGCGTCAATCACACAAGCAACATCTTCAGTTCCAAGTGCGTTTTGAAGTTCTTGTACAATTTGCATCGTTAAACGTTCTTGTACTTGTGGTCTTTTTGCATAATGCTCCACAATACGATTCATTTTAGACAACCCAATCACTGTACCTTTAGAAATATAAGCCACATGTGCTCTTCCAATGATAGGTAGTAAATGGTGTTCGCAAGTAGAGTAGAGTGTAATGTTTTTTTCTACCAACATTTCACCATACTTATAGTTGTTGTCAAAAGTTGAAGCTTTTGGTTTTTTGTTTGGATTTAATCCACCAAAAATTTCTTTAACAAACATCTTAGCCACACGATTTGGTGTTCCTTTGATGCTGTCATCCGTCAAATCCATTCCTAGTGTTTGTAGAATGCTTTCAACATCTTTCTTTATCAATTCAATCTTTTCATCGTCACTTAGGTCAAAAGCGTCTTCTCGGACAGGGTTTTTTGCACATGAACCAATATGATTATCTCCTATTTCATCATGTAATTCTTCATTTTGTATCATCAAATTCTTCTATTATAAAAGAGGTTATTTTTAAGTTGGCAAAGTTAATTAATAATTATGAAACTATGTAATTCGACAAAAGTTAAATAAAATATTTTCTAGGTAAAAAAATAACGGCAAAACCTAATAAATGGGTTTTTGCCGTTATTTATATGTTATAAATCAAATATGGTTATCCGCAGCTAGTACTAAACTATAAAAAAGACAGGGATGATGATTATTTCAACTGATTTTTTGAGAATCCTTATAAATTTATAGGAAACACCGTCATCTATGTTTTAGTTCGTTTAGTCAATAACCATTGGTTTTTTGTATTTTATAGCTTTGTATACTTTAAGAGCTTCTTTTAAGATTTGAACTGAACGGATTAAATCTTCCTTTTTCAAGACATAAGCCATACGAACTTGGTTTTTTCCCATTCCTGGAGTCGAATAAAATCCTGCTGCAGGAGCAATCATTACGGTTTCTCCGTCCAATTCGTAATTTTTTAATAACCATTTCGCAAAATGATCGGTATCTTTTACTGGAAGTTGTACAATGCAATAAAAAGCTGCTTTTGGAAGTGTTACTTCAACACCTTCAATTTTAAGCAATTCAGTTATTAATGTATCTCTTCTTATCTTGTACTCTTTAATTGTTTTTGTGAAATAACTTTTTGGAGTATCTAGAGCAGCTTCACAGGCAATTTGTTCAATAGTTGGAGGGCATAAACGCGCTTGTGCAAATTTCATTGCAGTAGCGATTACTTCTTTGTTTTTGGTAACCATACAACCAATACGAGCACCACACATACTATATCTTTTGGATACAGAGTCAATCATGATAACGTTTTGTTCTAGGCCTACAAGGTTCATTACAGAATAATGAATATCTTCTTTGTCGTAAATAAATTCACGATATACTTCATCAGCAATTAGAAACAAATCATGTCTTTTGACTAATTCTCCTAATTGTTGTATTTCTTGTTCTGAATATAAATTACCAGTAGGGTTACTAGGATTACAAATTAAAATCGCTTTGGTTCGTGGCGTGATTAAGCTTTCAAATTTCTCAATAGAAGGTAGAGCAAAACCATCTTCAAAGCTAGAAGTTACAGGGATTACCTTTGCACCAGACTCTTCAGAAAAGGCACTATAGTTAGCATAAAAAGGCTCTGGGATAATTACTTCATCACCTGGGTCCATAATACTACCCATAGCAAATAATAAAGCTTCAGATCCACCGGTGGTAATCATAACATCTTTAGTATCTACATTGACACGTTGTCTTTTGTAAAATTGAGCTAGTTTTTTTCTATAGGATTTATTCCCTTCAGAGGGACCGTATTCAATTACATCTAATTCAATGTTTTTGATAGCTTGTATGGCTTTTTCAGGACTTTTGATGTCTGGTTGGCCAATGTTAAGGTGGTAAACTTTTAATCCTTTTCTATTTGCAATATCTGCAAATGGAGCTAGTTTACGTATTGGGGATTGAGGCATTTTGCGTCCTCTTATTGATATATTAGGCATGTTACTGAATTTGGTGCAAATTTGCGATTTTTTTTTGAACTAACTTAATGCTGGATACACAATTTGTAAATATCTAGCAAAAAATGCAAGATATTTATTAAATTTATAAAAACTACTATAACATGGGGAAAATAATCTTATTTTTTTTCTGTTTTCTTCAAATCTTTCCTATTATGGGACAAGATGATTTTCAATTTATAAAAAAAAAGAACAGGGTAAGTTTTTCATTTCAACTCGTAAATAACTTAGTGCTAGTACCTTTAAAAATAAATGGAGTTGAGTTGACTTTTTTATTAGATTCGGGTGTTGCTCAAACTATAGTTTTTAGTATTGATGATCAAAATGATTTCGAATTTAAGAATACGCAGAAGGTTTTGTTAAAAGGTTTTGGAAGTGATTATACTGTTCCTGGATTGAAATCTACGGATAATATTTTAGAAGTCAAAGGCATGATATCACGTTCGCATTTGTTATATATAGTTCTAGGGGAAGAATTTAATTTTTCAGAACATCTTGGAGTTCCTGTAAATGGTATTATGGGGTATACTTTTTTAAAAAATAATTTGGTAGAAATTAATTATTCAAGACATAGGATAACAGTTTATGATGATAACAATAGGAATAGAAAAAAAATAGAAGCGAAATTCTCTAAGGTTCCTCTCAGTATTGAAAAAAACAAGCCTTACCTTATTGGAAATGTAAAATTGAATGGAAGTGTTGATTCCTTGAAATTATTAGTAGATATAGGCAATAGCGATTCAATTTGGCTTTTTGAAAATGAGAAAGTAGCAATTCCAAATAAAAATTTTGAAGATTATTTAGGTAAAGGTTTTAGTGGAGATGTTTTTGGTAAAAGGGCTCAAATAGATGAATTTCGATTGCTAGATTTTAAGTTTTCAAACCCTATAGTTGCTTTTCCTGATTCTTCTTCAATAAAATTTTTAAAATTTATTCCTGAAAGAATGGGATCTGTAGGAGGAGAAATTTTAAAAAGATTCACTGTGATTATGGACTATAAAAATAGAGCTATGTATTTAAAACCCAATAAAATGTTCAAAAACCCCTTTTTGTATAATAAAAGTGGCCTTGAGATTATACATGCGGGAATGAAATTAGTAAATATTGAAGATACACGAAAGTCACTTTTATTAAAAACGGCAACAGTTTTTAATTTAAATGTTAAAAATACATCAAGCAATTTTAAGTACAAATTTGAATTAAAACCTATTTATAAAATAGCAAGTGTACGGTTAAATTCCACAGCTGAAAAATCGGGGATTCTAAAAGGAGATATAATTGTTTCAATAAATAAGCATACAGCTGAAAGCTATTCTTATCAAGAGATATATGCTATTTTAAAATCAGAAAACGAAAAATATATTACGATAGAAGTGATTAGAAATGGAAAAAGACACCAATTTAAATTTAAACTAATCGATATTCTATAAAAAAAAATACTCCAAGGTTTTGATTCTTTGGAGTATTTGGTGTGTATTAGTTGGCGATGACATCACCTTTAATTTTTAATGGAATCCTACCTTCGTCATAGTTTACTGCATTCGTTTCTACAGTAATAGTTTTTCTAATTGGTCCCGATGTCATATTGTACTTTATTTCAATTTTCCCTGATTTCCCTGGGAGTACAGAATCCGATGTTTTAGAAAGGATAGTACACCCAGCAGTAGATTGAACCGAATAGATAAGCAATGGGGCGTTTCCTGTATTTGTAAATTCAAATACGCGAATTCCATTGTCGTGATCTTTTGTAATGGTACCAAAATCGATAGTATTGTTTTTGGCTTTGAAATCAATTTTAGCTCCATTTTGTGCGAATCCAATACAGCAAAATAATAGGAATGCGATAAAAGCGGCTATTTTTTTCATGGGTTTTATTTTTGAAAAAGTAAAGATACTTGCTTTTAATTAGGACACAATTTTTTATTTCGCTTTTTATAGTGTACTTAATTATTTACTTTTGTTCCCTAATTGAATTACAAGAATCAGACCAAAGTAGAAAGTTTATATGTTTAAGTGGTTATTTGCTTAATCGATTAAACATATAACCACTTAAACAAATAAAAAATACAATGACAATTCCCGCACAATTTGACGCCGAAACGATTGAGAATAAATGGTATGACTACTGGATGAAAAACAACTATTTTCATTCAGAACCAGATCATAGAACACCTTATACCATTGTGATTCCGCCACCCAATGTCACAGGAGTATTGCACATGGGACATATGTTGAACAATACCATTCAAGATGTTTTGATACGTCGTGCTCGTTTAAAAGGGTTCAATGCTTGCTGGGTTCCTGGTACTGATCACGCCTCTATTGCCACAGAAGCCAAAGTTGTAGCCAAATTAAAGTCGGAAGGAATTAATAAAAATGACCTGACACGCGAGGAGTTCTTGAAGCATGCATGGGATTGGACTGAGAAATACGGTGGAACTATCCTAGAGCAATTGAAACAATTGGGTTGTTCTTGTGACTGGGAACGTACTAAATTTACTATGGATCCGGATATGTCTGCTTCTGTAATCAAATCTTTTGTGGATTTGTACAACAAAGGATTGATTTATCGTGGATACAGAATGGTAAACTGGGATCCAGAAGCCAAAACTACTTTATCCGATGAAGAAGTTATTTTTGAAGAAAGACAAGGAAAATTATATTTCTTAAGATATAAAATAGAAGGATCAGAAGATTATTTAACAATCGCAACGACTCGTCCCGAAACAATTTTTGGAGATTCGGCTATTTGTATTAATCCAAATGACGAACGTTTTGCACATTTAAAGGGTAAAAAAGCGATTGTGCCTATTTGTGGTCGTGTGATTCCTATAATAGAAGACGAATATGTTGATATTGAATTCGGTACGGGTTGCTTGAAAGTAACGCCTGCACACGATATGAATGATAAAACGTTGGGCGAAAAGCACAATCTTGAAATCATTGACATCTTCAATGAAGATGCGACTTTCAATAGTTTTGGTATGCATTACCAAGGGCAAGACCGTTTTGTGGTTCGTGAGGCTATCGCCAAAGAACTGGAAGAAAACGGAGATTTGACCAAAACAGAAGTCCATTTGAATAAGGTAGGAACTTCTGAAAGAACCAAAGCCGTTATCGAACCAAGATTATCTGACCAATGGTTTCTTAAAATGGAAGATTTGGTAAAACCAGCAATCCAATCTGTTTTGGTAGATGGTGATATCAAATTGCATCCAAAACGTTTTGAAAATACTTATGCGCATTGGTTAAACAACATACGTGACTGGAATATCTCTCGCCAATTGTGGTGGGGACAACAAATTCCAGCTTATTTCTACGGAGATGGAAAAGAAGATTTTGTAGTTGCTGAAAATATTGAAGATGCTTTGAAATTGGCGCAAGCTAAAACTTCTAACCCCTCACTTCTAACCTCTGACCTTAGACAAGACGTAGATGCACTAGACACTTGGTTTTCTTCATGGTTGTGGCCAATGTCTGTTTTTGGCGGAATTATGGACCCGGAAAGTGAAGATTTTAAATATTACTATCCAACCAATGATTTGGTTACCGGTCCAGACATTTTGTTTTTCTGGGTAGCGCGTATGATCATTGCTGGATATGAATATGCCGATGCAAAACCATTTACCAATGTGTATTTAACAGGTTTGGTACGTGACAAACAAAGGCGTAAAATGTCTAAATCATTGGGTAATTCGCCTGAACCATTAGAATTAATCAAGAAATTTGGTGCTGATGGAGTGCGTGTAGGATTGCTATTGAGTGCTTCTGCAGGAAACGATATCATGTTTGATGAAGAATTATGCAACCAAGGAAAAGGATTTTCGAATAAAATTTGGAACGCCTTCAAATTGATTAAAGGATGGGAAGTTTCTAGCGAAATTGAGCAACCAGAATCATCAAAAGTGGCCATCGAATGGTACGAAGCTAAATTCCAACAAGTATTAGCTGAGATTGAAGATAATTTTGATAAATATAGAATTTCAGAAGCTTTAATGGCAATCTACAAACTCGTTTGGGATGATTTCTGTTCATGGTTCTTAGAAATGATCAAGCCGGGCTACCAACAACCAATTGATAGCGTAACTTTTGCGAAAGCGATAGAAATGCTTGAAAATAACATAAAATTGTTGCATCCTTTCATGCCGTTCTTAACGGAAGAAATTTGGCAATTAATCGCCGAAAGAACTCCAAAAGAAGCTTTGATTGTTTCGACTTGGCCAGAAGCAAAACCATTCAACGCTAATTTGATTGCTGATTTTGACATCACCATGGACGTAATTTCGGGAATTAGAACGATTCGTAAAGACAAAAACATTCCATTCAAGGATACTATTGAGTTGAAAGCGATCAATAATGATGCGATTTCGACTTACTTTGATACTGTTGTAACCAAATTGGGGAATATATCTTCTTTTGAATACGTAGCCGAAAAAGTGGATGGAGCACTTTCTTACCGTGTGAACTCGAATGAATATTTTATTCCAGTTGCTGGAAATATTGATGTAGCTGCCGAAATTGAAAAACTAACGGCCGAATTGGTGTACACAAAAGGTTTCTTGAAATCTGTACAAGGCAAATTATCGAATGAGAAATTTGTAGCGGGTGCACCCGAAAAAGTTATCGCAAACGAAAGACAAAAAGAAGCAGATGCGCTTGCAAAAATCGAAACTATTGAACAAAGTATTGCTGGTTTGAAGTAATACTGTAATTGATTTATACCTCAAAAGGCTGTCCACAAGACAGCCTTTTTTGTTGAATAGTAAAAACGAATTAGAAGTTTCAGGAGCAGAAAGAATCTTTTTCATAAATTAGCCTCCGTCCTGCTCTACATTATATCTCTTGTATTTGCTAACGCATACAAGAGGATGCCATTGCGATCAGGGCTATCAAGAAATTATTTTTTTCTATTTACGAAAATATAAAGAGCATTCATAAAACCCATTGGTGCTGTTTGCAGTATATAAGTTGGAATTACAAATCTACGAAGGGTTCTAAATCCTTCGTGGGTGTGTAAATCAACCAATTTTTAAAATATAAATGAAATAATGTCAGGGATGTGATTTTTTTGCGTCTATAAAAATATGAATGGCAAAAATAATTTAAATACAACAACAACTGCGATTTTGCTTTTTGCTCAAACTGAGCGAACTGAGGCATTGTCCAAAAAAATTAGTTCTTACTCCAAGAACAATATTTTGTTGTGGAAAAAATTAAACCAAAAGGCAATTCATACAGTTCAAAAAACAAAATTACCTTATTTTATTTCGGATGAAACGACCCAGATAGGAACAAATTTTGGAACCAAAATTACTGCTGCAGTTCAATCAGTATTCGATCAAGGTTTTGAAAAAGTCATTGTGATAGGTAATGACAGTTTGGCAATGTCGTCCACCGTATTATTGCATGCTACACAAAGACTACAAGAACAAGACATCGTTTTAGGTTCTGATTGGAATGGTGGTGTGTACTTAATGGGAATCTCAAAAAAGGTTTTTAATCCAAAGGAGTTTGAAGCGATTGCTTGGCAAAGTCATACTGTTTTTAAGGGTTTGAAAGACCATTTTGAAAATCTAAATATTTTTTTACTTCCGAGATTAAAGGATTGTAATGATACTCGTTCCTTTCGAGAATCTGCTTCAAGGTTACATTATTTCTCCAAGTTAAGAGCCTTTTTAATGGCATTGATGCAGGAACGTTTTTCTTTTTTTACCTTGGAAACAGTTACTTATTTTACTGCTTATTTTAAACAATTTTACAATAAAGGGTCGCCTGAACTTGCTTAAACTTTAGACCAAGAACAAAATTTTAAGGAGTCACTTTTTTTATAATCTATGAAACAACTTTTTATCTGGGCCTTGCTTTGCATTTCGACCTTTGCTATGGCTCAACAAGACCTTACCGTCGCTATCATTGATGGAGACGACCAAAAACCAGTATCCAATATTACAATTAAACTAGTAAATACTGCTAGAAATGTATCCATAGTACAAACAACAAACGCGCAAGGGAAAGCCATTTTTCGTGGGATCCCAGCTTTAGACGGTTATCAAGTTTTGTTTGCGGGAAACATCCTGTTAGCCCCTACAAGTTCTGAAATGTTGAGCATTCGCTCCAATGAAAGTCCAAACATAAATTTGGTTTTGCAAAAGGCCAATGGTCAACAATTGAATGAAATTGTTATCGCAACAGGTTCGGGTTCCAAAATAAATAGGAGGGATGCTGAGGTTTCATTCGAGATGAAAGCAGCCGAAATTCAGGAAATTCCTGTAGAAGGTAGGGATGTTACGAGAGTTTTGTACCGTTTACCCAATGTTTCACAAGCGACTGGATTTTATCCAGAAGCTGCCAATGTGAGTATCAACGGTGCAAGTTCTGGATATACTTCGTATTTAATTGATGGATTGGACAACAACGAACGTTTTTTGGGTGGACAGAAATTTGCTATTCCGTCAGGGTTTGTAAAAGATATTACCGTTTTGACCAATAACTTTTCAGCAGAGTATGGTCTAACTGGGAGTGGAATTGTGAATATTACTCCTCGTTCGGGTTCCAATGAAACGACAGCTGAAGTATTCTTTATCACAAGACCTGGCCCGAGTATTGACGGAAAATCGAGTTTTGCTCAACGTGATTTGTCGGGAAACCAAGTTAAGAACGGTTTTGCTCGTTACCAATGGGGTGCGGGTGCTGGTGGTGCCATTGTAAAAGACAAAACCTTTTATTATGTGAATTTTGAACACACGACAGATATAAAAGATAATTTGCTAAATGTTCCAGTTTTGGGAGTGACAGAAAGCATTAGAGGTAACAATCAATTTAATTATTTTTCGACCAAAATAGATCAGATTTGGAACTCAAACTTCAGTTCGTCTTTGCGAGCTAATGTTGGAGTTATTGATATCGAACGTCAAGGTGGTGGTTTGGACGGAGGTTCTACTTTTGCCTCAGCAGGGAATTCACAACAACGCAACAGTATATTATTGGCATTGAAAAACAGCTATAAATTGGGTGATATCTCAGGAGAAACCAATGTACAATACAGCCGCTTTAGATGGAACTACGCCAAACCATTTAACCCGAATAGTTCGCAAGTAACTATTTTGGGGGTAAATGACGAAACTTTAGGCGTAATAGGAAACCCTGGTTATGTGTTTGATGCAATAGAAAACACAATTCAAATTCAGCAAAAAGTAAAATATTATACCGAAAACCATACGTTCAAAGCAGGTTTGAATTTCATTCGTGGAGAACATGAATTATTTGGTGGCGGAAACCCAGTTGGGAATTACAGAGTCAAATTGACACAAACACAAATTGACCAAATTAAGAATAGTGGCGTGGGAGGTGCTTTGAATGTTAATGATATTCCGGCAGATGCACAAGTTTTAAATTATAATGTGGAGTTGAGACCCACATCCTTTGGAACCCATCAAGATATTTATTCGGCCTATATCGAAGATTTATGGTCGGTGACTGATCGATTGAATTTGACTCTGGGTTTGCGATACGATTATGATAATTTATCGAAGGGCGGCAGCGATAAAGGAGATTACAACAACTTTGCACCACGATTTAATTTTAACTATAAACTGAATAATAACAGTAGTTTGCGTGGGGGGTATGGTATTTCATATGATAAAGTAAGTTACGCGGTCTATAGTGATGCATTGCAACAAAATACGACATCGACCAGTTATAAAATAGAGTTGCAGGAATTAAAACGTTTGGGGATATTACCCGCTAGTACCAATATTGATGCGATTACTTATAACGGAAATTTGAATGCTACGGTAAATAATGTTTCTTATTTGAACGGTCCGTCTGCCGCTGATTTGCAGGGACAAAGAGAAACAGTTTTTTCAAACGAAAGAAGGATTCTAAATCCGAATGGTTATAAAAATGCCTACAGCCATGAATTTGCATTGGGGTATCAACTGCAATTATCTGATGATAGATTGTTTTATGTCGATTTAGTACATAATAGAGGAGAGAATTTAACTCGTTTGCGCAATCTAAATGCTGCAGCAGAATATCCAATTGATCCGAATAATGTGGTGATTCGAACTGTAGCGCAAGCAGATGCAAGCCGACCAATTCCGATTGTGAATGGTACTACTACTATCAATGGGCAAACATATACGGGAATAGCGCGAAGTGTAATAATGAGTGAAAACGAAGGCAAGTCACGCTACTACGCCATGAGTTTGAACTATCAAAAAAAGAGAGGTACAGATGATTATTCGTATCGATTGAATTATACACTTTCATCAAGTAAAAATAACACAGACGGAATTAACTTTAGGGCTTCGGATGCGAATAACTACGCCAATGAATGGGGACCTTCTGTAAATGATAGAACCCACAACATTAATGGGATTTACAATTATTATCCCTTCAAAGGGACTACGGTTACTTTTACAGGATTGTTGCAAAGTGGACAACCGATTAATAGGATTCCGATCGGGTTTGGAACCACCGATTTGAATGGTGATGGTGCTAGTTTTGCCGATACCTATACTGGGAATAGCGATCGTTTTCCGGGTGAAAGTCGAAACAATGACCGCTTACCTTGGAATACTACATTTGATCTTGGGTTGCAACACCAATTTGCAATTGGCGGTGATAACAAAATTGAATTGAGAGCCGATATTTTTAATTTGCTTAACGCAGAAAATTTAAGCGGTTACAGTAATAATGCAACGCAAAGTAACCAAATTCAAGGAGGATCGAGCGCTAGTGGTTTGTTTACGCAACGTAATGCGTCGCCTCCGAGACAGTTTCAGTTTGGGGTACGTTATTTGTTTTAGGGATTAGAAACGGGAACTAGGGTTTGCGTTAGGGATAGGAGCGATATCCTTTTGTGAAGCGGTAGCGGAACAAAAGATATAGCGGATAGCCTGGCCCTTGTGGTAACGCCCAATATAATAGATTTATAATTTTTAAATAGTAAAAAATATGTTTGTATTGGATGCAAATAATCCGGAGGCATTGGCCGAATGTTTGAAGGAATTGAATTGGTTGGCAGCTGATGAAAATATTGTTACTTTAACTATACCTGGAGCGGGTAATATGAATTGTGTATTGCGGGTAGATACTGGCAAACGCAGGTTCATCATCAAGCAGTCGCGTGCGTATGTGGAGAAATATCCGCAGGTAGCAGCACCAGAAGAACGTGTTGTTACGGAAGCTGCTTTTTATGACAAAGTAAGGGAAATTCCATTTTTACAAGGGTATATGCCTCGTAAAATAGGCGTAGATGTTTCGAATAAATTGCTTGCGATTGAAGATTTGGGACCAGCAAATGATTGTACTGTACTCTATAATGAAGGTGAACAACTGTCTGAAGAAACCTTTACAAAGTTACTGGAGTATTTGAGTGGACTGCATCAGCAATTTATGAAAAATAAGGTTGATGATGAATTGGAGAATGAGGAGATGCGCAAATTGAATCACGAACATATTTTTAAATATCCGTTTATGGTCGAGAATGGATTTGATTTGGATACCATTCAAGAGGGATTACAAAGTTTGGCATTGCCATTTAAAAATAATTCTTTGTTGCGACAAAAAGTAGAAGTTTTGGGTGGATTGTACTTATCGAAAGGGAAGTATTTATTGCACGGTGATTTTTACCCAGGGAGTTGGTTGCAAACAGAGAAAGGCATAAAAGTTATTGACCCAGAGTTTTGTTTTTATGGTTCAAGAGAATTTGATTTGGCGGTATTTATAGCGCACTTGTATTTGTCTGGACAAAAGGAAGATTTGATTGCATTGGTAGCCGATAAATACGAAGGTTTTGAGCAATTGAACCGCTCGATTTTGAATGGTTTTGTAGGAACAGAAATTATGAGACGCTTGATTGGCTTGGCACAATTGCCATTGGAAATGAATTTGGAACGAAAGAAAACGTTATTGGATTTTGCTAGTAAATTAATTTTGAATGAAAAAATATGAAATATATAATTTATGTTGGACTGTTGCTCTGCACAGGATTTGTAAAGGCGCAAACCAAAGTTTGGTTTGATACCGATTTAATGATTGGAATGCCAGACAAATCGGGACCTAGAGAAGTTGATGATGCTTTTACACTTATTATGGCTTTGAAACAACCACAAATAGAGATTGTAGGAATCAGTTCCATTACTTATGTGGATTATAGTTATAATGTGCTTGTTAAACTATTGGAATGGCACAACAAGGGAGCTGCAATTCCGGTGTACAAAGGTTCACCAAATGCAGATGATTTGGGGGTTGAAAATGACGGAACAAGAGCGCTATATGAAGCTTTGAAAAAAGAGAAATTAATCATATTGGCTTTGGGACCGCTGACCAATGTGGCTACATTGATAAAAAATCATCCTGATATTATTCCACAAATTGAGAAAATAAGTATTTGCGCAGCACGAACGCCAGATTTACCATTTAACCCCGGTCATGGAAAGCTAAATGTTTTTGATTACAATTATGAGTTGGATTACGAATCTATGAATGTAGTTTTGCAATCCTCGATTCCGTTGGTGTTTGCAGGTTACGAGCCGAGTTCGTACACCTTTATTGGTAATATTGACTTGGCAAGTTTGGACCTAAGTCTAGAAGCAGACAAATGGCTGTTTGACATTGTACAACCATGGATGGAAAAAAACGAACGCTTTTTTGGAATACGAGGTTTTATCCCGTTTGATTGTTCGACTTTAGGTGTGATTACACATCCGGAATTTTTTACGTACTATAAAGACATTCCCATTAAAGTAACGTACAAAAAGAATGATGCTTTGAAAGTACAGCCGAAAGTACCGTACAAAAATTTCTTGGAGGTTTCGTATGATTTTAAAACCAAAAAGAAAGTTGATTATGCCAGACGTGCTTTACTAGGTTTTGAAGAGAAAATTTTAGAAACATTGTCGGTTAATAAATAGAAACGTTTCTTACATCAAAAATCCCATTTGCTCAATTGTTCAAGTGGGATTTTTTTTAGATGTAATTGTCTTTTGTGAATTAGAATATATACTTCAATGATGTTAAAACTTGGCGTGGAGCAATTGGATTGGCACTATAATTTTCATGCACCGTATAATTGAGTTCGTTGGTAATGTTTGATAATTTGCACAAGAGAGACAATTTTTTCCAAGAGTATCCCAGAGAAAGGTCAATTGTAGCATATCCATCAACAGGAACCTCTCTGTCTTGAATGATTAGAGTACCAGGATTTATGGTGTCATCGATGTAGCGGTTGTTCCAACCTGCAATTCGGTTACCAATGTAATTTCCAATAGCTCCAACTGCTAATCCTTTAAGTTTACCTGTTTGTAGGGTGTAGAAAAAACTAAGGTTTGCTGTATTTGCTGGAGTTCTAGCCACGCGATCCCCTTCAATAGAGTTCCCAACTGCTACGGTAGTATTTACAAATCGCATATCATTATGGCTGTATCCTGCATTGATGTTAAACCCTTCCGTTGGGCGCGCAGTAAGGTCAATTTCGATACCTTTACTTCTGGTTGCTCCACTCAATACTTTTAGACTGGTGTCGGTATTGGCAGAACCATCTGCTTTGTATTGTGCTGTTTGAACTAGGTTGCTGTTCGAAATTTGGTACACAGTCACATTAGTACACAAAATTCCTCGCCAGAAATCGGTTTTAATTCCTGCTTCGTATTGGTCAATAATCGAAGCTTGTACTGGTTTTAAATCTACTGTTGTACCAGACGTATTTGGAGTAAAGGAGTTAGAATAGCTAGAGAAAATAGTAATGTCCTTTGTTGGTTGGTAGACCAAACCTACTTTTGGAGAAAAGGCATTATCCAAAGTTTTTGCCGCAATAGTTGGGACGTTATTTTCTGGAGCTACAGTTTGAAATTTGTTGACCAAGGTTTCTTTGTAAGTCGAAGCTTCGGACTCAATCCAAGACCAACGAATACCGGCAAGAACTTTGAATTTATCGGTTAACGAAATCAAATCTTGAAAATAGGCTCCAAAACGTTGGGAGTCTGTATTTACAATTTGTGTTGCTCTAGAATCAAAAGGAGCAACTGTACTTTGTGTACTTAGGTCGTAGTTGAAGAGATTAATAGCGGTGTCCTCTGTCGTTTTTGTGTTTCCTGCAGCGTCAAAAAAAGTATAGGTATGGGCTATTGCCAAAGAATTTTCATAATCGAGACCTGTGAAAATTTGGTGCTTGATGGTTCCTGTATTAAAAATTCCTTGTATGCTAAATTGATCGCCAAATATTCTCTCCTTGTTATTGCTTTGTGTTAAACCTCTTTTCCAGTCACCACGGGTTGTGTAAGCATCTAAATCAGATAATTGTGCGGTAGATTTAGAACGTCTGTCATAATTTTGGTAAGAAGTATTAAAGCTAAGCTTCCAGTTTTTATTAAAATCGTGATTTAATAATGCCGAAGCACTAGATGATTTTGTGTTTCCTGTTGACCATAACGCACCATAATAATTGTTACGTGGTAAATCTAGAATTTCTTTTCCAATGATTCCGGTACCAAAATCAGGAGTCCAGTCGGCGCTCAGATAATCTCCTTGAACTGTAATTTGTGTTTTATCGCTAATGTCGAATAAAAAAGATGGGTTGTAATAGATACGTTCATTTTTCACCACATCTCTAAAGCTCTCTGAGTTTTCGTAAGAACCAGTGAAGCGGTAGGCGATTGATTTGTTTATCGGTCCATAAAAATCAATTGATGGTTTGTAGAATGCATAACTTCCAGCTTGTATATTTATTTCGCCACCTTTGGTAAATTGAGGTGTTTTGGTTACCATATTAAGAATTCCTCCAGGTGTTACGTTACCAAATAATAACGCGGAACTTCCTTTTAAAAATTCTACTCTTTCTAATGAGGATACTTCAGGAATGGAACCAGCATTGTAACGAAAACCGTTTTTCAACATATTATTATTAGACATTTCATATCCTCTTGACCAAAACGATTCTTGAGCTCCACCACGAGCAGAACCTACATAGACTCCGTTGACATTTTTGATTACATCACTCAAACGAATGGCTTGTTGTTGCGCTATGATTTCACTACCAATTACTTGCACGCTTTGAGGCAAATCCATTGGTTTAATTCCAGATCTTGAAACACAAATTGGTTTAGGTGGTTTATTTCCAGTAACAATAATTTCTTTAAGGACTTCTCCTTTTCTGTTTTTTATAGTATCGTATTCTATTTCATATTCTTCAGTTGAAGCAGAATAACGTTCAATAGAGGCGATTTCTTGGGCTTGTAGTGTCAGTCCGATTATGGTGGTCAAAAATAAAATAGCGTTTTTCATGCGTTTATTTAGATTAATTAAAAATAAAAATGCAAATGTAATTTCTGAAACCGTAAAAACAAAACTTATTTAGAATAAATAAAAATAATAAATCAGTGTTTTTTTTAACTTGTTGTTTTGTAGTTATTTGGACATTGCGAAACGTATAGTCTATAGGAGAAATGGAGTGTTAAGCGTGCTGGAAAGTGTGTTTTTTAAGAGGGAATAAAATTATTTCCTGGAGATATTGACTTATAATCTCAATGCAAATTGATTAAAAATTCATTTAACATTAATTAACATTTTCATTTGTTATAGGTTAAACAAGTTTGTTTATTTTTGCGTCATGAAAAAGAAATTGATTTTTCGACTTTTTGCACCAGTACTCATATTGCTATTAAGTGGATATGGGACTGCACTAGTTGGTAACTTCGATGGACCTTTTAAAAGTTTTGCATTTGATACAAACTTAAACGCAAACGATCGTCAATTTTTTCAACAGAATGGGGCAGGACTTCTAACAATTAAAAAAGACCAACCGCTTTCTAATAAGAAAAATATAAAGCTTCGTGCTACAGATAATGAAGTTGACGAAGATGAAGTTGACACTTCAGACTCCCCACTAACTTCCAATAATTATTTTGCTACTTTCTATCAATCAGTTTCTTTTGGAGACTATTTGGTTAACTTTAAAGAAAAAGCAAACTTCAAAACAGTTTTTTACAACCTGACCACTTACAAGAAGTATGTCTTGTTTCAGGTTTTTCGTATTTGATTTACAATCGTCTTTCCGCGGCAAAATCTTTTTTGCCAATTTAGTACAATTTAAAAATTTACCACCAAGATCCTTATAGTTTAGTCTATTAAGGCTAGGTTTTACTTGTACTTATTATTTCGATTAAAATTTCACACACACAAAACATTTACTTTAATAAGCTAACTTATTATGAAGAAATTATCTATGCTCGTAAGTCTTTGCGCTTTGATGAGCCTCATTGGTTGTAAAGAACAAAAAGAAGAAAAGAAAGAAGAAGTTAAATTCTTAGTTACCAACCCAGTATTAAAAGACACTGCAATCACAAAAGAGTATGTTTGCAATATTAGTTCCATTCGCCATATTGAATTGAGAGCATTGGAAAAAGGATACCTACAACAAATCTATGTTGGTGAAGGGCAATCAGTCAAAAAAGGACAATTATTGTTTAAGATTATGCCAAACATCTATCAAGCAGAATTAGGGAAGTCCAAAGCTGAAGCAAATTTTGCTGAAATTGAATACCAAAACACCAAAAAATTGTCTGACGCTAATGTAGTTTCAAAAAATGAATTGGCTATGGCCAAAGCAAAGTTGGATAAAGCCAAAGCAGAAATGTCTTTGAATCAAGTACACTTAGACTTTACTGAAATTAGAGCTCCTTTTGATGGTATTATTGACCGTTTTCATGTGAGAGTTGGTAGTTTAGTTGACGAGGGCGATTTACTAACAGAACTTTCAGATAACAGCTCCATGTGGGTTTACTATAATGTTCCGGAAGCGGAGTACCTTGATTATGCTACGAAAGTACATAAAGACACTAAAATGAAAGTCAACTTATTAATGGCTAATAATGAAATATTTGATCAATCAGGAGTGGTTGAAACGATTGAAGCCAACTTTAATAATGAAACTGGAAATATTCCTTTTAGAGCGACTTTTCCAAATCCAAAGCGATTATTAAGACATGGAGAAACGGGTACTATCGAAATGAGATTACCCTATAAAAATGCTATGATTATTCCTCAAAAGGCAACTTTTGAAGTATTAGAAAAAAAGTATGTATATGTAATTGATAAAAATAATGAAATCAAATCAAGAGAAATTACTATCGCTGCAGAGTTGCAACATCTGTTTATTATAAAAGATGGTTTAGCAACAACGGATAAAATTCTACTTGAAGGAATCCGTTTGGTAAAAGAAAACGAAAAAATCGCCTATAAATTAGAAAAAGGAGATGCTGTTTTGTCACATTTAGAGCTATACGCAGAATAATCGAAATCACTTAAAAAGATAAAAACATGTTTAGTAAATTCATACAAAGACCCGTTTTTGCGATAGTAATTTCGATTGTTATTGTATTCATGGGATTGTTGGCAATGTTAAAATTACCAACATCACAATTTCCAGATATTGCCCCTACAACAGTAAATATATTTATTGCTTATCCAGGAGCAAGTGCAGATGTATTGGTGAAGTCTACGCTTATAACTTTGGAGAATGCCATCAATGGTGTTCAAGACATGAGGTATATGGCAACAGATGCAACCAGTGCGGGTGAAGCCACATTGAGAATTATTTTTGAACCAGGAACTGATCCCAATCAGGCTGTTATTAGGGTGAAGACAAGGGTGGATCAAGTAATGCCGTTGTTACCAGAATTGGTTCAACGTGAAGGGGTTATTATTACTCCTATCCAGCCGAGTATGTTGATGTATATCAACTTATATGCTAAGGATAAAAACATGGATGAAAAATTCTTGTACAATTATGCCAATGTAAAAATGCTACCTGAAATCAATAGGATTAAAGGGGTTGCAAGATCACAAATCTTAGGAAGTAGAACCTATGCTATGCGTATTTGGTTAAATCCAGACCGCATGCGTGCTTATAAAGTTTCTACCGAGGAAGTGATGAAAGCGTTGGGGGAACAATCTGTGGTTGGTCGTCCAGGTCGTATCGGACAAAGTTCGGGTATAAAAGCACAATCATTAGAATATGTTTTAACGTATAAAGGAAGATTCAGTGAGCCAAAAGAATACGATAATGTAATTATTCGTGCTAATCCTGATGGTGAAGCAATTCGATTGAAAGATATTGGTAGAGCAGAATTAGGAAGTGAGTTCTTTGATATTTATTCTAATTTAGATGGACATCCATCAGCTTCTATTGTATTAAAACAAAATTACGGTAGTAATGCAACTGAAGTAATTGAAAGAGTAAAAGCAAAAATGGAGGAAATGAAGGAATCTTTCCCTCCAGGTTTAGATTATAAAATCAGTTATGATGTTTCCAAATTCTTAGACGCTTCCATTGATCAAGTTATCGACACTTTGAGAGATGCGTTTATTTTGGTTGCCTTGGTAGTATTTATTTTCTTAGGAGATTGGCGTTCAACTTTGATTCCGATTTTGGCAGTACCCGTTTCGTTAATTGGAGCCTTTTTTGTCATTCAGTTTTTCGGAATTACCATAAATTTAGTTACTCTATTTGCATTAGTACTCGCGATTGGTATTGTGGTCGATGATGCGATTGTCGTCGTCGAGGCCGTCCACGCCAAGTTTGCCGAATTCCCCCATATCTCTCCTTATATGGCGGTTAAAAAAGTTTTAGGAGAAATTAGTGGTGCTATTATAGCAATTACTGCGGTAATGGTTGCAGTGTTTGTACCTATCTCTTTCATGAGTGGTCCAGTAGGAACATTTTATAGACAGTTCTCCATTACGATGGCAAGTGCAATTGTGATTTCGGCAATTATCGCTTTGACATTGACACCTGTTTTATGTGCCATGTTGTTGAAAAATAATCACGGGCAAGAAGTGAAAAAGAATCTATTGACTAAAAGTCTGGATGCTTTCAACCGTGTTTTTGATAAATTAACTGGTAAATATGTGATTTTATTGAAAGCAATTGTGAGCAGAAGAGTATTAACTTTCGCTATTTTAATTGCATTTTGTATTGGTACTTTCTTTGTAAATAAAGTACTTCCTTCAGGGTTTATTCCTAGTGAAGATCAAGGTACTATTTATGCGATTATTCAAACACCTCCAGGATCTACATTAGAAACTACTAATCAAGTTTCACAAAGACTTCAAAAAGTTTGTGAGGACGTAGACGGTGTTGAGTCTGTATCTTCTCTTGCGGGTTATGAAATTATGACAGAAGGTCGTGGATCTAATGCGGGTACCTGTTTGATTAACTTAAAACCATGGGATGAAAGGGAACACAAAGTGACCGAAATCATGGAAGAATTAGAAGAAAAATCAAGAGACCTTGGAGCCAAAATTGAATTTTTTGAGCCACCAGCAATTCCTGGATTTGGTTCATCTGGAGGTTTTTCAATGCGTTTGTTGGATAAAAATACAACAACTGATTACGCAGATTTCGACAAAATCAACAAAACGTTCATGGAGAATTTGGAAAAACGTAAAGAACTATCAGGTTTGTTTACCTTCTTTGCGGCCAATTATCCTCAATATGAATTAGAAGTAGATAATAACTTAGCCATGCAAAAAGGAGTTTCTATTGGTAAAGCAATGGAGAACCTAGATATATTGATTGGTAGTACCTATGAGCAAGGTTTTATTAAATTCAACCGTTTCTTTAAAGTATACGTTCAATCTGATCCAAAATACAGAAGATTACCATCAGATATCTTGAATTTATATATTAAAAACGATAGAGATGAAATGGTTCCTTATTCTGCTTTTATGAGGCTTAAAAAAGGACAAGGACCAAATGAAATTACGCGTTACAATATGTACAACTCTGCGGCAATCCAAGGGCTTCCAGCCAAAGGATATACTACCGCAGATGCAATTCAAGCGGTAAAAGAAGTGGCCGCAGAGACATTGCCAAGAGGGTATGATATTGCTTGGGAAGGTTTGTCTTATGATGAAGCCAGTAGAGGAAACGAGTCTATGTATATTTTTATGATTGTGTTGGCTTTCGTTTATTTAGTACTAGCAGCACAATATGAAAGTTTTATTATTCCGTTGGCGGTAGTGCTTTCTTTACCGGTAGGTATTTTTGGTTCTTTCTTATTGCTGAAATTAATGGGGCTACAAAATGATATTTATGCTCAGATTGGTCTTATCATGCTGGTCGGACTGCTCGGTAAGAATGCCGTGTTGATTGTCGAATTTGCAGTTTTAAAACATCATGAAGGACTGACGGTGTTAGAAGCAGCGATCGAAGGAGCCAGAGTACGTTTTCGTCCTATTTTGATGACTTCGTTTGCCTTTATCGCTGGTTTGATTCCATTGATGGCGGCTTCTGGAGCGGGTGCAATTGGAAACAGAACCTTAGGTTCTGCAGCACTTGGAGGAATGCTTTTTGGAACAGTCTTCGGAGTAATAATTGTACCAGGATTGTACTATATTTTTGGCTCATTGGCAGCAGGAAGAAAACTAATCAAAGGAGAAGAGGAAAACTCATTATCTGACGGATTTGTACACTATATTGATGATTTCACAACAACCGAAGAAAATGATGAAAATGAATAAACTAAATAAATTAAAATACGCAGGTCTAACCTGCGTATTAATAAGTCTAGCTGGTTGTAAAATTCCTTCTGTTGTTCAAAAAGCAGAAAATAAGACAACTCCAGAAGTTTTTGCTAATGCAAGCAATGACACTTTGAATACGGCAAAAACAAAATGGAAGAGTTATTTTACAGATGCCAATTTGAATGAGTTAATTGATAATGCCTTAAAAAACAATCAAGAGCTTAATATCACCATGCAAGAACTAGTGATTGCACAAAGTGAAGTTAGAGCTCGCAAAGGAGAATATTTACCATTTGTAGGATTGAATGCAGGAGCAGGAGTTGATAAAGTAGGGCGCTATACTAATATTGGTGCAAGCGAAGCTACCACTGATATTATGCCAGGGAAGGAAACACCAGAACCGCTTCAAGATTATAAAATAGGTGCTTTTGCAACATGGGAAGCCGATATTTGGGGTAAATTACACAATGCTAAAAAAGCCGCGGTTAGTCGTTATTTAGCAAGTGTAGATGGTCGTAACTTTGTACAAACCAATTTAATTGCCGAAATATCAAATTCGTATTACGAATTATTGGCTTTAGACAATCAATTGGATATTGTAAAACAAAATATTGACATCCAAAGCAATGCGTTAATAATCGTAAAATTGCAGAAAGAATCTGCTCGCGTAACCGAATTGGCTGTACGTCGTTTTGAAGCTCAGGTTTTAAAAACTCGTGGTATGCAGTTTGGAATTCAACAGAAAATTACTGAGACAGAGAATAAAATTAATTTTCTAGTAGGTCGTTTTCCTCAACCAATTGTAAGAGTACATGAAATGTTCGAAAACTTGGTTCCTAGTAAAGTCAATGCAGGAATACCTTCACAATTGTTAGAAAATCGCCCTGATATCAAAAAAGCAGAGATGGAATTAGTAGCAGCAAATTTGGATATAAAAGTAGCCAAAGCACGCTTCTACCCATCAGTTGGGATTTCTGCAGGTATCGGTTTTCAGGCATTTAATGCAAAGTATTTGTTGAGTACACCAGAATCGCTTTTGTATTCTTTTGCGGGTGATTTAGTCGCTCCATTAATCAATAGAAATGCTATAAAAGCAAGTTATATTAGCTCTAATGCTAAGCAAATTCAAGCGGTATATAATTACGAAAGAACCCTTATAAACGCATATGTTGAGGTTGCAAACCAATTGGCAAAAATCAAGAATATGCAACAAAGTTTTGAGTTAAAAGCACAAGAAGTACAAGCTTTGAATCAATCTGTTGGAATTTCAAATGATTTGTTCAAATCGGCTCGTGCTGATTATATGGAAGTGTTGTTGACGCAACGCGACGCATTAGAATCTAAGTTTGAACTTATTGAAACTAAAAAGCAACAAATGAATGCATTTGTTGATATTTATAGAGCCCTTGGAGGCGGATGGAACTAACTGGTAAAGTTAGATTATTTGGTTTTATGTTTTACTTGTGAGGAAAGGTTGTCTGAAAAGACAACCTTTTTTTGTGCGGTATTATGAAATCGATTGCTTATGAAATTATTTTGGGTGTGCCCTCTGAAATCTCGAAGTGTCAGGAGTGTAAAGGCTCTTCGCTACCATTTTTTTTCGGGGCAAAAAAGCCTCAAAAAAGTGTTTTATCCTGACGTTTCGGGACTATTCTTCATCTTTACTTTGTATTTAGTAAAAATCATTAAATTTTTGAGATAAAAGAACTTATTAGTTGATTAAAATATCTGAAAACTACTGGCTGTCCCCCTTTTAATTTCAAATATCAAACAAATTCAGGATATAAGATGATTGCTTTAAGAAAAGATTTTAAATCAAACCATGATTTACATAGTTGTTATTTCACCTTTGCCAAATTATATGTTTCGCTAGCAGATTTACCCAGTTGAACGCCTGAAATTTCAGTTAAAAGCTGACTAGTATTAGTTTGAGAATATTTAATTTTTTGAGGATAATCGTTATTTAAATTCTCAAAAATTAGTTGATTCTCTACAGATTCCTTAGATAAGAATAGAATTGGTTGATTGTTGTTCTGACCCTTTATCGTAGTTTTGTAGGTTAGGTTTTCATCTGTTTGTTGTAAAACAATCATTTCTTTATGAATGGTGTCTTCTCCTCTAATAAAAAAAGAAGTAGCGTTCAAAGTACTATCGTTGACTTTTACCCATTTTTCAATAATGATGCCTTCATCATTTTTTTGTTCCCAATTCCCCAGTATCCATTCCGTTGAACGGATGAGTTTCTTATCTGCTTTTGTGCTTTTTTCGCAAGAAACTAGAGCTATAATTATAGATAAAAGAGTAATTCTTTGAATCATAATATTGGTGTTTTAGTAATTGTTAGGAATGGCTAAATTAGGAAAAAAAAGATTGTATTTGAAAATCAAATTACTTGGATCGTAAGAGCCAATTGTGATTCCCTTTGGTAGCTTTTTAGTTTTTTTATTTTCAAGCTTCAAGCTTTTAACTTTAATCGAATTTTTAATTAGTCAATTAATTTTGTAGGAATCTATTTTTATTTTACTTTTAGTTGCCGTTTTGTTACTGCCTTTCCTTTTTTAATACTAACTAATAACGATACCACTATATTTTGAAAGCTTTCAATATCATTTTATTTCTTAGCTGTTTTACCAATTTATTCGCCCAGAACAATGTATTCAGCAATTATAAAAAACAACAATTTCTGATGGCTTAGCTCAAAATGGGGTGACTTCTATATTAGAAGATTCCAAAGGTTTTTTATGGTTTGGTACCTTCGCAGGCATCAACAGATATGATGGTTATAAACTAATAACCTATAAAAACACGGTTAGTAGTGAAATTTTGTCAAGTAATCGTATTCGATCTATTAAAGAAGATAAAAAAGGTAATATTTGGATTGGAACAGACAAAGGGATTAACTTGTTTAATAGCACTACCCAAAGATTTCAAAAATTAAGTTTTAACTTAATTAAAGCAGGAAACCGATTTGTTGAAAGTGCTACTATCCGGAAAATTATAATAAATAATCCAGATCATCGGATTGTTTGTTTAACCGAAAAAAGCGGAATTCAAGTCTTTGATGATAATTATAAGTTTCTAGGTGAGGTTAAATTAGGGAATGACATAGGTGATAAGGTTCGAATTATTGATGGAGTACAGTTACATAATAACCATTATTTATTGGCTACCTCAGTTGGATTAGTGCTTTTTGATATCAAAAATAATAAATTTAAACAAGTTTTAAAGGAGCAAATTAATCATTGTAATTCTGTTGAATTAGTTGAAGGTAATCAAGTACTAGTTACATTAGGCAGTGGATTAGCCGTAGTGAAATTTGAAGTTTTTGAGAATTTAATTTCGTTAAAGCTGAATAAAGTGATTTTCAACTCGGTTTCATTTACATGTTCTGCGGTAGACAAGAGAGGGAATTTATGGCTAGGCAGTCAATTGAGTGGTGTGAAATATGTGAAGAATTGGAAAGCTGTTCTAAGCGGGCAAGCTGCAGAAGTTGAATTTTTTAATGATGGTCTGCCAATATTGAAATCAAGTGTATTATTAGGAACAACCAGAGATTATTGTTGGTTAGGTACATACAACGAAGGTCTTTATCAGTTTAAAATAAAGGAATCTGATTTCAAGAGTAGCACTACTATTTCGAATAGTAATTATTGGAATAACGCAAATAAGGTTTCGAATATTGAACAATTTGGTGACTCTAAAATTTGTCTCACATCTGGCCTAGGGGGACTAGGATTATTTGATTGGAAGGCACATAAATTTGAAGCTTTACCAGCTAAATACACAACTAATTTTAAGTCTTTATACCTGAATTCAAAGAAAAACTCTTGGATTATTGACGATCAAAAAAGATTTTATAGAATAAAAAATGATAATCAATCCATTCAAAGAGTGGATATAGGCGAAATACCAACTGCTGATTTAAGAGCTTTTACCTTTGAAAAATATGGATACGGTAACGTATGGGTAGGAAAGAAAAATGATGCCTACAAAATAATTTTAAACAAGGACGATGCGATAGTCAAAATAGAATCACTGAATAATAATCCCTTCTTTTCTAAAAATAAATTAGAATTGATTAGGTGTGTTTATTCAGATCCCAAGACCAAGGATGTCTGGATTGGAACGAGTGGTAATGGCTTGTTTAGGATACAAAACAGTGCAGGTATTTCGATTGAAAAATCAAAAATAGAGCACTTTGTTGTAGAAAGAAATAATAATTTTTCAATACCTAGTAATTATCTAACTTCCATCATTAGGTTACCAAATGGTGAAATGTGGATAGGTACTGAAGGTGGTGGTGTGTCTAAAGTTTTGGAAGATAAGACTGGACTTAAGTTTGAAACTTTTACCAAAGAGAATGGATTATCAAATGATGAAAACAAGAACATGTTAGCCGATGAAGAGGGTAATTTGTGGATCTCAACTAATAATGGACTGAATAAGTTGAATACAAAAAATTATAGTATTCGAAAATTTAAAAAATCAGATGGTTTGTCTTTTGAGAATTTCACTTACGCCGCAAAAAGATTAAGTGATGGAACCATGATGTTTTCTGGCTTGAACGGTTTTTGCTATTTCAATCCTAAAAAGATTACGCAACAAGAATTGCTTCCTAAGATTGAATTCGAAAATCTAAAAATTTTCAATAAGTTAATAAAGCCAGGTTTTAGCATAAATGATCGTGTTTTATTAAATAAATCATTAGGAGTGCTGAGTGAGATTGAATTAAAATACAATGAAAATGTTTTCTCATTAGATATAAAAAGTTTGCATTTCTCTAATCCAGAAAATCACTTATTGCGATACAAACTTACACCCATCAATAAAGATTGGGTAGAAGTTGCATCTAATCAAAACACCATTAGCTACAGTGGTTTGCAGCCAGGAACCTATCAGTTAACTGTTATGGCTTCAAACTCTATGAATGAATGGAGTCCTGTCAAACAACTTACAATAACTATAACACCTCCATTTTGGAAGACTAATTGGGCTTATCTTTTATACATACTCTTTATTTTAGGAGTAGGATATGTAATTAATCGTACAATATTAAAAATACATCTGCTGAATCATAAAGTAGAAATTGAACAATTAGAGAAAAAAAAGGAACAGGAATTTAATGAAGCCAAATTGCGCTTTTTTTCAAACATATATCACGAGATAAAAACACCATTGACCTTAATTTCTAATCCTATAAATAATTTATTTGAACGCTACAAAGGCAATCCTGAACTAGGAGAAAAATTAAGCTTGGTCTTGCGTCAATCAAAAAAAATGCAACAATTAATAGAGCAAGTTCAAGATTTTACTAAAGCAGATAATAATGTTCTAAAGTTAAAATATTCCCATTTTGTCTTCAATGACTTTATAAAAGAGCTCGTTGGTGATTTTAAATATGCGGCAGAAGTTGATGATAAAAACTTGAATTTAGTTGGAGATGAACTACCGATTGTGGTTTCGGCAGATAAGGATAAATTAGAGAAAATATTCAACAACTTATTGAATAATGCTTTTAAATATACGGAGGTAAAAGATGCAATTAAAATAGAATATAAAACGGAAGATAAATTTTTGATTGTATCAGTAATAGATTCAGGCAAAGGTATAGATAAAGTAGATTTAGAGCATGTTTTCGAGCGGTTTTATCAATCTCATAAGATTCAAAATGCACATTTAGGAGGTTCTGGAATTGGTTTAGCGTTTTCTAAAAAATTAGTAGAAATGCATTACGGCTATATTACAGCTGAAAGCGAAATAAACGTAGGAACTACAATCACCGTTAAACTACCGATTGTAAAAGAGCAAAAAGAAGGAGAATTACAAGAAGAAAATATTGACCTACCAAAGGAAGAAGAGATTAGTGTGGGGAGTATGAATAATCAATCAGAAGCTGCTATTGAAATTTCTGGTGACTTTAAGGAATCTCTAATTTTTTATGTCGAAGACAATGATGATCTGAGAAATTATGTGTCTGGTTTTTTATCAAAATACTTTAAAGTAAAAAGTTTTAGAAACGGTCTGGAGTGCCTTAACGCTTTAGATGATGAGTGGCCAGATATTATTGTAAGCGATATTCAAATGCCGGAACTCAATGGTTTAGATTTATGTAGACGTGTAAAATCGGATATTAAAACGAGTCATATTCCTATCATTTTGGTAACTGCACTCACGCATGTTGTCAATCAATTGCAAGGGATAAGAGACGGGGCAGATGCTTATATTCGGAAACCATTTGATATTCAAATTCTTATGACAACTATTGAAGGCTTACTAAAAAACCGAAAAGTATTAAGTGAACGCTATCAGATTGGGATTCCTTTGTCAAGAGACAACAAGAACAATAGAAATGATAATGCATTTTTAGAAAAATTTTATAGTTTACTGGACGATAATTTAGACAATCAAGATTTCAATTTAAAAGAATTAGCGTCAGAATTATGCCTGAGTAAATCTGCTTTTTATCAAAAAGTGAAGACACTTACCAATCAAACTCCATTGGAGTTGATTATGAATTATAGATTGAAGAGAGCAAGTGAATTTTTGGGTCAACAAGGATTGTCAGTTTCAGAGGTTTTTATAATGACCGGCTTTAAAAACAGAACTCATTTTGCCACAAAATTTAAAGAAAAATACAATGAGTCGCCTAGTAAATATGCTATCCAAATAAAAGAAAAGAACGTGCAAGATTAAACATAGTTTTATTTAATTTGAAAGATCTGTACGTGAATTGATCTCGTACTATTTTAAAAGTTATTTCTAAGAAAAAGGTAAAAATAATTACTTGGTTTTTGGGAATAACTTTTTTGAGGTCAGTAGATAATTTCATATCTTAGAAGTCAATAAAACAAGAGAATTATGGATTTATTTACAGGACAAAACCTTTTAGATTTTGCTGAACGGTTTAAAACAGATGAAAACTGCAAGGAATATTTAGCAAATTATAAATGGGAACAAGGATTTATTTGTTTAAAATGTAAACATACAAAGAGTCAAATCCGTAAAGATTTCTCCAGAACTTGTAATATTTGTAGTCATACAGAAACCGCAGCTGCAAATACTTTATTTCATAAGGTTAAGTTTGGTTTACGTAAAGCCTTTTTTATATGTTTTGAGATGTCAACCACAACTAAAAGTTTATCTGCTAGCTATATGGGAGTTCGCTTTGGAGTTACAGAAAAAACAGCACGTTTATTTATGCATAAAGTTAGAGAAGCCATGAAGTCTAGTGAGAATCATCCAATGGATGGAACCGTTCATGTTGATGAATTTGTTATTGGTGGAAAGGAAAAAGGCAAAGTAGGAAGGAGTTATGACAGCAAAAAGAAAAAGATAGTAACCGCAGTAGAATTAACAGATAAGGGGAAAGTTAAAAGGATGTATGCCTTAAAAATTGATAATTATTCAGCCCAAGAATTAGAGACAATATTTAACAAGCACATTGATAAAAGCGCAAAAATAACTACAGATAAATGGAAAGGCTATCGTCCCTTATTTGAGCATTACAATATCACACAAATAGAAAGTAATAATGGGATGAATTTTATGGCATTACACACGATGATACATCAAGTAAAATCATGGGTTAGAACAACATATTCTTCAGTAAGTGATTTTAATATAAACAGGTATCTTGATGAATTTTGCTATCGAATTAATCGTTCTCAAAGCAAAGACACAATATTCAATAATTTAATAGTACGAATGGTTAAGTCGGATAAAATATATCAGTCTAAAATCATATGTTCGTAACTACTGACCTCAATACAATTTAAATCTAAAATGACTACAACACAAGATGTTCATATTCTGAACAACTTAATGAACATGTTAATGAATATGTTCAAAAGCCTTGTGTATACTAGCCCGAGATAAAAATCGGTTACCCAAAAGTCATGAGTTTTAGGGTAACCGATTTTATCCCTTTCAGTACACGCATTAATGAATATTTTGGAGGGAGTATAAAAGAAAAAACCCTTTAAATCATTCCTTAGATTCAAGTAATAAATGCAACACTTAGAAATTGATTAAATAAAGCCTACTGATAAGTCTTGCAGATCTAGATCTTCAAGACTTATCAGTAGGCTACGAAAAAAATTTCACTTATTTTTGGGTTACTAAGCACAAAAAAAGATGTCACATTTAACGATTGAACAAAGATACGAAATTGCTACACTACGTTCGCAAGGATTTTCCATGAGTAAAATTGGAGAGTTTGTAGGTAGAGACAAATCTGTAATTTCAAGAGAACTTTCTAGAAATTCAGACCAAAGAAATAATGTATATAAAGCAGATTTAGCTCAAAGTAAATTCCATTTTCGACAGCGAAAAAAAGCAAAGAAAATACACTTTACTGAAGAGATTAAAACACTTGTAACATCACTATTAAAGGAAGATTTTAGTCCCGAACAAATAGTTGGTCATTGCAAAATAAAAGACTTTAAATGTGTTTCTGCTGAAAGAATTTATCAATTCATTTGGGATGATAAAAAGAAAGGAGGTCAACATTATAAGCACCTTCGCTCAAAAGGTAAGAGATATGCTAAAAGGGGAGCTTTAAAGGGGTCGAGAGGTATTATTAAAGACAGAGAAGGTATCGAAAACAGACCTTTAGTTGTAGAAGAAAAGCAAAGAATAGGTGATCTTGAAATAGATTTGGTTATTGGTGGAAATCACAAAGGAGCTTTATTAACAATAAATGATAGAGCAACAGGCGTGCTAAAAATGGCTAAAATATATAGTAAGGAAGCACGAGAAGTTCAGGGGAAATTAATTGAATTATTAATGGAATGGAAACCTATTTTGCACACTATCACTTCTGATAACGGAAAAGAGTTTGCCAACCACAAAAAAGTGTCAGAAATACTAGAAATTAAATACTTTTTTGCCAACCCATATTGTAGTTGGGAAAGAGGTGCTAATGAAAATTTAAATGGACTAGTAAGGCAATATTTCCCCAAAAAATATAACTTTGATTTAATAACAGAAGAAGAGGTTTTAAGAGTAACAAATAAATTAAACAATAGACCCAGGAAAAGGTTTGGATTTAAAAGTCCAAATGAAATTTTTGAACAAAAACTTAAACAATGTGCATAATGTTGCATTTGTTACTTGAATCCACCTTCGATTTAAAGGGTTTTAATTCAATTTGTATTTCTACTGGCGGAGAAAGAGGCTCCGTAACCTTTATGAAAATGCCAATAAATATAGAGCTTCGCAAGATGTTCTTTTAAATAGGGTGACCAATAGGGTAACTAAGATCAAAAATAGTTTTAGAATAATACAAATGTATTATAAATGAATGAGATAATTGTTTTATTTTCAATTAATTCACCCTGTTATTTATACATGATTGATTTAATTTATAAAAATTAATAGTTTGCTTTAATAATAACGTTTCGTAAGATACAGTCAATTAATTATTGTTTACAAAAGAGAATTTGTAAAGTTTGTTTTCGATACCAATTTATAATATCAGGATAGTTACTATCGGACTCTACAATGTTCGAATTTAAGTATTTCAATATAGTGATAGTAAATGTAATTTCGTTACTTTTATGAGAAAAAAAGAACAGTTTTACAATCATCTCATCGAATGGGAGAGTATGATTCGAACCTAGTCGGTTGAACCCCTATCTATACTGCAAATTTCAAAATTTATAACCCAATATACTACGATTTCGCCACAAAACTAAATGAATTAAATAGCTAAAATATAACCTTCTCAGTTACTTTAATTGATTTTAATGAACGTAATAATTCATAATTAATGAATTAAAAAGGTAATTTAATCTGCAACAAAATTGTAAGAACTTATGAGGTTGTTGTTGATTTAGTGATTGTTAGCGATAAAAATACTCAGTCTAGTGATCTTGTAACTGAATCTTTTGGGAAAGTTTATTATAAACTGTTTCATATGTACTCTAAAATTTATGCTTGCTATAAAATCCAAAATTTGATAGATAACTGCTCAAGTTTTGTTCAATATGGATTAGTACAAATTTATCAGCCATCGCAATTCAAATTAATAATAGGATATAAATTCATTAAATTATTGAGGCGCTCAATGTTATCTTGCAACTATTTGTTAATACAAGAAAAATTTAATTTTGAATAGTAATTAAGCATGTGATGATTTGTTACAAGTGCAAGGCAGTGGAGTGAATGGGAGCACAGTCGAACACCTAATTCCAATTTTAACTTTTTTGGATAGCTTTGATGATTAGTTGTAAGTAATTAATAAATAGTATTTTGCGTCTGAGTTTAGTTTGCGTTTTTAAATTAAATCAATATTTTTAAGAACATATAGTAGCTGGATTTTAATTTTTTTACGTATTACTATTTAGGGAGGTAAATTATAAAAAATAAGGATGTACTAATTTATATAGTGAATGGGATTGATATAGAACACTGTTATTATAGGTTAGTTTGTAAATATTATGCAACTAATCGGTTAGATATTTCACTTTTTAGAATTAATTATTATTCATGATTTTTGGTAAACTTTCATCTCGAGAAAGTTTAAGAGATTTAATATTTGTTATAGAAGCTCATCAATCTAAATCCTATCACTTAGGGGTTGGGAAAAATGTAAGTAATAGTAATTTATCTCATTTCTTGAAAGGAAAAAATTATTTATATACTTATCCCATAAATTTAACTCAAAGTGATAATCGTCTTTTCCTATAGTTGCACTCCACTAGTATTCTAACACTTTAATATCATTTTTTTTATTGTATTTAAAGCAAGGGCAAATAAATAATAATGAACATTGTTTCTTAAACAGCTATGAAAATGTATCATTTGTACTGTATAATGCTTCAAATGTGGTATTTGTTTCCTACTTGATAATCTAATTTTACTAAACGAAAAAATTAAATTATTTAACAAAAAAACGTTATTATTATGAAAGGAAAATTACAATTATTAGCTATGTTATTTACTAGTGCATTTGGATTCAGTCAGAATGGCATCCAATCTAACAGCGCTCCAGCAAATGCAGAACAGGGATCTACAATTACTGCAAGTTTTAATTATACTGCTGATGCTGCAGGAACTTGCCAAATGCAATTATTCAAAACGGATTCCTCTGGAAATATTGATTACAGTGCAGGAACTGATGTGTATTTTGAAGGTCCAATAACTGCGGCTGCAACATCTACTTTAAAATCGGAAACTTTTACAATACCTGCAAATTTGCCATTATCCAGTTCTTTACCCCCAGGCGTTGTGTACAAATGGTTTTTTAAAATAGAAGTACCAGTAGGAACACCTTTTTACAGTGCCAATCCAACTACGACTATCGTTGCACCTGGTACTTTAAGTACTAAGAGTTTTAATAAGAATGGACTAAAAGTATTCTATAATGCTAAAACTAAAAATTTAGTATTTTATGATGTTGAGAAATCTGCAATGTCAATTTATGATGTTAGAGGATCAAGTGTAATGGGGTTGAATACAATAAGTCCAAATAACAGTATTGATGTATCATCTCTTTCTAATGGGCTGTATTTTCTTAAAAACAATAACGGAACTGTTTATAAGTTTGTAGTACAATAATAGTATAAAGAATTATAGTTTAAAGACTGCTTAACGGCAGTCTTTTTTTGTTAAAAGCTTATTTTAAAGGAAATGTTGTTCCCCGTTCTATCAAACTAGTTTTAATAATTTTGGTAGTAAATTCTAGTTCTGTTTTGTTTTCTAGGCGATCAATAAGCATTTTTGTAGCTACTTCCCCAATGTATTTGCCATGTTGGCTTATAGTGGTTATGGTAGGAGTAACATGTTGGGGTAGTTTTCCATTTGTAAAACAAATGATGGACATTTCCTCGGGTATTTTATAATTCATCGATTTTACCAGCTGTAAACACGCAATGGCAGAACTTTCTTCTAGGCATAACAAACCATCTATTGATTTATCAGCAAGGATAATTTTCATGGCCGTTTCTATGTCTTCTTTTTTAGATAATCGAACAATTATTTTTTCGTCGATTGCAACTTGGTAATCTGTTAATGCTTTATTATAACCCTCAACCCGAAGCTTGCCAACACTTAAATTATCAATTACTGAAACAACTGCTATTTTTTTACAGCCCGTTTTTATGAGATGCTCGGTAGCGTGTTTTGCTCCTTCAAAGTCATTTACAATCACTTTGTCACAATCTATTTGATCGGTTACTCGATCAAAAAGGACTATAGGTACTCCTTCATTTATGGCATCAATAAGATGGGTGAAATTTTTTTTTATTTGGGTTTCTTCGGCAATAGAAATTATAAATCCATCGATGGTACCGCTTTTGAGAAGTTCTACCGTATTGACCTCTTTATCGAATGATTCATTAGAAATACAAGAAATTAAATTATACCCCAGTTGCGTTGCTTTTTCTTCAATACCCACAAAAACTTCGGTAAAAAAACTATTCATAATATTAGGGATAATTACCCCTAAAGTTTTTGTCTTTTTATTGAGTAAGCTCAGTGCGATTTTATTGGGCTTATAATGATGTAGCCTAGCAAATTCTTGTATTTTTTCTTTTGTTTTGGTACTTATTTCATGGCTGTCATTGAGCGCTTTAGACACGGTAGCAATAGACACATTAAATTCGGCAGCTATTTTTTTTAATGTAATTCTATTACTCATTTTTATTTTTTATCAGGGTAGCTAATGTAATTATAATTTCCGGGACATTTTCACTCTAATTATAAGGAGTTGTTAAACACGTTATTACTTTTCTTAAAATAGTAATAGGAGATTATAAAAATGTACCTGATGAAGTAATGGATGCTTTTCAGGCTACTTCGCAAAAGTAATTATTTTATTGCTGTAAAAACAACCTCTTTCTTGATAGGATCGAAAAAGTTACGTAAACCTTTAAGTAGTCAAATATGACTTTTTTTTTCGAGCCTAAAAAAGTGTAAATCATTGGTAAACAAAGGGTTTAAGGAGGTTTTATGTTGGAAATTAAATTCGAACTCATTTTGCGTGACAAATCGCTGTTTCATCTTTATTTTACCAATAATATAATGAATACTGTAATTTTATCCTCGTAGAAATAAATAATTGTCAATACAATTTCAGTATTGTAAGAATAAATCTAGTTTGTTAAACGATTCTTTTTAGTTTTTGCTTTTTGAATGAAAATGATAAAAAAATCTGAATCAAAATCGATTCAACTAGTGTGTAGCAAAATAGAAATCTACAGTCAGGATTCCAACATATTTTAAATATCAAAAACCAAAATAAACAATGTATTACATAGGATTTGACATAGGAAGTTCTTCAGTAAAAGCAGCTATCGTAGAAATAGCCACTGGAAAAAGTATTGGTGTTGTTCAAGAACCAGAAACCGAAATGGAAATGCTTGCCTTGAAAAATGGATGGGCAGAGCAAAAACCAGAAGATTGGTGGCTTCATTGTTGTAATGCTGTTTCGAAACTAAAAAAGAAATACGCTATCTCGAGAACACAAATCAAAGGAATTGGAATTTCGTACCAAATGCACGGTTTGGTTTTGGTTGATAAAAATGGCGCGCCTTTGCGTAAGTCTATCATTTGGTGTGATAGTAGAGCAGTAGCATTAGGTCAAGAGGCTTTTACAGCAATTGGCGAAGACAAATGTGCTTCTAACTTATTAAACTCTCCGGCCAACTTTACCGCTTCAAAATTGAAATGGGTCAAAGAGAACGAACCTGAAATTTATAATCAAGTTTATAAGTTCATGCTGCCTGGGGATTATATTGCTTACAAGCTTTCAAACGTAATCAATACCACTATTTCAGGATTGTCTGAAGGTATTTTTTGGGATTTCAAAAAAGATACTGTAGCCGATTTCCTTTTAGAATATTACGGCATTGATGCGTCTTTGGTGCCAGATATCGTGGATACTTTTGGATTACAATCAACTGTTGATGAAAAAGGGGAACTAGAAAGTGGTCTAGCAGCTGGAACGCCAATTTTTTATAGAGCGGGTGATCAACCTAATAATGCATTGGCACTAAACGTGTTTAATCCTGGCGAAGTAGCTGCTACTGGAGGTACATCTGGTGTAGTTTATGCAGTGACTGATAGTTTGTCTAGCAAAGAAAGCTCGAGAATTAACAATTTTGGTCATGTGAATTACAAAAAAGGAGCAGAACCAAGAATTGGGAAACTACTGTGCATTAATGGCGCCGGAATTCAATACCGTTGGTTGCTAAATAATTTGGCAGTGAGTTCGTATGAAGAAATGAATCGACTAGCATCAGAAGTTCCTGTGGGTTCTGATGGAGTTTGTATACTGCCTTTTGGTAATGGAGCTGAAAGAATGTTGAATAACAAAGATGTGGGAACTCGCTTGGTCAATGTTAATTTGAACAATCACAATAAAGCCCATCTCTGCCGTGCTGCACTTGAGGGAATTGCCTTCTCGTTTGTGTACGGAATGGATATTTTGAAAGGGGATGGTGTGGCTGTAAATGTCATGAGAGCAGGAAACGATAATTTGTTTCGCTCTGAAATATTTTCGAATACCGTAGCTACGCTTATAGGTCACGAAATTGAGATTTATAACACTACAGGAGCTATTGGAGCCGCAAGAGCTTCGGGATTACATGAAGGAAATTTTGAACAATATGGTAAATGGGTTATGGAAAATGACCATGTGATGACCTATATGCCGTTTAAGGACAAAGCGCCTTACTTGGCAGCATACGAACTTTGGAAAAACGAACTTGAATTAATAATAAATAAATAACATAAAAATGGCAACTTTAGGAAACAAAGAATACTTCAAAGGTATTGGAGATATTAAATTTGAAGGAAAAGAATCTGACAATCCGTTAGCATTCAAATACTACAACCCAGACCAAGTGGTAGCTGGAAAAACAATGCGTGATCATTTTAAATTTTCAATCGCATATTGGCATACCTTCTGTGGGCAAGGTTCTGATCCATTTGGTCCTGGAACACAAAATTTCCCATGGGATAAACCTTCAGATGCTATTGCTGCTGCAAAAGAAAAAGCAGATGCAGCTTTTGAATTTACTACCAAAATGGGATTTGGTTACTACTGTTTCCATGATTACGATTTAATTCAAGAAGGAGCAACTTTTGGAGAATCAGAAAGTAGATTGGCAGCGATCACAGAATATTTGAAAGAAAAACAAGCAGCTTCAGGGGTAAAATTACTTTGGGGAACTGCAAATGCATTTTCTAATCCTCGTTACATGAATGGTGCAGCAACTAATCCTGACTTTAATGTATTGGCTAGAGCTGGTGGACAAATAAAATTGGCTATGGACGCTACGATTGCTTTAGGTGGTGAGAACTATGTATTCTGGGGTGGTCGTGAAGGATATATGTCTTTGCTAAATACAGATATGGGTAGAGAATTGGACCACTTGGGACAGTTTTTAAGAACGGCTCGTGATTATGGACGTGCACAAGGTTTCAAAGGAAACTTCTTAATTGAACCAAAACCAATGGAGCCAACGAAGCACCAATATGATTTTGATACTGCAACTGCAATCGGATTTTTACGTGCACAAGGTTTGGATAAAGATTTCAAAATAAATATCGAAGTAAATCACGCAACATTGGCTCAACATACTTTTCAACACGAAATTGATGTTGCTGCTCAAGCTGGAATGTTAGGAAGTATGGATGCTAACCGTGGTGATTACCAAAACGGATGGGATACTGACCAGTTCCCAAACAATATTCAAGAAACTACAGAAGCAATGTTGGTTTTCTTAAAAGCAGGTGGTCTTCAAGGTGGTGGAGTTAACTTTGATGCAAAAATCAGAAGAAACTCAACAGATATGGATGATGCTTTTCACGCACATATTGGTGGAGCAGATACGTTTGCAAGAGCATTATTAACTGCTGACAAAATTATCACATCATCAGCTTATGACAAATTGAGAGCAGATCGTTACAGTTCATTTGATACTGGAAACGGAAAAGCTTTTGAAGAAGGAAAGTTAACAATGCAAGATTTATACAAAATTGCGCATGAGAATGGTGAGCTAAACTTACAAAGTGGTAAACAAGAATTATTCGAAAACATCATTAATCAATACATCTAGAATTTAATTTACCTGATGGTTGTCTCTTTCTTTAAAGAATAAAGACCGCCATCAGGAATTTTTATAGTCTATGTAATTGAATTTAAAATAATAAATAAAAACAAAACAACATGAAATTTTTTATAGATACAGCAAATTTAGCCGAAATAGCAGAAGCACAAGCCTTAGGAGTTTTAGACGGAGTTACAACAAACCCATCATTAATGGCGAAAGAAGGTATTACTGGTGCCGACAATATTTTGAAACACTATGTAGCTATTTGCAACATTGTAGATGGAGATGTTTCTGCCGAAGTTATTGCAACAGATTATGAAGGAATGATTCAACAAGGAGAAGAATTGGCTGCCTTACACCCACAAATCGTGGTAAAATTACCAATGATCGCTGCAGGTGTAAAAGCATGTAAATATTTTTCAGATAAAGGAGTTAGAACGAATGTAACTCTTGTGTTTTCAGTAGGTCAAGCGTTATTAGCAGCTAAAGCTGGTGCTACTTATGTTTCACCATTTTTAGGAAGACTAGATGATATTTGTACGGATGGAATGGGCTTAATCGCCGAAATTAGACACGTATATGACAATTACGATTTTGGAACGCAAATTCTTTCTGCTTCTGTTCGTAACACCATGCATGTTATCAATTGTGCCAAAGTTGGTTCAGATGTTATGACAGGTCCTTTGTCTTCAATCACGGGATTGTTAAAACACCCATTGACAGATAGCGGATTAGCACAATTTTTAGCCGATTACCAAAAAGGAAACTAATTATGGAAATTTCACAATTGCAAGATAATGTATCTCAAACTAGAAGAGATATTTTAAGAATGGTACACAAGGTAAACTCGGGTCATCCCGGGGCTTCTTTGGGTTGTACGGAGTTTTTAGTAGCATTATATAATGAACTAATGGAATTGAAACCAGAATTTGAAATGATAGGTCAGGATGAAGACTTATTCTTTCTTTCTAATGGTCATATCTCGCCAGTTTTTTATAGTGTTCTAGCCCGACGTGGTTATTTTCCTGTTTCCGAATTAAGTACTTTTAGATTACTAAATTCAAGATTACAAGGACACCCAACAACTCATGATGGTTTACCAGGCGTACGTATTGCTTCAGGATCTTTAGGTCAAGGAATGTCTGTGGGGATTGGCGCAGCACAAGCAAAAAAACTAAATAAAGACACTAATTTAGTCTATACACTTCACGGTGACGGAGAATTGCAAGAAGGCCAAAACTGGGAAGCAATCATGTATGCTTCTGCCAAAAAAGTGGATAATCTTATTGCTACGATCGACTTTAATGGTCAACAAATAGATGGTTCTACAGACACTGTTTTGTGCATGGGAAGTTTGAAAGATAAATTTCTAGCTTTTGATTGGGATGTGATCGAAATCAAAGAAGGAAATAATATCGAAGCGGTAATCGCTGGGATGAAAGAAGCCAAATCAAGAACAGGAAAAGGGAAACCAGTTTGTGTTTTGTTGCATACAATGATGGGGAATGGTGTTGATTTTATGATGCATACACATGCATGGCACGGAAAAGCACCTAGTGATGAGCAATTAGCAAACGCATTAGGACAAAATCCTGAAACATTAGGTGATTATTAGAAAGTTTTCAGTGGTCAGTTTTCAGTAATCAGTTTTCAAGCTGGCCCTAAAAATCTTTAAAAAAAAGAAAATAATATGAAAAAATATACATTTACCGAACAAAAAGATACGCGCTCTGGTTTTGGAGCAGGTCTTGCCGAATTAGGAAGAACAAATCCTAATGTTGTTGCACTTTGTGCGGATCTTATTGGTTCGCTTAAAATGGAAAAATTTATTGAAGAAAACCCAGAACGTTTTTTTCAAATTGGTATTGCCGAAGCAAATATGATTTGTATTGCTGCAGGACTTTCTATTGGTGGTAAAATTCCGTTTACAGGAACATTCGCCAACTTTTCAACAGGAAGAGTCTACGATCAAATTCGTCAATCTGTTGCGTATTCTGATAAAAATGTAAAAATTTGTGCTTCTCACGCAGGATTAACTTTGGGTGAAGATGGAGCAACGCATCAGATATTAGAAGATATCGGAATGATGAAAATGTTACCAGGTATGACCGTTATTAATACCTGTGATTACAACCAAACAGAAGCAGCCACTATCGCAATTGCTGAACACCACGGCCCAGTATACTTACGTTTTGGACGTCCAGTGGTACCAATATTTATGCCTAAATATACCGATGTTGCAAACGAAAATAAATTTGTAATTGGAAAAGCTATTCAATTAACTGAAGGTACCGATGTAACTATTGTTGCAACAGGTCATTTGGTTTGGGAAGCTTTACAAGCATCTGAGCAATTGGAAGCTATGGGAATTAGTGCTGAAGTAATTAACATTCACACCATTAAGCCTTTAGACGACGAAGCGATTTTAAAATCGGTTGCCAAAACAGGTTGTATTGTTACTTGTGAAGAACACAATTATTTAGGAGGTTTAGGTGAAAGTGTCGCGGGATTATTATCCTTAAATACACCTACACCACAAGAGTATGTTGCTACCAAAGATACTTTTGGCGAAAGCGGAACTCCAGCACAATTGATGGCAAAATATGGTTTGAATAGTGAAGCTATTGTAAAAGCTGTTCAAAAAGTAATGAGCCGTAAATAAATTACTATTGACTATTATCAATGGTTTAGTTTAGTGTCAATTGCCGTTGACTTTAGTCAACGGTTTTTTATTATATTGCCTTTGGCTTTAGCCAAAATAATTGTGTTATTTTGGCTAAAGCCAAAGGCAATTCAACTCTTAAAAACATCAAGATGAGCGAAAATAAAATCAAATGGGGAATTATAGGATTAGGAAATATTGCCGAGCAATTTGCCCGAGATTTAGCTTTGATTCCAAATGCTCAATTGTACGCTGTAGCTTCTCGATCACTAGAAAAAGCAACTAAATTTGAGGCGAAATTTAGTGCTACAAAAAGCTACGGAGATTACGATTCGCTTATTAATGATGATCAAGTTGATATAATTTACATTGCAACGCCGCATGATTCGCATGCAAATTTGAGCATACAGGCATTGAATGCTAAAAAGCATGTGCTTTGCGAAAAACCAATTGCGATCAATCATGCACAAGCTTCGCAAATGATTGCAGCTTCCAGAGAAAATAATCGTTTTTTCATGGAAGCTTTTTGGACCCGATTCAACCCTTCTTTTATAGCTATTTTATCAAAAGTAAGAGCGGGCGAATTAGGGAAAATACAATACATAAATGCCGATTTTGGCTTTATAATGAATAATGGTCAAAACCGCCTAGAAGATGTTAATCTGGGCGGTGGATCATTATTAGACATGGGCGTTTATCCCTTGTTTTTATCCTATATGATTTTGGGAAAACCCGAAAACATTGCGGCATCTTCACTCTTTTATGAAGGCGGAGCCGACAAACAAACCACCATGCTTTTGAATTATCCAACAGCGCAAGCGGTTTTACATAGTAGTTTTATTGCTAGAACCAACATGCACGCTACGATAAGTGGGGAAAAAGGGCGTATTGTAATCGATCCTTTATGGCACGAAGCCCAAAGTTATTCACTGTTTCAAGATGAGGTAGAAACGAAGTTTGATTTGCCTACAAAAGGAAAAGGATTTACTTATGAAATCGAAGAATGCCATAAATGCATCGCTTCAAATAAAATAGAAAGTGCGGTTTGGTCGCATCAAAATAGTTTAGACCTAATTACAATTGCAGACCAAGTACGTAAAGAAGCGGGTATCCTCTATCCGGTAGATAAAATATAAAGAGGTTTTATAGAAGTTTTAAAAGCTTATTTTAGTAGTATTCTATGTTTTTCGAAACAAAAAAATGATCAGAAAAAGGGTCTAAATTTATCGGAATATAGAAGAATTGAGCTCAACAAACGGATGAGTACTGCGTGATATTCTAAAATAATAATAGTTATTACTTGAAGTTGAATGATTTAGTTTCGATTCATTTTTAAGTATGCGACTAGACGTGCTTATTTTTATGAAGTTAAAATTTAGTTAAAAATAGTTGAAATATAAATTGTAAATTAGGAGCTGTTTTATGATATTTGACCAGATTCAACTGCAATCAATATTTCACTTATAAAAGATAGTTTCACTTTCAAATAAAAAAATACCACCTACCTTGAAAATAATAAAAACGATAAAATTCTGTAAATTAATGCTTACGGTAGTGCTGATAAGCTTAATTTCTACTGCTGCATTTTCTCAAAAAATGTATGAGGGTTATCAGTTTATAAACATCAACGAGGGAATTTCGAAAAGAGGTGTTTCTTGCATTACTCAGGACCAATATGGTTATATTTGGATTGGTACTTTTGGTGCTGGTTTGTACAAATATGACGGAATAAGTTATACCGTTTTTGAGAACGACTGGCAAAAAGAAAGTTCGATTATAAGTAATATTATCTATTGTACTTACGTCGATGCAAACAATAAATTATGGATAGGTACCGATCAAGGAATCTGTTTTTACAATCGAGAACTTAATAAATTTGAAAGTATTGATCTAGAAGTAAAGCATGTAAAAGGATCGATAGATGATACTCCTGTAAAAAGTATTATCCAAGATAATTTTGGGAACTTGATTATAGGTACGTTCGGGAGAGGAGTTTTTAAATTCAATTTAAAGACAACAAAAGTTGCTTTTTTAAAGTCAGAAGTGGCTACTTATACAAATTATCAAGTCAATTGTTTGACTAAGAGTAAAGATGGTACCATATATCTCGGAACTAGTTTTGGTTTAAAATCATTGCAAACAGGGGCAACAGTTGTAAAAAACGTACGAGATTCGGCCGGAAAAAATCTTGTCAATCAATATATCGAATCGATTGTTCTTGATCGAAAGGAAAATATTTGGTTGGGAACATTTTATGATGGATTGGTGAAAGTAACCAAAGAGGCAGCTGGGTTTTCTCAAAAATCATTCCCAATAACCAAGAAAAGAGTCATGGCATTGCTACAAGCAGAAGGCAATTCCATATTATGCGCTACAGAAAATGACGGCTTACTTCTAGTTGATGGGCAAGGTACGATTCTTAAAAAGTACATCAATAATAAAGGGGAAAATAATAGTTTAAAATCAAATTCGGTTTGGTCTTTGTTTGCCGATAAAGAAAATAGAGTTTGGTTGGGTTACTACAATCAAGGAGTTGATGTTTTTGATAAATTATACAGTAAGTTTAATGCAATTGGTAGTACTATTTACAATAAAGAAAATTCTCTTCAAGCGAAGTCTGTAACAGGAATTGCAAAGGATAAAGCGGGTAAATTATGGATCAGTCTTGAAGGTGGTGGCGTTGATTATTATGATCCAATTACGAGCATCAACAAACATATCAATAGTAAAAATGCTTCGTTTTTATCGGGTTTAAAAAGTGATGATATCCAAACCGTATTTATTGATAGCAAGGAAAATGTTTGGTTAGGAAGCTGGGATGAGGGGATTTATTTCTTGAAAAAAGGCGCTTCTAGTTTTGTTAATTTTAACACAAATAATTCCAACGGCATAACGTCAAACAGAATGCTCAGCTTCTCTGAAGATTCCAATGGAATTATTTGGATTGGTACGTATCTCAGAGGTCTGCATTATTATGTTCCGGCTGAGAATAAATTTTATCATTGTGATTCAGCACCATTTACAACAGTCGGCTTGACTAATGGTGATGTTAGAAAAGTATTGGTAGATTCGAATAACAGAATTTGGGTAGGTTCCACTTTGGGATTGTTTCTTGTTACCCATGACAAGAATTTTAAGTTTACGGTTGAAGCCTTGAAAAACCAAATGATGAAGGACAAAAAAATGCAAAAAAACCAATCGGTTTTATCTTTGTATGAGTCCCGAAATAAACAGATTTGGATAGGAACGGATGGAGCAGGTCTTTTTAGCTACACACCAAAGGGTAATACGTTTGACTATTACTATAATTTTGAAGGATTGGTCGAAAAGTCAGTTGCGGCAATCATTGAAGATCAACAAGGTGCAATATGGATCAGCGGAAAAGCGGGAATCACCAAAGTAGATTTAAAGAATAAAAGTGCTATAAATTTCACCAAGGATGATGGTCTTTTAGATAACGATTTCAATAATAATTCGGTTTTAAAAGATAAAAATGGTGATTTGTACTTTGGTAGCTACGAAGGAATCAATTATTTCAACCCTAAGCAAATATTAAAAAGTACCAAGCAACCCTTGTTATACTTTAGTGATTTAAAACTGTTCAATAAATCAGTAAGTCCCAGTGATGCAGATTCACCACTTACAAAGGTGATTTCAGAGACTGACCACTTAGTTTTAACTCATGATCAATCGGTTTTTACTGTCGAATATGTGGGCTTAAATTATTCACATCCTGGTAAAAATGAATATGCCTATTATCTAGAAGGTTTTGAGAAAGAATGGAATTATGTAGGCGGAAAAAGAGCTGCTACCTATACTAACTTACCTCCAGGGGATTATATTTTTAATGTAAAAGCAGCCAAAAGAGGCGGAGTGTGGAGTGTAAAGCCGTTGCAACTACATATTGAGGTATTGCCACCATTCTGGCGCACAAATTTCGCTTATTTTTTATATGTATTGGCTTTTATCTTGGTGTCTATTTACATGAAGAAATATTTACAAAGACGATTTGAAGAAAAGCAAGCCATTCAATTTGAAAGAGACAAAACCGTCCAGATCGAAAAACTAAATGCTAAGAAATTACAGTTCTTTACCAATATTTCGCATGAGTTTAGAACGCCTTTGACTTTAATTATAAATCCATTAGAAGATATTCTGAAAAATAAAAGCTTTGGTCTGCCTGCTGAAGTGCTTAATAAATTGTTTGTCATTCATAAAAGTTCAGATCGATTGTCGCGATTGATTAATGAGTTAATGGACTTTAATAAGCTACAATTTAATAAAATGGCCTTGCATGTGCAGCAAGTAGAGGTAGTGAGTTTTACCAAAAATATTGTGAGTTATTTTGAAGAAGAAGCCGCTAGTCGATCAATTGATTTACAATTTGAGTCCACTGTTGATTCGCTTCAAGACTGGTTAGATCCTAAGATGTTTGAAAAAATTATTTTTAATATTATTTCGAATGCCTTCAAGGTAACTGCTGACAATGGAAAGATTAAGGTAAGCGTCAATGCTTCGCAAAAAATGATGTTTTTACCACTAGCGAGTGGTTTAGGGAAGGTCGAAACATTTGAAATAGCCATTGAAGATACAGGTGCGGGATTGAACAAGAAAGAAATCAAACGCATTTTTGATCGTTTTTACCAGGTCAACAATCTGAATAAAACCTATTACGGAAGCACAGGAATCGGACTTGAAGTAGTACGTGGTTTTGTAGAATTGCACAAAGGTAAGATTGAAGTCGACAGTACATTAGGAGTAGGAACCACATTTACGGTGGTGTTTCCATTAGGGAATGAATATTTTACCGAAGCCGAAATTTTAGACGAGGAACATCAAGTGGTATTGAGAGAATCTATAAAAAAATCAGTTGTTGATGAGAACGAGGAAATCAGTACAGAAGAAATTGCAACTGAAATTACGCATACCATCTTAATCGTAGAAGACAACACCGAGTTAAGAAATTATCTTAAGGATGAATTGAAAAAAAGCTATAAGGTACTCGTTGCCGAAAATGGTCAAAAAGGGGTTGAGTTGGCCAAACAAAAATTGCCCGATTTGATATTGACAGATGTCATAATGCCCGTAATGAATGGTCTTGAATTATGTAAAGCTGTGAAAGCAGATTTAAAAACGAGTCATATTCCGTTGTTGATGCTTTCGGCCAAGGCACTGGTCCAAGACAAATTAGAAGGCATCGATTCAGGTGCAGATATGTACATGAGCAAACCTTTTGATATGGATGTTTTGAAATCCAGTTTGGGACAATTAATCAACAGTAGGCAAATCATGTTTGACAAGTTCTATAAGGGGATTACCAAAAATGCGAAAGAAAAAACGACTACGCTGGATAACGATTTTATTCAAAAAACACTAAATTTTATTCATGAAAATATCAACGAATCTGATTTGAGTGTTGAGGTTCTGGCATCAAAGGTTTTTTTAAGTAGAAGTCAATTGTATCGAAAAATTAAAACGTTAACGGGTGTTTCGGTAAATGAATTTATTCGAAATGTACGTTTAGAAAAAGCAAAAGAACTGATACAATTGGGCGATAGCAATATTAATGAAGTAAGTTATCAAGTTGGGTTCACCTCGGCTTCCTATTTTACAAAATGTTATAAAGCCAAGTTCGGACATCTGCCCACGCAGTTGGACAAAAACAAACCCGATTTAGAATAGATATGCAATTAATCGGTACAAAAAAGAGCTCTAATGGAGCTCTTTTTTTATGCTTATTATTCAGTAAATGATCCTAAAAAGTCCTTGAGAATCGGCAATAGGTGTTTTCTGTTTTCAAAGCTGTTTCTTTCGATAAAAATGATTGAAAGTACTTTCTCTTATTTTTTAGCCCATTGCGCATTGTGCATTTAGTTGGGGATTTTTTTTTACTTAATAAAAAAAACAATCCTCATTGATTGATAATTACGCAGAAAATTACTTTTTTGAACCAATATGCATAATCTCCCTATATCATTGGGCTCAAAACAGCTCGATGCATCAAATGAACTATATTTTGCATCATTTGTAGTATCAAATAGGTGCACTATTGTTCTAGTTTTGACTTAGTAAATTACTTTATAAACCAATTATTTTTTTAAATTAAACCATTAATACATAAACTATGCAGGAAAAATTAAATTTTATCTTTTCAAAAAAATAGCTTTTCTATAAGCTCTATAAAGCGGGAATCATCGCTTTATAAAACAGTTCAAAGAGAGACTAATTGTAAAAACTATAAAATTGAAAAAAACGAACATTTTAATTGACACTAAAAACAAATTAACTAATTAATAAAAACCAATTTAATATGATGATAAAGTTAAAATTCGCAATAATTGCTCTGGCAATGATTTGCACGCATAGCGTAGTGTCGCAAACCAAGACCATCCAAGGGGTGGTAACAGATCAGACACAATTGCCTTTGCCTGGTGTAAATGTTTCAGTCAAAGGAACAGCTACAGGTGTTGTAACCAACTATGATGGTTCTTTTGTGCTAGATAAAGTTCCTGCAAACGCTAGAATTATATTTAGTTTCATAGGGTTTACTTCTAAAGAAGTTGCAGTGGATGGTAAAAGTACAATAAATGTAAGTCTTATTGAAGATACAAATAATCTAGAAGAGGTTGTAGTTGTTGGTTATGGTACTGTAAATAAAAAAGATTTAACTGGAGCTGTTACAACAGTGAAATTTAATGCTGACGTAGCTAATCAAGTAACGTCTGTAGACCAATTATTACAGGGTAAGGCAGCAGGAGTTCAAGTTACGCAAAATGCCGGATCATTAGGATCTGGTATTAGCGTAAAGATTAGAGGTACTAATAGTTTAAGGGGAAACAATGAGCCACTTTATGTTATTGATGGTGTTATTATATCTTCAGCAGGAGAAGATGTAATAGCTTCTGGAGGCGTAGGTAATTCAGGTCAAGAAACTCAAAATGGTTTAAGTGGTATTAATCCAAGGGATATTGAAGGGATTCAAATTTTAAAAGATGCATCAGCTACCGCTATTTATGGTTCTAGGGGAGCAAATGGAGTGGTATTAATAACAACAAAGAAAGGGAAAAAAGGGAAGGTTAAAATCAATTCGTTTATAACAACATCTGTAAGAAGTATCACAAAAAAATATGACGTTTTAGATGGTGTTGATTATGCTAACTATCAAAATGAAATAGATAAAAATAATAGTGTAAAGCCACGGTACCAAATAAATGGTTCGCAAGTATTTGGAGTTGCTTATGATGCAGCAAATAATCCAACAGTATCTAATACTCCTGCTAAAATTTATAATTGGCAAGATGAATTATACCGACAAGGATTTAGTACTAAGGTAGGAACGTCTGTTTCCGGAGGTAGTGATAATGGTAATTATTATATATCTGCAGGGTTTGACGATCAACAAGGTATTGTTGCTAATTCGAGTCTTAAAAGTGGTGATTTAAGAGTTAATTTAAATCAAGATCTTAATAAGAATTTAAAACTAGAAGCAAGAGTTAGTGGGTTTTTTAGCAGCACTGATTTTACAGAATCGGGAGATTTGATTGGGGGCAGTGAAAGCTTTGTAAATAATGTTATTACATATAATCCTGTAGTTACTGGAGTAATTCAAAATTTAGGGCAAGATTTAGGATCTGCAAACCCTTATTCATGGGTAAATGATTTTTCTGATTTTGCTAAAGAAAAAAGATATATTGGATCTTTAGGACTTACTTATGAACTTCCTTTAGAAGGTTTAAGTTATCAAATACAAGCAGGAGGAGACGTAAGAACAAAAGATAGAAGGCGTTTTTATGGAGTAACAACTTATCAAGGCGCTAATGCAAACGGGGCACTGCAAATATCAACTTTAAATGCAGCATCGTATCAAATTAATAATTTTTTAAGATTCAATAGAACATTTAATGATAAGCATAGAATAAATGCAACTGCAGGTGTTACCTATGATGTTAGAAATGTAGAAAATAGTATTTATGCTGTTGAAAATTTTGTAACGACAGAGCTTACTATAAAACAGCCATTTTTAGCTTCTGTAATTACTCAGCCATTACAATTTTTTAAATCAGATCAACAAATTTTTTCTATATTAGGGCGTGTAAATTATACCTTTAATGATAAATATATCCTAACAGCATCTTTCCGTAGAGATGGGGTGTCAAAATTCTCAGAGGAGAACAGATATGGATCTTTTCCTTCATTCGCACTGGCATGGAGACTTGGCGATGAAAAATTTATTAAAAATTTAAACCTTTTTGACGATTTAAAACTAAGAGCTGGTTGGGGACAAATAGGAAATCATGGTATTGGGCCTTACGGAACATTGTCTAATTATGGAATAAACGGATCCTTATATGGAACTCCTGGAAATGGAACAAGTGTACCTTTAACGCTAAATAACATTGCAAATCCTAACTTAACTTGGGAAACGACCCAACAACTAAACTTTGGTTTAGATTTTGCAACCAAAAACAAAAGGTTTTCTGGAAGTATTGACATGTATGATAAGACGACGAAGGACCTATTGCAAAAGAGTCCAATTCCAACATCTTCAGGATTTGGTTCTATACTTATAAATAGAGGAACCATTTCTAACAAAGGATTAGAACTAGCATTAAATGTAGCTCCTGTTTCCACAGACAATTTTCAAATAAATATAGGTGGAAATATAGCATTCAATAAAACTAAAATTGAAACTTTAGGGATTCCTTTAAAAGATTTTTATATAGATGGTGCTGCGCAACAAAAGTCTTTCTACTATGGAGATAATATTAGTCGTGGGCTTACATTCAAATCGCCGGCAAATGTATTTGTAGAAGGAGAAGAACTGGGTCTTTTTTATGGTTACCAAAGCAATGGTGTTTATCAAACAGGAGATACAGATCTACCAGTAGGTTCGAAACCGGGTGATGAAAGAATTGTAGATCAAAATAAAGACGGTAAAATCAATTTGTTGGATAGAACATTTATTGGAAATCCAAACCCAGATTTTGTTTATGGGTTTGATTTAAATTTCAAAATAAAAAGACTTACAGCTAATTTCCAATTTAATGGAGTTTACGGTAACCAAATTGCTAATGGTAACTTGTTGCGTTTAGCAAATGCAGAAGGCGATAATGATAACATATTAAAGGCCACCTATACTAATGCTTGGAGGGCAGACAATCCATCAAACACCTACCCAAGAATCGGATTTACGACCGATAACCGTCCTGCTATTACAGATCGAATTATTGAAGATGGTAGTTATTTGAGATTGAACAATGTGACTATTGGATATGATATCCCTGTTGAAAAAAGCAAGTTTTTTGAACGTCTGAATGTGTATATCGCAGGTCAAAATTTAGCAACCTGGACACATTATAGCGGTTACAATCCTGAGATTACAAACTTTTTATACACTGGACTTATAAAGGGTGTTGATTGGAATGGATCGCCTAATGCAAGAACTATATTATTAGGATTAAATATTAATTTCTAAGTTCATTTTAATATTACAAAAAACAAAAACACATGAAAAATTTCAAATTTATTTTAATATTGAGTTTTGGTTTTTTATCTAGTTCATGTAACTTAGATGAAGATCCAATATTTTTAGACAAAACATTATACGATACGCCACAAAGTGCATCTGCCGCTTTAAATGGTATTTATCAAGGGCTAACCAATTACAATACGCTAGAACGCCGCATATTTGTAGTCGATGGTTTTTCAGGATTATTTGTCGCTAGTAGAGGTGGGGATAATATAAATACTAGTCATAACACACAGATCCTTTCATTAAAGCCTACTTATGATGGTGATTCTGAAGCCATGTGGGGTGGTTTGTACGGTGCTATAGCACAAACAAATTCAGCAATTCAATCAATTAAAGTTGTTGATAGCCCTACTACCAAAAACGAACTGCTCTTTAGCGATATCGCCGGTCATGCTCATTTTGTGCGTGCATGGTCATACTTTTCTTTAGTAAGACTTTTTGGAGATATTCCTTTATGGTTGCAACTTGCTGATTCTGAAAATTTAAATAAACCAAAATCAACAGCGAAAGAGGTTTATGCACAAGTTATTAGTGATGCTAAAAATGCAGCTAGTTTATTAAATGGAGCAAGTGGTAAAGGGTATCCTAAACAATATGCTGCCAATATGCTATTAGCAAAAGTGTATATGACATTGGCTACCAATCCAGATTTACGTGAAGGTTCATTGTCAGAAATGGACTATTGGCAAATGGCGTATACTGAAGCTATGAAAGTGTATGGAAATTATACATTAGTATCTAATTACAGTAGCTTGTTTACCGATTCAAATGAAAATTCAACAGAATCTATTTTTGAACTTCAAATTAGTCAAGATGCTGCAAATTCACAAATGGGAAGGAATTATACACCACTCAATTATAAGGCATCACAAGCTTTTGGATACCTTAGAGTACATGCTGATGTTTATGACCAGCATGTTAATACATATCCAGAAGACCCAAGAATTGCTGGTACTTATATAAGTCAATATGCAAATGCAACCACTGGAGCTATCATTAAAGTTTATCCTGCCGATCCAACACGAGCAAATTTTAAAGTAGCGAATCCATACTTTTTTAAATTTGCCGAAAAAAGTACGACTCATAGTAACCAGTATAATAGCCAGAACCACATTATATACCGTTACGGTGAATTACTCGTTATGCTTGCCGAAATTTCTAATGAATTACAAAATGGTCAACAATTAGGTTATGTTACACAATTGTTGAACAGAGTAGGCAAAGTACCCCACGCAGGGTATCTAGGTTCTAAAGATAATTTTAGAGATGCGATCATGATGGAATACCGTTTTGAATTACTAGGCGAAGGCGAAGATTCGCATAACAATAGACGTAGAGGGTTTGATTATTTTCTAAAGAACACAATAAATAAACATAATAATAACCCCGGGTTTAAAGCCACTGTCGATCTTTTATTAAGTACGAATAAATCGCAAGTTATGGGGTTACCAATTCCGCTATCTGAAGTTAACACAAATGAACTTATAAACTAACTAGTTGAAATTCTTAACTAGAATGTATGGCTCAATTCACTTTCATTATTATAAAAAATAGGGATATGAAAAATCGATTGGCCTTTAATGTACAAGGACTATTGCAGTGCGAAAAAAGCACATACTGGTTTCCTTGAAGGATTAAAATAGTCACAAGCACTATTTCATTACGGATTGATACATCATCGTCACTTTTTTACTGATTGGTTGACAGTAAAATTGTGACTTGGTGTAATCAATCCGTTTTTGTATATCCTGTTTTTAAAGCTACGCAGGATTACACTACAATGGTTTCAAGATTGTCAGCTTACTTCTCGTATAATACCGATACCATAGTAAGATAGTACAATACTCCTGACGCTTAGGGAGGACTATATTGAAATTGGTGTTACTACTAATTATTATTTCTTGACAACGGTACTTTATTAAAAAAAAGAAAAAATAACTATTACTATTATTTATTGTAATTGCGTTATGTGTATTAAATAGTTGGTTTTTTTTTACTTAATAAAAAAATAACCGTCATTGATTGATAATTGCGCAGAAAATTACTTTTTTGAACCAATATGCACAATCTCCCGATATCATTGGGCTCAAAACAGCTCGATGCATCAAATGAACTATATTTTGCATCATTTGTAGTATCAAATAGGTGCACTATTGTTCTAATTTTGGATTAGTAAAATACTTTATAAACCAATTATTTTTTAAATTAAACCATTAACACAGAAACTATGCAGGAAAAATCAAATTTTAGCTTTTCAAAAAAATAGCTTTTCAATAGGCTTTACAAAGCGATAATCTTCGCTTTATATAACAGTTTAATGAAAGACTAATTGTAAAAACTATAAAATTGAAAAAAATGAACATTTTAATTGACACTAAAAACAAATTAACTAATTAATAAAAACCAATTTAATATGATGATAAAGTTAAAATTCGCAATAATTGCTCTGGCAATGATTTGCACACAGAGCGTACTGTCGCAAACCAAGTCCATTCAAGGGGTCGTAACAGATAAGGCGCGATTACCTTTGCCTGGTGTAAATGTTTCAGTCAAAGGAACAGCTACTGGAGTGGTTACAAATGCAGACGGTTCTTTTGTACTAAGTAAAGTTCCTGCAAACGCTAAAATTATTTTTAGTTTTATAGGGTTTACTTCAAAAGAAGTAGCAGTAGATAATAAAAGCACTATAAATGTAAGTCTTGTTGAAGACACAAATAACCTAGAAGAGGTTGTAGTGGTTGGTTATGGTACTGTTAAGAAAAAAGATGTAACAGGGGCTGTTTCGACCGTTAGTGCAAAATCTATAAAAGATCAGCCATTTACAGGACTGGATCAAGCCTTGCAAGGTAAAGTTTCTGGGGTAACGATAACTCAAAATTCAGGAACACCTGGAGGTGGTGTTTCCATAAGAATACGAGGGATCGCTTCATTATCAGGAAATGAGCCTTTGTATGTTGTAGATGGAGTACCTATTAATGGAGGAGACAATAATGACTCTTTTAGTTATAGTTCTTTAGGTGGGGCAAGCGGACAAACAAAGTCAAGTGCTTTAACATCGATAAACCCATCTGATATTGAATCTATGGATATCCTTAAAGATGCTTCGGCAACTGCTATTTATGGTTCTAGAGGATCAAATGGAGTTGTTTTGATTACAACCAAAAAAGGAAAAAAAGGAAAATCAACTATCTCGTACGAAACCTATACAGGTGTTCAACAAGTAACAAAATACTTAGATGTTTTGAATTTAAGGGATTTTGCGAAATACAGAACAAGTGTAAGCAATGAATTAGGGCAACAAGTTCCGTATGAGTTTCAAAATCCTGAATTATTAGGAGAGGGAACAAACTGGCAAAAAGAAATTTTTAGAACTGCTCAGATGCAAAATCATCAAATTACTATTTCAGGCGGAAAAGACAATACAAGATATTACACGTCAATGAACTATTTTGAACAAGATGGTATTGTAATCAATTCTGGTTTCAAAAGATATTCTATGCGATTGAATATTGATACCAAGGTTAATGATTGGTTCAAAATAGGTAATAATCTTACTTTATCAAACACGAAGCAAAAAATTGCCTTTAATGATACTGAAGATGGTGTAATTAGTACTGCTGTGTCACAAGCACCTAATATTCCTGTAAGATATTCTGATGGAACTTTTGGTGGGCCTTTAGAAGGTTTTGGTAACACGGCTGCATCTAATCCTGTGGCTACCGCGTTAAACAAAGGAAACAACCTTGATAAATATAAAATTGTAGGAAGCCTTTTTGGTGAAATTTCATTTACTAAAGATTTGAGTTTTAAATCAGTTTTGGGGTATGATTTTAATACAACAAATGGTTCTGTTTTTTATCCGGATATTACAATAGGTACAACAACTACTAGTAGTGCATCTGTTAAGCAACAAAATCAAAGTATTTTTTGGACGTTACAAAATTACTTTACTTATTCTAAAAGTTTTGGTAAACACAGTGTAGTAGCTTTATTAGGTCAAGAAGCACAAGAGTCAAAATATGAGGGCTTGTCTGGGACAAGAACCGGGTATTTGTCTAATGACATTACTACTTTGGGTCTTGGAGATTCTAAAACCGCTACAAATGACAATTACAAAGGAACAAGTAGTTTGAATTCTTATTTTACTCGTTTAAATTATTCTTATGACAGTAAATATATGTTAACGGCTACTTTACGTTCAGATTCCTCATCCAATTTTGGGGAAGGATATAAAACGGGTTATTTTCCATCGTTCGCTGCGGGTTGGGTAATCAGTAATGAGTCTTTTTTCGAAGGAATTAAAGATGTGGTAAATCACGCGAAATTTAGAGCGGGATATGGAGAGGTAGGAAACCAAAATATAGGAAGCTATAAATATGGCGCCTCAATTGTGAGTTTTCCAACAGCTTTTGGAACTGGTTTTGCGCAACAAAATATTCAAAACCCAACGGTTCAATGGGAAACAACCAAAGCATCTAATTTTGGTGTAGAAGTAGGATTTTTTAGAGATGCTGTACGTTTAGAAGTAGATTATTACAAGAAAGTTTCAAGTGATTTCTTGTTTAGTGAGCCAGTACCTGCTTATTTAGGTACAAATCCACAACAAGGAAATTTAGGTCTAGGAGCGAAAGTAGTAAACCTTGGTGATATTGAAAATAAAGGATGGGATGTTACTTTAAATACAAGAAACATTTCAAATGAAAACTTTAAATGGAATTCATCATTTATATTTTCAACATTCAAAAATAAATTAACCTCTTTTGGAGATGGTAATTCAGCTATTTTCAGAAACTTTCAGTTTAATAATACAATAACTAAAACTGGAGTAGGATTTCCTGTAGGGCAGTTTTATGGGTATCAAGTGGATGGAATTTACAAATCTGCTCAAGATATTGCAGACAGTCCTACACCCGATAATACAGTTGGGGCCAATGGACAAGTTTGGATTGGTGATATTAAGTTTAAAGATATCAATGGTAATGGGAAAATTGATGTTGGAGACAGAACTAATATTGGTAGCCCAATTCCAGATTTTACCTATAGTGTGATCAATAATATATCCTATAAAAGTTTTGATTTATCTGTTGTGATTCTGGGAACTCAAGGGAATAAAATTTATAACTGGACCAGAAAACTTACCGAAAGTTTGGGAGGAATAGGTGGACCATATGCTAACCAAAGTGCTGCAGTGAATAATCGTTTTGTAGCAGGTGTAAACGAAAATACAAATATACCACGTTACGTAAATGGAGATCCAAATGGAAACGGTAGAGTTTCTGATCGTTTTGTTGAGGATGGATCTTATTTGAGATTGCAAAATGTAACGTTAGGTTATACTATGCCTGATCAGTTAGTTAGTCAAACAAAATTTTTCAGTAAAGTAAGAGTATATATGACAGGACAAAATTTGTTCACAATCACAAAATATTCCGGATTGGATCCTGCTGTAGGTTCATTCAGTCAAGATGCCTTATTATCAGGTGTCGATAATGGACGTTACCCAGTTGCTAGAGTGTTTACATTAGGTTTAAATTTAGATTTTTAAAAAAATAATAATATGAAAAATTCAACTAAATATTTCGTGCTTTTGATAGCTGTATTTTTTACGGTATCATGCTCAACAGAATTTTTAGACAATCCACCAGAGGATAAATTAGTTTTAGATAATTTTTATACTTCAGATGGGCAAATTTTGGGATCGGGGGGTGGACTTTATGGTCGTCCTTGGTTCTACTTTAATGAAAAATTCGTTTACGGACTGGATACCTACGCTGGTAATGCGTCAGGTGGTTATTCTGATTTGGCACAATTTGAGAATTTTGCAGTAACAGGAAACAATCAGTTTGTTTTTGAAGGTTGGCAATCACTATTCAATGTTATAGCACAATCAAATACGCTTTTATATAACCTGGAAAAAAATGTAGGTCCGGCAGCCACTCCATTAGTGGTAGAAAGAGTAAAAGGGGAAGCCTATTTTATGAGAGCCACAGCTTATTTTTATTTGGTTAGACTCTTTGGTGCTGTACCTATTTTAAATAAAATAGAGCAATACACACAAAAAATCCCTACCTATAGAAACAATGTGGATGATGTGTATAAATTTATTATCAATGATTTCAAAGAAGCACAAAAGCGTTTGCCTTTAGTAACAGGAAGTAGTACTACTGAAAAAGGAAGAGTGATAAAAAGTGCTTGCGACGGAATGTTGGCTAAAGTGTACATCACGTTAAAAGACTATCCGAATGCAAAAATCCATTCTGAAAATGTTATCAATAGCGGTGATTACTCTCTTATTGATGATTATGGATTACTATTTAATAGTCCAACAAATAATAATAGTAGAGAATCAATATTTGCTTTGCAATGGGTAGGCTGTAAGGGATACGGATACGGTAATTCTGCTCAGGCTTACATTACCCCAACTGGAACAATTACAGGAGATTATACGGGTTGGAAAACTTTTTTGCCTAGTATTGATTTGCGTAATGCTTATGAGCCAAATGACAAAAGAAGAAAAGCTACCATCATGTTACCTGGAGATTTTTATCCTGAGTTAGTTACAAAATCAGGTGGGTACACGGTTGGGCCAAGTGGATTTGGTGGATCAATGGGTTTTAGAAAATATGTTATTGGTTCGACAGTTGAATTTGCTAATAATTGTCCGCAACAAACCGGTCAAAATACAACGATGTTGCGCTTTGCCGAAATATATCTAATACATGCCGAGGCTATATTAGGTAATTCTACTTCCACTACAGATACTAAAGCTTTAACTTCTTTTAATCTAGTAAGAAAAAGAGCAGGTTTTACGACTGATAAAACGAGTATTACAAAGGCTGATATTTTTAAAGAAAGAAGACTTGAATTAGTTATGGAAGGAGATTATTGGTTTGATTTAGTTAGAAGAGACAGAGCTGAAGCAAAAAGTATCATTGAAAATCAGGAAAGAGGGGTGTATAGTAATATTTCCACGTTAACAATTTCATCCAAAAAAGTGACTACTAATGCAAATTCATTCTTGCTTCCGATCCCAGCTTCTGAATTAGATGCAAACCCGCTTCTTAGAGAGAATGCAGTTCCTTTTCAATTTTAATAATTAAAATATATAACAATGAGAAAAATAATAAAAAATAGTAGACATTTTCTAGCATTCCTGATGGTGAGCTTAGTGTTTTCATCATGCTCAAATGATGATGGGGCCAGCGCTGCAGCAAATGTGGAAGGCGTATATAGTTTAGACAATACAACTTCTCCGCCTACTGAAAATAAAGCTAAAGGCTATCCTGGAGATTTAGTAAAGATTGAAGGATCCGGATTAACCAATTCTAAAACAGTTGTTTTTGACAACCTAGTTAACGTTATTTTCAATCCTGCAATGAACTCCGATAAGGCCTTATTCTTTAATGTGTTTTTTGATGATAAAAAAGGAAGCCGATTTGGCGTTCAAGAATTGAAAATCACCAAAGGAAACGGCGAAGTTATCGTTTCTAATTTCGAAATTTTACAGCCAAAAGTTACAATCTCTGAAAAATTCGAACCATCAATTCCAAAAGTAGGAACAATGGTAACGGTAAATGGAAGTTGGTTTTTCAACATCTCTTCTGTTAAGTTCGCAGGTGCGCCAGTTACGTTTACTCGTGTTTCCTCTACTTCTCTAACTTTCATTGTACCAGCAAATGCAACTGCTGGGGGTGATGTAGAAATTACAACTCCTGGAGGAACAGTAAAACGATTTTTGGATATAGATCAAGGATTTGATGTAGTCAAAGTAGCTGATTTTGATGGTGGTGGTGCACGTACAAGTAACAATTGGGTGAAATATGGTGATGCAGCTACTCTTTCTTATTCGTCTGTAGGAGGCACCTTAGGGAATTATGCCCAATTAACTTGGACTGGATCAACAGCTAATGGATATAATGGAAGCCAATCTGATGGCGGAAGTCCTTTTATGGCTGCTACTGTAACTGATGCAACAAAAGTGTTCTACCTAATCGATGTAAATTGTGGAACGGCAGTAGGAACCAAAATCGATTTACTTATAGTAGACAACGATGGAGGAAACTGGGCGTATTCTTATACAATTGCAACTACAGGATGGCAAACAATTGAGGCTAAAACGTCAACATTTGGAGCTAATTACAACTCCTCAAATTTTACGCAAGGAACCGTAAATCCTTCAAAAATCAATCAAGTTAAAATGACTATAAATCAAAATGGAGGAACCGTAAATCCTTCTGTAGTTAAATTTGATAACATTAAATTTAAAATATTGCGTTAGTTGAAGTAAGAATAAAAAGTATTAGTTAGTGTTAGTAATTAAAAGGTTGCTGCAATTTGTTAGCAACCTTTTAAAAAAAAAAATAAAAATGAAAAAAATGAAAATAAGACAAGCTTTGTCGATACTCTTTATCAGTTTATTTGTTCTAAGCTGTTCAAAGAGTGATGAAGCGGAAGAGGTGGTTGCCGGCGTACCTTCGGCATATGCTGCAGCAAAGTTGACAAATGATGGTTTTACCGCCAACTGGACACGTGTATATCATGCCGATAAGTATTTAGTAGATGTTTCTACAAAGGCTGATTTTTCTACTTTTTTGCCAAATTATAATGCATTGTCTGTAACTGCTCTAACGGTAGATATTTCAGGATTAACTGCGGGTGTTTCTTACTATTATAGAGTAAGAGCTGTACGAGGAGCGCTAATTTCGGCCTTTTCAAATGTCATCACAGCAGAGATTCTTAGCACGGGACCTGAGCCTACAACGGCCTTAAAAGATGTGGCCAATTTTAATGTTGGTATGATTGTAAGATCAAGTAAACTTACAGGACAAACATCGGATATTATCTTAAGAGAATTTGATAATATTACCTCTGAGTACGAAATGAAAATGGATAAAATGTATCCAAGTAATGGAACCTACGACTTTGTAGCAGTTGACAAAATTGTGAAGTACGCTACGGACAATAATTTAAATCTTCATGGTCATGCTTTGATTTGGCATAATGCAACTCCTGACTGGGTTACAAAATTTTCAGGAACGAATGCTGAATTTGAGACTATGGTTAAAGGCTATATTACAACAGTAGTAACACGTTACAAAGGGAAAATTAAATCTTGGGATGTTGTTAATGAAGCAGTAGAAGATGGTAGTAATACTTTGAGAAATTCTATTTTTAGACAAAAAATGGGGGATGATTATATTAAAAAATGTTACCAATGGGCTAGAGATGCAGATCCTGCTTGTAAGTTGTTTTATAATGATTACAATTTTGCATCTAATGCTGGTAAAAGAGCAGCAATCTTTAAAATAGCTGATGATTTAAAGGTGAATAATTTAATTGATGGTTTAGGGGCGCAAATGCATATTAGTTACAAATCACCTGCTGCTTCAGATATTCAAGCTGTTGTAAATGGTACTGTTTCTAGAAATTTATTAATGCATTTTTCTGAATTGGATATTCAAGCCAATCCAGACAATAATATGACGACATTGACGCCAGAAAGAGCAATTGAACAAAAAAATAAGTACAAAGAAGTAGTTAAGATTTTCAACGCTATTCCTAAAGCAAATCAATATGCACTTACGGTTTGGGGATTGAGAGATAGTGAATCTTGGTTGATAAGCTTCTGGGGACATGCTGATTGGCCTTTGATGTACAATGACGATTACAGTGCCAAAAAAGCACATACTGGTTTCCTTGAAGGATTAAAATAGTCATAAGCACTATTTCATTACGGATTGATCCATCATCGTCACTTTTTTACTGATTGGTTGACAGTAAAATTGTGACTTGGTGGAATCAATCCGTTTTTTTATACCCTGTTGTTAAAGTAGAGCAAGAGTATGATTCTGAAGGTTCGAATGTAGCATTTGGAAATACGATTTCAGGACGTATAATAAACGGTAATTCTCATGAATTTTAATCATTTTCTACAGGATAATAAAGTTCTTTTTAGCCAATTATAAATAACTTTTACTATCGATAGAAATTTACATTTTAATTTATACGCCTTCATTAGAGCCCGTAAACATTGAAAAATGCACGATTTGTTTTAGTTATAGCTTCAATAGTACCATTCAACTAACGAACATCGTACTAATTTTACAAAACAGATTTTATGATTGCTAGTCGGTTTTTGGAAAGGCTACCTTTTTAGAATAATAAATTCAAAACAATCTTGAATATTCGTTTTCAATAGCTGTAAAAAAGAATTTATTCGAAATAAGAATAGCTTCATATAATCCAACAATATTTACCAATTATAAATTAAAAAATACAATATGTCTCAATTTAAACAGATTTGTCTTTTCATTCTATTAGCCATCACAACTTGTGGTGCTCAAGTAGCGACTCATAAAGATGCCTCAAAAACCTTTGAAGAAAGAGCTTCTTTTTTAGTTTCGAAAATGACATTAAAAGAAAAGGTTTCTCAAATGACCTACAACTCTGCTGCAATAGATAGATTAGAAATTCCTGAAATGAACTGGTGGAACGAATGTTTACACGGTGTAGCTCGTGCGGGAATTGCCACTGTTTTTCCACAAGGAATCGGAATGAGTGCTATGTTTGATAGAAGCCAAATGTTCGAAATTGCCAATGCTATTTCAGATGAAGCGAGAGCCAAACACCATGATTTTGTATCTAAAAATAAAAGAGGTATTCACCAAGGTTTGACTTTCTGGACACCCAACATTAATATTTTTAGAGATCCAAGATGGGGTCGCGGAATGGAAACCTACGGTGAAGATCCTTATTTAACGGGAGAACTTGGGGTACAATTTATAAAAGGCTTACAAGGAAATGATCCTAAATATTATAAACTGATTGCTACTGCAAAACATTTTGTGGTACACAGCGGACCAGAAGCGAGTCGTCATAGTTTTAATGTCGATCCGTCGGCTTTTGATATGCTGAATACCTATAGTCCACAGTTTGAAAAAGTGGTAAAGGAATCAGGAGTGTATTCTGTAATGTGTGCGTATAATAGTTATAAAGGGGTGCCTTGTTGTGGGAACAAACAATTAAGTGATTTATTGAGAAAAGATTGGGGCTTCAAAGGATATATCGTGTCTGACTGTTGGGCGGTGACTGATTTTTATAATAAAGGAGCTCATGAAGTAGTCCAAACAAAGGAACAAGCATCTGCAATGGCAGTGCAAGCGGGAACCGACTTAAATTGCGGGGATTCGTATCCTTCACTTGTAAAAGCGGTGGAGCAAGGTTTAATTTCAGAAGTGGAACTAAACGTTTCAGTAGAAAGATTAGTAGAAGCACGATTAAAACTTGGCTTGTTTGCACCAAAAGGCGATGTGAAATATGAAGACATTCCCTATTCAGTAGTAGATTCAGAGGGACACCGTTTATTGGCCTTGCAGTCAGCTAGAAAATCAATGGTTTTATTAAAAAATAACAACCTATTGCCATTAAGCAAAAACTTGAAAAGAGTAGCGGTTATAGGTCCGAATGCGAATGATGCGGATGTGTTGCTTGGCAATTATAACGGTTTTCCGTCACAACCTATTACACCTTTGCAAGGGATTAAAAATAAACTACCAAATGCGAATGTGAGTTTTGCACAAGGTTGTAGACTAGCAGACGGTTTGCCAATTTTAGAAGCGGTTCCTGCAGCTGTTTTATATACCGATAGCAAATTGAAAAAGAAGGGTTTGAAAGCGGAGTATTTTTCGAATACCACATTAAAAGGTAACCCATCGCACAAACAAATCGATAAAAACGTTGACTTTTTATGGGCAACAACACCGCCATTTCCAGAAATGACGTATGATAAATATTCTGTTCGCTGGACGGGATATCTTTCTGTTCCAAAATCAGGTCGTTACGCGCTAGGAGGACAGTCCTATTCTGGAATGAAATTGTATGTCGATAAAAAATTAATTCTTGAAAGTGACAATGTTTATGAGCCTAAAACAGAATACGAGTATTTAGACTTAGAAGCTAATAAAGTGTATAAAATTAAATTAGAGTACAAACAAGACAATTCAGAGCATGCTATAATGCGTTTTTTATGGGAAGCACCTAATGAAAATCTTGAAAAAGAAGCAATGGCTTTGGCTGAAGCATCTGATGTTGTCGTTTTTTGTATGGGATTGAGTCCGCTTCTAGAAGGGGAAGAAATGAAAGTAAAAGTAGAAGGTTTTGATGGTGGTGATCGTGTGGATATCAAACTACCAGCTTCTCAAACTAATTTAATGAAAAAAATAAGCACACTAGGGAAACCGATGGTTTTGGTTTTGCTAAACGGTAGTGCGCTTGCCATCAATTGGGAAAACGAAAATATTCCTGCTATTCTAGAAGCTTGGTATCCTGGACAAGCGGGAGGAACTGCAATTGCTGATATTTTGTTCGGTGATTATAATCCGTCAGGGCGTTTGCCGCTTACTTTTTATAAAGATATTAATGATATTCCAGCTTTTGATGATTATAATATGAAAGGCAAAACCTATCGCTATTTTCAAGGAAAACCCTTGTATGAATTTGGTTTTGGGTTGAGTTATACAAGTTATAAATACAGCAATCTAGTTTTAGACAAAGAACAAGCAACGAACAAAGAAATTCTACTTTCAATTGATATTACCAATACTGGAAAAGTAGATGGCGACGAAGTAACCGAATTGTATATGAAAAGCGCCAAAGAAGATTTTCAAAACACCATAAGAACATTGGTAGGTTTTGAAAGAACTTTTCTAAAAGCGGGTGAAACAAAGACTGTTTCATTTAAAGTGCAACCAAAACAATTAGCACAAATCAATGCTGATGTGAAAATGGAAGTGAATCCAGGTGATTATACTTTTTCAGTAGGAGGAGCACAACCAAATGAGGAAAGAATAAAAGCCGCCAATGTGGTTGTTAGCACAGTTACTTTAAAAGGAAACCCATTCAAAATTTAATTAAAACGTTATGAAAATAGTTTATAGTCTATCAATTACGGCATTATTTCTTTTTAGTATAGCGACCAATGGTCAAGTTAGCACTAAAAAAAGCAAAAGACATACCGTTGTTTCTATCGAAAAAGATAATTTTTTAATCAACGGTCAAATAATAAATAAGGGCAAAACATGGAAAGGGAATCCTATCGAAGGATTGTTGTTTAATTCCAGAATGGTGCAAGCGACTTTTGATGATGAGAATCCAGAAACAGCTGTTTTATGGAAATATCCCGACACTCAAAAATGGAGTGCAGATCGCAATACAGCCGAGTTTATTGCTGCCATGGCAGAATGGAAATCGTATGGGTTAAACGCGATTACCGTGAATTTACAAGGTGGTAGTCCAACAGGATATGGCAATAAAAATTGGATCAACTCTGCTTTTACTGCTGATGGTTCTATTAAACCAGCCTATTGGAATAGATTAGAAAAAGTACTTAAAAAAGCCGATGATTTAGAAATGGTCGTAATCCTAGGATTATTTTATTTCGGTCAAGACCAACTTTTGGCAGATGAAAAAGCAGTAATCAATGCTGTTGATAATACTATAAACGGACTTCATAAAACGGGATATAGAAACATTCTTATTGAAGTTGTGAATGAATGTGACTTACCCTATTACGACCACAAAATCTTAACCGAAAGTGGTATGGCCACATTGATTAATAGAGTAAAAAACAATAAAAGAGGAAACTTTAGGTATTTAGTATCAACTAGTTTTCAAGGTGCTTCGATTCCAACTTCTAGTGTGATAGAAGCGTCTGATTATATTCTACTTCATGCAAACGCTGTTGAAGATCCAAAAGGTGTGGCAACAATGATCGAAAAAACAAAACAAGTGTCAGGTTATAGTTTAAAACCACTTGTTTTTAATGAAGATGATCATTATGAATTTGATAAAGAAGAAAACAATTTCAAAACAGCAATCGAGAACAAGGCCTCATGGGGTTTCTTTGATTTTAGAAGAGAAGGAGAGGCAAATATTGAAGAAGGATTTCAAAGTGTTCCTGTAGATTGGAAAGTAAGTTCAGCTCGAAAAAAAGCATTTTTTGAGTATGTGAAAACCATTGTAAATAGCGAAAAATAAACGAAGAAATAAAATAATTTATTGATTTTAAAAAAAACAAAATATGAAAATAGTAAATAGCAAAACGGCTACAATTATATTGGCAGGGGTTTTAATGATGAGTTGTCAGTCTAAAAAAGAAGTAGTAGATCAAGAACCAACATTAAAAAGCGCTTTTAAACAAGACTTTTTCATTGGTACAGCACTTAGTGCAGACCAAATCAATGAAAAAGATTCGGTTGTAAATAACTTGATTAAATCACAATTTAGTGCTATTTCTCCCGAAAATAATTTGAAATGCGAAATGATTCATCCAAAATGGGATATGTATACTTTTGATGTAGCCGACAAATATGTGGCTTATGGAAAAAAGAATGACATGTTTGTGGTAGGTCATACGCTTATATGGCACGAGCAATTGTCTCCATTTGTTCATGCTATAAAAAGCAAAGATTCGTTGAGCTTATTTATGGAAAATCACATCAATACGGTTGCAGGAAGATACAAAGGTGAAATTGATGGTTGGGATGTTGTAAATGAGGCTTTGAACGAAGACGGAACCTATAGAAAATCAATATTTCTGGATAAACTTGGAGAAGATTATTTAGTAACTGCTTTCAAATTAGCAGAAAAAGCAGCTCCAGGAACGGAGTTATATTACAATGATTTTAATATTGAGCAACCTAAGAAAAGAGAAGGAGCTATTCGATTATTAAAGAAAATAATAGACAGTGGTGCTCGTATTGACGGTGTTGGAATTCAAGGACACTGGAGCCTTGATGGTCTGCCATTGAAAGATATTGAAGAAAGTATTATTGCCTATTCGAAATTAGGATTGAAGGTGATGTTTACTGAACTAGATATTTCGGTTTTACCAGTACCAGAAAAATTAGTAGGTGCTAATGTGAATCAAAATTTTGAACAAGACGCAAAAATGAATCCGTACACTAATGGAGTTCCAGACAGTATCCAAGTAAAACTTGCGCAACGTTATGAAGATTTGTTTAAAGTATTCTTGAAGCACCAAGACAAAATTAGTCGTGTTACTTTTTGGGGAGTGAATGATAGTCAATCGTGGTTAAACAATTGGCCTATTAAAAACAGAACAAATTATCCATTGCTTTTTGATCGAAATAATAAGACTAACAAAGCATACGATAAAGTAATGGCTTTGAAAAAAAAATAGAGCGACTGTAAATAGGAGTAGCGCAAATGCCTTAAAATTTTAGGACTATTTGTTACTTGTACTAAAATTAAAAAAGCACGCAGATTTAAAATTGATTAACTGTAATTAACCTGTCTAATCTGCGTGTAATTTTTTATCTAGTATGTGAAGCGGACAGTCATATAAAATTAAATAAAATTAAAAGGGATTATGATACAAATTTCTAGACTTTCGAAAATAGTAGTTTTATCATTGTTGACTTTATTTTGTCAACAGGGGATTTCACAATCCTTCGATAATTATAAATGGGAAACCTTGGTTTGTACAGGAGAACCAGCGGCACGACATGAAGCGGCATTTGTGGAAGTTGGAGGTAAATTTTATCTTCTTGGAGGTCGTCGTATTCAAGAAGTTTCCATTTTTAATCCTGAAACCAATACTTGGACCTCAGGAGCCAAACCCCCAATTGAATTGCACCATTTTCAAAGTTTCGCCTATAAAGGAAAAATTTATGTAGTTGGAGCACATACTGGGCAATACCCACATGAAACTCCAGTAGCAACATCTTATATGTATGATCCTGCAAAAGACAGTTGGGAAAAAGGCTTTTCAATGCCAAACAATAGATTAAGAGCCTCTACAACCACTAATGTTTATAAGGACAAGCTCTATATTTCGGGTGGAATCATAGACGGTCATTGGGATGGACACGTAAACTGGTTTGATGTTTATGATTTCAAAACAGGAAAATGGGAAACATTGCCAGATGCACCACGAGCTCGAGATCATGCTACCTCTGTAGTGTGTAAAGATAAATTATATGTATTGGGAGGAAGGGTTTCATCAGGCGTTATCAACAAGGTTTTTGAGTTAACAATTCCAGAAGTGGATGTGTTTGATTTCAAAACTGGACAATGGAGCACACTTGCCAATCCTGTTCCTACGCAACGTGCAGGTATTGCATCAATTTGTATTGGTGATAAAATTTTGGTTACTGGAGGCGAAAATGCAGATCAAATACTAGCGCATAATGAAGTTGAAGTTTTAGATACAAAAACAGGAGCATGGAGTACACTACCATCATTGCAGCAGGGTAGACATGGTACACAATTTATTTGGTACAAAAAAGAATTGTATATCGCTTCTGGCTGTGGCCAAAGAGGTGGCGAACCGGAATTAAAAACAATTGAGCGCTTTAGTGATAAAACGATTAAATAATAGGAAACGTTTAGAAAGAATAATCATAAATACATTTACAAAATGAATAATACATCCCAAAAACTTTCGGTTTTAGAGAAAGTAGGTTACAGTTTAGGCGACTTTGCAGCCAATTTGATTTTCCAGACTTTGATGACCTTTTTGGCGTTTTTCTACACCGATGTGTATAAGATTCCAGCGGGTACAGCAAGTGCGATTATCTTTTTCGGAGGGTTTATCGGTGCCTTTTTTAATATTATAATGGGTGCGGTTGCCGACAGGACGAGAACCCGTTGGGGAAAATTCAGGCCTTGGATTTTATGGACATCGGTGCCATTTGGAATTATCGCTATTTTGGCTTTCTCAACACCAGATTTTGGTCCAGACGGAAAAGTAATTTATGCCTTAGTGACTTATTTCTTATTGATATTAGTGTACTCGGCCAATAATTTACCGTATTCAGCTTTAAGCGGAGTTTTGACAGGAGATATGGGACAACGTAACAGTTTGTCATCGTATCGTTTTGTGGCCGTAATGTTTGCACAATTTATCATTCAAGGATTGTTGTTGCCTTTGGTTTTAATATTGGGTCATGGCGACAAAGCAGCTGGTTTTAAAACGACCATGATGATTTTTGCAATAGCAGGAGTTATTTGTTTTATAATCACATTTTTGACTACAAAAGAACGTATTGTTCCTAAGAAAGAACAAGAATCATCAGTAAAACAAGATTTAATTGATTTGTCCAAAAACAAGCCGTGGGTCATCATGCTTTTTGTTACTATTTTGATATTTGTTACGCTTTCGCTAAAAGGAGGAATGTACATTTATTACTTTAAATACTACTTAGATCCTGTTGCTCAAGCTACGTTTTTGCAAGATATTGGATTTAATAACATGATTGCAGGATTGAATGATACACTAATTGGAATGGGACTTACCGAGTTTCAATGGCCAAAAGATGCACCTACATCTGCCTTTAGTTTGTTCAATTCGGGTGGAATTTTATTCATGATTTTCGGAATTATGTTTTCAAAAGGATTGGCGGATAAATTTGGTAAAAGAAACATTTTTATTGCCTTTATATTCTTGTCTGCTTTAAGTTTGGTTCAGTTCAATTTTTATGCGCCTACGTCTATAACTTTAGTATTTGTAACGCAGGTGGTACATGGATTTTTGTACGGAATTACGATTCCGTTATTATGGGCGATGATTGCTGATGTAGCTGATTATAGCGAATGGAAAAACAACCGACGCGCAACTGCGATCATCTTTTCAGCTATGATTTTTGGTCTAAAAGTAGGTTTGAGTATTGGTGGTGCTTTGGGTGCTTTTCTATTATCAAGATACGGTTATGTAGCCGAAGCAGCGAACCAAGCACAATCTGCAATTGACGGAATTAAATTAGCAGTAAGTGTTTATCCAGGATTATTTTTTATAGCAAGTGCAGGTTTGGTATGTTTTTATATTATCGATAAAAAAATGGAAGTGCAACTAGAAAGTGAATTAAAAGAAAGAAGAAGTAAAACTATAAATTAAATTATTATGCCAGAAGAAAATATCAGTCATATCAATTTTGACGAAATAAACAAAAAAGCAATTTCACAACCGCTAATTAAACACATGTATACCGCAGATCCTTCGGCGCATGTTTTTAACGGAAAAATATATATTTATCCTTCTCATGACATCGAAGCGGGAATTCCATTTAATGACAACGGAGATCATTTTGGGATGGAAGATTACCACGTTATTTCTATGGATAGCCCAACAGGGGAAGCTACAGATAACGGTTTAGCGCTACACGTAAAAGATGTGCCTTGGGCCGAAAGACAAATGTGGGCGCCTGATGCTGCTACTAAAGATGGAAAATATTATTTGTATTTCCCAGCCAAAAGAGCCAACGGAATTTTCCAGATTGGGGTTGCTATTAGCGATTCTCCGGTTGGACCATTTATTGCTGAACCAGAAGCGATTGAAGGTAGTTATTCTATCGATCCAGCTGTTTTTTGTGATGATGACGGTAGTTACTACATGTACTTTGGTGGAATTTGGGGCGGTCAATTGCAAAACTATAGAAACAATAGTTATGATGTAAACCACAAAGAACCAGTAGGAAATGAGTTGGCTTTAAAACCAATTATGGCAAAGCTTTCTGCTGATATGAAAAGTTTTGACGAATCGGTAAAAGAAATCGAAATTCTGGATGAAAACGGAAAACCACTTTTAGCAGGAGACAACGACCGTCGCTTTTTTGAAGCTTCGTGGATGCACAAGTATAATGGCAAATATTATTTCTCTTATTCAACAGGAGACACCCATTTTATCTGTTATGCTACAGGAGACAATCCTTACGGGCCGTTTACCTATCAAGGTCGAATTTTAAACCCTGTTATTGGTTGGACATCGCACCATTCTATCTGTGAGTTCGAAAATAAATGGTATTTATTCTATCACGATTCTAGTTTGTCGGAGGGAGTTACCCACTTAAGATCGGTAAAAGTGGCTGAAATCACTTATGATCAAAATGGAAAAATCAATACGTTAGATCCATATTTGGAATAAAAAGTAAATACTAATGTCTCAACTTTTTAAGTTGGTCAATTTTTTGAGCCTTGTTGCTGTACGCATCTTTCGGTTCGAATAAAATGATTTTGGTTGGTACTGTCAGTATTTGCTGGATTTTAATTCAGCAGTACTGACAGTTTTTAACACGAATCAGGGGTTGAAATGCTACGATGGTTTTAGTTTTTCGACCGTCACTTCGAGTGTTTTTTGATAGTAATGCGATAGCTTTACTATTAAAAAATGTATCGAGAAGCTACAGTAAATATCGTTCTCGATACATTTTATTAAAAAAGCTATCGCATCCGCGGAGGCGGACACTCGAATTGACTAATAATTAATTTAATAGGTCAATCAACTCTTGTGTCGAATTACTAATACGAAAGTCATCATGACTTGAAAGTTATCCAAATGAGTACTAACCATAATAATTACAACGTCATGAATTATAAAAATATCTCGGCAGTTTTTATAGCATTTACACTATTTTCTTGCTCCACAACAAAAAAAACAACGCAGTCTCCAAAACCCAAAAATGTAATTCTGCTAATTAGTGACGGAACAGGTTTGTCGCAAATTTCGTCCGCATTTTTCTTCAAAGATTCAAAACCCAATTATACTCGATTTAAAAATATTGGACTGATAAAAACATCTTCTGCAGGTCAGGAGATAACCGATTCGGCCGCTGGCGCAACTGCATTTAGTTGTGGTGTCAAAACTTTTAATAGCGCAATAGGAGTTGCAAATGACTCTACAGCAGTACAAACAATTGTTGAATTGGCTTCGTCAAAAAATGTGAAGACGGGTTTAATAGCGTCTTCGGCAATTACGCATGCAACACCAGGAAGTTTTTTTGGTCACCAAATTAATCGCGGTATGGGGGACGAAATAGCAGTAGACTTATTAGGTGGTAAAGTCGACTTTTTTGCAGCAGGCGGATTGAAATATTTTACAAAGCGAAAAGACAAACGAAATTTGGTCACCGAATTAACAGCGCTAAACTATAAAATTGACACTACAGCTTTAGGGAATTTTGCTCAAATTAAATCAAGCCAAAAAGCGGGTTTTCTTTTAGCTAAAGATCAGTTGCCAAAAATGTCTCAAGGTAGAGGTGATTTTCTTTCGAATGCAACCGAATTGGGAATCCAATTTTTAAGTAAAGACAATGCACCCTTTTTTATAATGACAGAAGGTTCTCAAATTGATTGGGGCGGGCACGATAACGATGCTCCTTATTTGATTGCTGAATTATTAGACTTTGATAATCTTATTGGTAAAGTATTGGATTACGCCGAGAAAGAGGGTAATACTTTAGTCGTGGTTACTTCTGACCATGAAACAGGTGGGTTCACACTATCTGCTAAAAGAAAAAAGAAAGCAGACGGAACGGAATATGATGATTATAGCAAGGTAGGAACTTCATTTTCTACAGGCGGACACTCTGCTACTTTAATTCCGGTTTTTGCTTTTGGACCAGGGTCAGAAGAGTTTAATGGTATTTATGAAAACAATGAAATTTTTTCGAAAATAGTAAAACTGACAGGTTGGGATACAAAAAAGTAAACTAATAACACAAGTTATAATTAACTCGGTATAATAGACATACGGTTGCTTTCTTATTGTTCGTTAAGCGATTTTGTTTAATAAAATTTCAAAAGGATTAATTTCAAAAACTAATAAAATGAAAAAGTCTACAATTTTTATTAAACAAAGTGTAAAGCAAATTGTTACTACTATAGCTTTAATGGTATTATTCACATTGTCTGGATATGCGCAACAATCTGAAATTCAATTCCCTGTAAAAGTGGGGGTAAAACCAGAAAGTATTACAAAAGGTTTTAATGACAATTACTATGTTACCCTTATGAATGGGGCAGAGCAAGGTGATGGTGAAGTAGTTGAAATCTCTAAAAATGGCGTAAAAATTTTTGCAAAAGGTTTTGATGAACCCAAAGGTATTGTCTATCTAGAAGGTCATTTGTATTTATTGGACTTAACTCGAATTTGGAAAGTCGATAGTGCTGGTCATGCAACTGTCTTTGTAAAAAAAGAGGATTTTCCCAAAGTAGTTTTGTACTTGAATGATGTTGCAGTTGATGCTAAAGGTAAAGGAATTTATGTGGCTGACATGGGAGCAGTAAAATATATGCGTGACGAAAATAAAGTGCTTTGGCCGCTTGAAAGTGAACAGGCTAAGTTAGTTCCGCAATTGGGTCGTATTTATCATGTTGATTTGGATGGAGTTGTATCCATAACGCAAGATACATCTCCCTTGATGTTGAACCCAAATGGAGTAGGCGTGGACAACAATGGCAATATTATGGTGGGTGCTTTTTTTCTTGGTAATTTTTTAGTGAAACGTGATGGTAAATTAACTCCGTTGAAAGGACAATTCCGAGGTGCTGATGGAGTAGAGCAAGATAGTATAGGCAATTATTATGTTAGTAGTTGGACGGCAGGAGCGGTTTGGAAAATTGATGGAAAAACCGAAAAAGCAACCGTTTTAATTGAGGGTTTGAAATCGGCTGCAGACTTTTATTTAGAAGAAGATAAAGGGCGTTTACTGCTTCCTGATATGCTAGCAGGGATGATATATGCCGTTAGTATTGAGAAGTAAAAACTAATTATTTGGCTTTTTAATATCCAAATTGATTAATAAATTCTAGTAATTAAATATAAAAACATGCATTTAAAAATCAATATTGTATTAGCAGGATTTCTATCAATTTCTTTAGGTAGTACAGCACAGCAGCTCGAAAAACCAATAGTAAATAAAAAAACGGTTTTCGAAGGAAATAAGGAAACAATTGCTGTAGAAGCAGAGCATAATTATAAACAAAGCAAAAACGAAATCAGACAATGGTATCGAACATCATCAACTGAAACTCCTAAAGTAGGTAGAGATGAAGATGAAAATCACAACCTTGGAGCGAGTAACAACGCTTATTTAGAAATCCTACCCGACACAAGAGTAACTGCTGAAGATGAACTTATTGTAGGCGAAAATTTTTCGAATGAAGCAGGACAAATGGGTATTCTTCATTATAAAGTAAAATTTAGTACTCCCGGACGTTATTATGTTTGGGCGCGAATATTTAGCATGGGTGCCGAAGACAATGGACTACACGTAGGCATTGATGGTACTTGGCCAGAACACGGACAACGCATGCAATGGTGCCAAGGGAAGAAGGAGTGGACTTGGGGAAGTGCGCAACGTACAGAGTTGATTCACTGTGGTGTTGCCAAACAAATTTATTTAGATATCCAAAAAGCGGGGATACACGATATTCAGTTTAGCATGCGCGAAGATGGTGTCGAACTGGATAAATTTCTCCTAACGAAAGACATTGATTATGTTCCAAATGGAGAAGGTCCCGCAGAAATAAAAAAACAGCTTACAGCTCTTTCTTATATTGACGAAATTGGAAAAACTGTGAATGGAACGAAAATCATGAAAGCTATTGATTTTCCTATTGAAAACACCAATTTTTATGTGGATAATGCATGGTTGGCAATAAATCCTGAAAAACATAAAGAGGCTACGGTCACAACAGATTTTCCTTATGAAAATGGGGTATACGATATCATTTTTGTAGGTGTTGGAGAAAATGATGGACAATCAGGTTTTCAAATGTTAATAAACGGAAAAGAGGTGGGTAAATATTCCGCTCCTTTGAGTAAGAATTCCTTCGAAGAAAGCATTAAATACAACAAATTATGGAAAAACATTGCCCTTAAAAAAAGCGATAAAATAACGGTAATTGCCACAGTGGGAACTGATGGGACAGAATTTACTCGTGGACGTTGGGGAGGAATTGTATTTGCTCCAAAGTCAAAGGGAAAAGATGTTCTTAAAAATTCAAAAGTATTTTCTATAAAGAAAAACGTCGGATCGGAAACTATTGTGAGCGGATCAATAACTAATACCAAAAAATAAATAACATGATACATAAAAAACAACGTTATCCTCAAATTGCAACGATCCTTTTTGTGGCAACGGTGTTTGCCTTTACAAGTTGTAAAAGTGTAAGCCAAAAAACTTCGTCTGAAGCAGGTCTAAAAAACGTTTCAGATTTTCCAATTGGTACGGCAATTAATATCAATAAGTTGATCAATGACCAAGCGTTAATGGCTTTGCAGATTTCAAATTTCAATAGTATCACCGCTACTAGCGATATGAAAATGCAATCGATTTTGCCTGCTGAAAACCAGTTTAATTGGAAAAAGGCCGATACTTTATTGTATTACGCCACCAAGCACAACCAACGTCTTTTTGGTCATAACCTTATTTGGCACAGCAGTACACCTAAATGGGTAGAAGAAAAAGGGGCTAAAGACAACATCTGGTTGGGTAAATTTATGAAAGAGTATATTCAAAAATATGTCGGCCGATACAAAGGAAAAGTAGCTGGATGGGATGTTGTTAACGAAGCTTTTGAATCTGCAGGAGGTGAATATAGAAAAACATTTTGGTACAATAATTTGGGTAAAGAATATATAGCAAATGCCTTTCGATATGCCCATGAAGCGGATCCCAATGCCGTGTTGTTTTATAATGATTTCAATATTGAGCGTGATACTACAAAATTAGATGCCGTTTTAAAAATGGTCGAAGACTTTAAAAAAGAGGGTGTACCCATTCATGGTATTGGTTTTCAAATGCACATTCGTATGGATACGCCAGATGAAGCTATTGCCTATTCTTTGAAAAAAGCGGCAGCAACAGGTTTGCAAATTCACTTGTCGGAAGTTGATATTATTTTTAATTCGCACAATGACGAAAGGTTAGGTGGTATTGAAAAGTATAGTTCGGTAACAAATGAAATGAAGCAAGCGCAGGCTGAAAAATATAAAAATCTAGTTTTAATGTATCGCAGTATTGTGCCGAAAGAACAGCAATTTGGGATTACAGTTTGGGATTTTACAGATAGAGATTCTTGGATTAAAGGCTTTTTCAACATGAAAGATTGGCCTACTATTTATGATGATAATTTAAAACCTAAACCTGCTTATTATGGTTTTCTAGAAGGACTAAAAATGAAAATAGAAAACAAATAATATGAGGTATATCAAAAATAATATTGTGAAGTTTTCAACCCTACTTTTTTTGCTATTGGTTGTAAAGGTGCAGAGCCAAGAGACAAAAAATATCGGTGCGTTTTACCATGCCAAATACGAACCCCAAACCGGAATTTACCACGGTGCTGGTCAGGACAAAAAGGGTTTTAATGATTATGTAAATGCTGTTGGACACGATAAAACGCCAGCAATTTACATGACGTATGTCAATATAACGTCACCAGTAAAAAGGATTGAAAGTTGGGGGAAAGGTTTGAAACAAGTTTTAGATAGCTTGCCCAAAGGAATGATACCTCAAATTGGTTTAGGATTTACGGGTGGAAAAGATACAGGAGCAGGTTTGGACAAAGAAGTTGCCAGCGGAAAATATGACAAACAATTGCAAGCATTCTATAAAGTGCTTTTGGAACTAGACAGACCGTCTTTTACCAGAATTGGTTACGAGTTCGAAGGCGATTGGAATGGCTATTCGCCTGAAAGTTTTAAAAAAGTATTCATAACTATTTCAAAGGCTTTTAAAGAAAAAAATATAAAATCGGCAACGGTTTGGTGCTCAGGCGGTGGCTCTGCAGATTTTATAAGTACAGAAAAGTTGATGGAATATTATCCTGGTGATCAATATGTAGATTGGTGGGGTATCGATATTTTTAGCCCTGAAGAATTTGATAACATTGGTTTGCAAAACTTTTTTGATGGTGCTCATAAACATAATAAACCAGTGATGATAGGCGAGTGTACACCACGATTTGTGGGTGTAATGGATGGTGAAGTTTCTTGGGATAAATGGTTCAAACCTTTCTTCAAGATGCTACACGACAATCCAGGAATAAAAGCATTTTGCTACATCAATTGGGATTGGGAATATTGGTCGAATAGAAATGGTTTTCCTTGGCATGATTGGAAAGATGCCCGTATAGAAAAAAATCCATTTGTATTAGAAGCATATAAAAAAGAAATGGAAAGTCCCTTATTTATTCACCTTGATAAAAAATAATAAAAATGAAAAGAGTTCTTTTTTTAATTATTTTTCTAAAATCATTCGTCGGTTTTGCTCAAGAAAACTACGGTATTTCTTCTCAAAAAGATAGACTAAGGCAATATTCGGGCCAATGGGTAAGTGCTATAAATCCTAGTACAGATAGTGTTGCAAAACTTCCTGAAATTAAAATGAGCAGTTTGACCAATTTCGATAATCATTCGCTCACGGTTGAAGTTTTTCAAAAAGATAATTCCGATCAATACAATCCAATACTTCATGAAATTATTGGTTATGATACGGTTACCGATGCTATTTTTGCTGCTGGTCATAATGCAAAAGGCGCATTTTTCACAGGAAAAGGCATGTTTACTTCAGAAGATCATTGGACAATGCAAGACAAAGACCTCAATGGTAATAAAACAATGAAGGTTGATTTTAACTTTCAAAATTATACCGATGTTATATTGGAAGGCTTTGATACTAATGAAAAGAGTGTATGGAAAACAAGATACATTAAGAACAATCCTAAAGACAAAAATATTGGTATTCAGCTTGTTTCTGTTCACAAAGAAATGCTTAAAAACCCAGAGAAAACCTTGACTGAGTTAGGTAGAATGGGGTATAGCTATGTAGAAACTTTTGTATATAAAGACGGTGGTTTTTACGGTCAAAGTCCAACGCAGTTTAAGGCGATGGTCGAAAAAGCAGGCATGAAATTTTTAGGCTCAATGACCTTTTTCGATTCCGAAGATAAAAACGACGATGCAGCAATCTATGCGTGGTGGAACAAAACGATACAAGACCATAAAATAGCTGGTGTTGAATACCTGTCTACTTCAAATAGTAAATTAAAAGGCATCAAGACGATTAAAGAATTGCAAGAGTATTGCAATTATTATAATAAAGTTGGAAAACTCTGTAAGAAGAACGGACTCAAGTTTGTGTACCACAACCATGCCGATGAATTTTTAAAGGTCGAAGGTGTAACCATTTATGATTACTTTCTTCAAAATACCAATTCGGACTATGTTTATTTTCAATCAGATTTGTATTGGATGCATAAGGGAGGTGTGAATCCTATAGATTATTTCAAAAACTATCCCAACCGATTTATTAGTTGGCATGTAAAAGATTACAAAGAATTAGGCGAAAGTGGAAAAATAGATTTCAAGGATATTTTTAACTATCAAAAAATAGCTGGAGTAAAGTACATCTTGTCTGAAGTGGAAGATTATAATTTTCCGCCTTTGTATAGTGTCGACTTAGCTTGGGAATATATTTATTATGAATTATTGAAATAATCCACCACCAACTGAAAGTTTTACTAACTATTTTTTGCCACAGATTATTAGAAAGTGGCGGCACTTTGACAATGCGGTACTAAATTTAATTTAGATTAAAACCTAAATTATTATTTGCGAAAATCTGCCAAATCTGCGTGCAAACTTTTTTCACGCAGATTTTCGCAGATGTAGCAGATTTTAAAAGAGTTAACTAGAGTGAACAATGGTAGCAATGATTAATCAGTATATAATCTGTGGCTATATTTTTTCAAACAGAATCAAAATGAACTATAGCATATCGTTTTAGTCATGCCCGTAACCAATAAAATTAAATTATGAAACCATTTAAAATGAAATACATTTTACTAACCCTATGTATCCTAACGATGATGAAAGCCAATGCGCAAGAGCAATTTCGTGTTTTATTGTTTACCCAGCATGATACTTGGCATTACAATTCTATCCCTGTCGCTGTTGAAGCATTCAAAGAAATGGCAGCCGAAAATCAGTTTAAGTTTGATTGGACCCAAAGACCAGACGATCTAATAACAAAATTACCAGAATATGATGTGGTGATATTCATGAATGCCAATGCTAATTTTTTGACACCAAAACACATGGATGCTTTAAAAGCATTTATGAAACGAGGCGGTGGCTTTGTAGGCATACACGGTACGGCAGATGGTGAAAACGATAACGCTTGGTTTGATGGTCTAGTAGGAGCGAAATTTGTAAATCATCCAAAATTACAAGCAGCCATTGTAAACGTTGCCAATCATGATTTTCCAGCAACATGGCATTTACCCAATAAATGGCTTCGTTCTGATGAATGGTATAACTTTAAAAACATGAACCTCGATAAACTACATATTCTATTGACCGTTGATGAAGCTTCTTATGACTTTACTGCCGGTTATGATGCGATCCCGTTGAAAGGGATGGGAAAGGCACATCCTATTGCATGGTATCAAGAGTATGAAGGTGGAAGATCGTTTTACACCGCTTTGGGTCATAAACCAGAATCGTTTAAAGATAAAAACTTTTTAAACCACATTTTTGGCGCTATTTATTGGGCTAAAGGCGATTCAATTAAAAAATAAACTAACAATACAATATGAAAACTAAATCAAAAAAACAGATTTATAGCAATTATCTAAATTTAATGGGCATCAGTTTTCTACTGATTGTAAATATGTCTTGCAAGGCGCAGAAAGACTTAAACAAAGCTATAATTGCCGATGGTGCGCAGCTTACTTTGGTTGCTGATGGATTCGAATTTACCGAAGGTCCTGCTGCAAACAAAAATGGAGATGTCTATTTTACAGATCAGCCCAATGACCGCATCCTGAAATGGAATGCCAGTGACAATACCGTTTCAGATTATATGAAACCATCCGGTCGCTCTAACGGATTGTATTTTGACAACCAAGGAAATTTATTGGCTGTTGCCGATGAAAAAAATGAAATATGGTCTATTGATGCAGATAAAAAAGTAACCGTGCTACTTGCTAATTTTGAAGGTAAAAAATTTAATGGTCCCAATGATCTTTGGGTAGATGCCAAAGGGGGTATTTATTTTACGGATCCTTATTACCAACGTACGTGGTGGCAACATCAAGAGCCACCGCAAGCATCAAAAAGGGTGTATTATTTAGCACCAAATACAAAAATACCGACAATTGTAGCCGACGATAACTTCAATCAACCGAACGGAATTATAGGTACTCCCGATTGCAAAACCCTATATGTGGCAGACGAATCTGGTAAAAAAACCTACTCCTATACAATTGGTAAAAACGGCCAGCTTTCGAATAAAAAACTGTTTGCCAATATGGGTTCGGATGGGATGACGATTGACAACCTAGGTAATGTTTACCTGACCGGAAAAGGCGTTACTGTTTTTAATAAAAAAGGGGAACAAATAGCACATATTGCTGTACCTAAAGATTGGACTGCCAATGTCACTTTTGGTGGACCAAAGCAAACCACACTTTTTATTACTGCCTTGGATTCGGTGTATACCTTAGCTATGGCCGTACATGGAGTGCGATAAGTACAAGTAATATTTAATGACGTTTTCTTTGTCAGGCTGAGCTTGTCGAAGCCCCTTTTTAATAATTATACTCTATTTGTCATTACAATAGGTTGGAATACATTTTTCTATTAATAAACAAAAAACCATGAAAAAAACAAAGTTCACAGTAAATAAAATGGCCACAATTATGGGTGTTTTATCATTATCATTCACAGCTTGCACTGCTCAAAAAGTGAAAACTACTGCTGTTTCGAAAACAGTAACAACTACTGAAAATGTAACATTAAAAGATGCCTTTAAAAACTACTTTTTATTAGGTAGTGCCATAAATGATGCTATCGTTTCGGGTAAGGATAACGCTTCTCAAACAATTATAAAAAGGGAGTTCAATACCGTAACTCCCGAAAACTGTATGAAAGCGGAAGTTGTATGTCCGTCACCGGGAATTTATGATTTTACATTGGCTGATGCCTATGTTGCTTTCGCCAAAGAAAACAAGATGTTCGTTATGGGGCACACCTTGATATGGCACAATCAAACGCCTGCATGGTTTTTTACAAACGATAAAGGAGCGCCAAATTCGCCAGAAGAACAAAAAGAGCAATTACGTACGCACATCAAAGCGGTTGCTGGTCGCTATGCTGGAAAAGTACAAGCATGGGACGTAGTAAATGAGGTGATAGATGATAATGGTAAATACCGACCTACAACATGGGTAAATGGTATTGGCGATGGAGACGAAATGGTTCGCTTAGCCTTCAAATATGCGAGTGAATATGCCCCTAACACCGAATTGTATTATAATGATTTCAATGCTTGGCGTCCAGAAAAAAGAGACGGAATTGTTCGTATGATTAAGATGCTTCAAGATGCCGGAATCAGAATTGATGGAGTTGGGATTCAAGCACATTGGGGTTTAAATTTTCCTAAAACGGAATACATTCAACAAGCTATTGATGCTTATGCGGCTTTAGGAATCAAAGTAATGATTACAGAATTAGATGTGGATGTATTGCCAATTACCAAGGAAGGTCAAATAACTGGGAAAAGCATGATGGAGCCTCAGTATCAATTAGAGGAGTTCGAAACCTTTTTAGACCCGTATAAAAATGGTTTGCCGAAATCGGTAGAACAGCAACTAGCGAATCGTTACAAAGAATTCTTTGCAATTTTTGTAAAGAACAAAGATAAAATAAGCAGAGTCACTTTGTGGGGATTGCAAGATGGTATGTCTTGGAAAAATGACTACCCAATTCCAAATAGAACAAACTACCCACTTTTGTATAATAGAAATTTCGAACCTAAATTGGCGAGACAAGCAATATTGGAAACTGTAAAGTAAAATTTAGTTGTTGGTGAATTGAACTTTTATCTAAACTATTAAACGCTTTCTGAAAAGGGAGCGTTTTTTGTTTTGTCTGGTTTTTAAAGTCGAATTCCTTTACGAAAAGCAGTTTTGTGGGGTGCGGTCTATGGCAGAGCGGCTTTTTTTACATAATGTTATTATAGAGCATAGGGGTTTACCAATTGAAAGATAGCGTTTCTGTATGCTCTATAATACTCAATTATGTAACACTGCTTGGGGAAAAGCTTTTTTGTTGCCCTTACCATAAATTTCTTTTTAACCGTAAACGTTCTAGGGGGTGCAAAAACTTTTGGAGCGTTGGCAAAGGAGTGCCTTAAAGCTGAATGAGATAATGAATTGATAAAGGTTTATTGGATAATCTTTAATTTTGCTTCGTCGTGCTCTTTGAAAGCATTACTTAATTCTAATTGCAATTCTAATTCATCTATAGTATTTGCTTTTAGTGTTGCGCTAAAATCTTGTGCTCTTTGCAACATTTTTATATAAGCTAATGGATCCTTTTGTCTTGTTAGTCTCCTTAAAGCACCTAAATAATCATCACGATATACTGTTGGAATTATTATTCTTGATTGGTCTGCTTTGACCAATTCTGCATTCATCATTACTCTTGCTATTCTTCCATTTCCGTCTAAAAATGGGTGAATTTCACTTACCATAAACATAATGTAAGCCGCTTTTGCAAATGGGTCTGTTAGTGCTTTGTAAAAATCAAAACCTTTTATTAATGTACCTTTTACTAATTCAAAATCGACAAAAAAAGTTTCTCCAGCACGGTTATTTTTATCTTTAAATACGCCTGGCATTTTTGATACTCTTGCTTCCAAAAGAAATCGGTGTCTGTATTGAAGAATGGTAATGAATTCTTCTGGAGAAGCTGGTGTAACATTCATTTCGATTTTATTACTGAGCAATTTATATGTTCCCAATATATCGTGAGAGTCTTCGTCTCGATTGAGCATTGGAGTATCAGTTTGGATAATATTTTTTGCTTCGACCACTTCAAATCTAGTTCCTTCGATATAATTTGAAAAGTAGGATTCAAAGAAAGCGAAATTTTGAAAAGCTGTATTAGTTGTATTTCTATCTATCACATTTTTGAATTCTCTTTGTTTTAGTTCTAGGAATAATATTTCAAACAAATCTATTCTTGATTGGTCATAAGGATTTCCAAATGCTCTTGCAATGGCTCTTGGAGAGGATAATATTTTGGATGGTTGCGTAGACAATAAGGCACTAATTAGTTTGTTTAACTTCTCAAACTCATTTTGCATTCCTAATTTATCAGCGATTAATTTTGCGTTATCTCTAATTTGATTTAGTCCGTCTTCACCTTTCACTTGAACTATTTTCTCTAGTTTATTTTCTAGTTCAGCAATTGAAATTGTTTTATATTCTGGTCCCGTTTTTCTTGACGGTTGTAGATTTTCTAAAAAAGCTCTTTCTTGTTGTGAAACAAATAATTCGCCCGAAAATGAATTGTCTCCTTCAATTGCTCCAATACCTTCCATAAAACGGATTGTTATTCCAGGTAACTTTATTTTTTTGGTATAAGTATAGGTAACAAATATTTGTCCTGTAGCCGTTGGTTTAAATTCTATTGCGGAACGATGGCTTAATAATGCACCTGGATATAAATTTCCTAAAATTGATAAAATATTTCTTTTGATAATAACCTCATCCGTGTCAATAAAGTTGGAAGTGAAGATACGAGGTGCAATTTTTTTAATTTTACCTGTACTTTCAAGCATAGCAATTTGTTTTCTTATTTTTTTATCGCTTGAGGAATAAATAATTTCTTGAAGGTGTGTTGGGACAAAATTTTCCATTAGTGGTGCTTTATTAAGTAAAATTATACTTTATTTTCCACTAAAAATCATTTTTTGGGCGTTTTTTTCCACTAATAATGAATATTGAAATAAGACTGGACTTTTTTTTCCACTAACTATATATGTTTTTTTAAATAATATTTTTTAATACTAGAATACTTTCTCTCATTTTACTTAAATCTTTACTAAAAATGTTTTGCCGCAATCTGTAGAACAGCAATTAGCGAATCGTTACAAAGAATTCTTTGCCATTTTTGTAAAGAACAAAGATAAAATAAGCAGAGTCACTTTGTGGGGACTACAAGATGGTATGTCTTGGAAAAACGACTACCCAATACCAAATAGAACAAATTACCCACTTTTGTACAATAGAAATTTCGAACCTAAATTGGCGAGACAGGCTGTATTGGAGACTGTGAAGTAAATTGATTAGATGGTGATAACTTTTATCAAACTTTCTAGCTTTACTATATTCAATATTAGTTGAAGTAATGATAAAGTAGATTATAGTTTTGTAGTCGTTTTTTGCGTTTGGATCCTTGGTTAAATCTAAAAAAAATGACTTTTGCGGTTTCCCGTAAAATTCCTATTATTTTTAATTATATATTTGGCATCTAGATTTTGATTGTAAAAAAAATGTTTAACTCTTTAAAGTCAGAATGAACCAAATTATGGACGAAAAAATTAATAAGTATGATGAAATATTGGAAAACACCAATCTTGCAATGCAAAAGGTTGACTCTGCTTTCCAGAATTGTAATTCTACATTGACTTTAGTAAATGGGGCTGTAGATAAAATTGCTTTAACGGTCTTACAAGTTAAAGAAATTGAAAAATCGATAAAAATATTTGATGGACAAGTTGAATTAATGTGCAAAGAATATGACATGAGAATTGAAAAATGTAAAATTCAAGCAAGTTTAGTGCAAAGTGTGTTAAGTGGGATGTCAAATAAAACAGATAAGATTCTTGATCAAATATTAAGTATGGATAGTTATAGCGATGATGTTAACTATATAAACTATCGATCTGAATTAATCGCAACTTTAAGAAGTACATCTGATTGTATTTCTAATGTGTTTTTTCATTTTATTACAATTTAAAAAATATTAAAAATGAGTACAACAAAACAATTTCAATTTTTAAGAAAAGATATTGATTTAATTGAAAAAGAAATTATTGAGATATCAGAGATGGCTGCTCAAGTTTCAGAAAAATTTCAAGGTTTAGCAAATAACATCCAAAATGTTTCAGGCATTGTGGGGCTAATTGCAGGGAGAAAGGTAGGGAGTGCAACAAATTTAATTGGTGGTGCTATTGGTTTATTTGGAGATATTCATGCAGATATGAAGCGCGATGAGGCACTTGCTAAATTAGCTCCCAAAAAATTAGAATTATCAAGAGCTAAAACTGAAATCATAACAAATTTTCGTGATACTTTAAATAATAGAAATGAAAATTTATGGGAACTATTTTTAATAGAGGCAAATAGACAGTATCAAATAAATGAACAATGGATGTTTGTTAGAGACCATGGGGATAATTGCGATTCTGCATTCTATTTATATGTGATGAATTTTCACATGATTCAAGTATGTGATTATCTGATAGAGCACTTTAAATCTTGGGGTTGGTCAAATGGTAAAAATGATAGTACAACTGCAATTGAGCCTGATAAATCTTATATTTTGGAATACATTTTAAAAAATGTTATTTTAAATGAAAGTAGTTTTATTGAAGCTGTATCAAATGACACCTATACTGGTGGTGTTTGGTTACTTTCTCAACATGAAAGCCTATTTGCAGCCTATTTTCAAAATGTAATTTCAGAAGTAGATACTCCTAACGATAGAAATATTAAAAGAGTTGTAAATAGACAATCTTTTATAGCTTTAAAAAAGACTATAAAAGAATTAAATGTTATTCAGAATAATGACAATTTAACATGGTTAAGAGAAAATAATATTTATTCACAAGCCAAAAATATATCTAAGCTTAAAACTTTGAATTTGTATTTTTTCATGTATTTTTTTATTGGATCATCTAGTTTTATTCTATTTCAGAATTCATCATTGTGGCAATATGATTTTTTAGATATAATAAGTAAAAGTTTTGGGTTTATTATGCTTGGAGTGTTTGCCGCATTATTTTTGACTGTCTTTGCAAGAATAGTTTTTTGGCGTAGTGAAGATGATGATATGGATGGAGATATTTGGTATTATGGTATTTATCTTTTATTTACTGTGCTTACATTAGGATTAATGCCTATTGCTTTTTATAGATATAAAAAAAAGGAAGATAATTACTTTAATTTTATATATGGACTAAATGGAGTGATGAATATTTAATTCTTAGAAATTCATTAAGTATAATTGATGTTTTTTGATGAGTTACTAAAAAATAGTTGGTGGATTAGAATAAGAAAGATTTAGGCTCAACAATTTTATATTGTTGAGCCTTTTTTGATGTAAAATGAAATGTATTTTCCGTTTTTTGAATTCTTCCAATAATGCGGGTTGGTTTTTTGATTCTTTGAACCCAATAACTTAGGATTATTTTATGCTCATTTAAGGTTTTTATTTTACGTCTTTGTCCCGTCCTGAAATAGCGATACACAAAAAGTATCCTTATGGAAAAACATGAAGAAACACGCTATGTTAAGCGAACGCAAAAAGATTACTCAATGTCTTTTAAATTGCAAATTGTCCAAGAAATTGAACGAGGACATCTTACGGCAACAGCTGCTACAAAAAAGTATGAAATTCAATGTAGAAAAACTGTAGTCAATTGGCTCAAGAAATTTGGTAACTTTGATTGGGAGAACCAAACACCATTTACTATGTCAAAGTCACCAGAACAAAAGATAATGGAGCTTGAAGCCAAAGTAAAACTTCTAGAGAAGCAGAAGTCCTTTTTGGAACAACAAGCCTTTGTTGCGGATAAAAAAGCAATCATTTTTGATATGATGATTGAAATAGCCGAGAAAGAATATCAAATTGATATCCGAAAAAACTCATCACCCGAACAATCGACCATTTTAAACAAAAAGAACAGCAAACAATAATGTTCGCCTGTAATTTGTTCGGGGTAGACAGACAGGTTTATTATCGTAGAATTAAAAGGAAAGTTATCAAAGAATCTAAAGCAATTCAAGCGGTTTCATTGGTTATGGATATAAGAAAATCAATGCCTAGATTAGGCACTAAGAAATCATATCTTTTGTTATTGGACGAGCTTAAACCAATGAAAATTGGTAGAGATAAATTATTTGATATACTCAGAGCTAATCACTTATTAATCCAACCAAAACGCAGTTATCACATTACAACTAATTCACATCATCGCTTTAGAAAACACCAAAAAAAATTCTAGATTTAGAAATAAATAGACCCGATCAGGTTTGGGTTTCTGATATAACATATATTGGGAAAAGAGATAAACCGTGTTATTTAAGTATCGTTACTGATGCTTATTCTAAAAAGATAGTGGGTTATTATGTTGCTAACAATATGAACACCGAAAGCAGTGTTATAGCCCTAAAGATGGCTATACAGCAAAGAAAAAACAAGGAAGTACCTTTGATTCATCATTCAGACAGAGGATTGCAATATTGTGCCAATGATTACCAAAACATCCTAAGTAAAAATGGAATATTGCCAAGTATGACACAGAACTCTGATCCATATGAAAATGCGGTCGCTGAAAGAATAAATGGAATTCTAAAACAGGAATTTATGATTGATAAATATAATCTAGATTTGAAAATTATGAAGAAAATCGTAAAAGAATCAGTTGATATATATAACGAATTACGACCACATTATTCTAATTATATGCTAACACCAAATCAAATGCACTTGCAGAATCAAATTAAAATGAGAACATATAAAACAAAAAACACTTGCAAAAAAGTTCTTGCAAGTGTTTAATTAATTATTTTTAGTCTAATAATCTGTATCGTTTATTTAGGACTAGACACTTCGATAATCTCCCACTGCCGCACGAATCCTTTCATGTAGTAAGAAGTACATGATGGTATGTCTTGGAAAAATGACTACCCAATAACAAATTACCCACTTTTGTATAACAGAAATTTCGAACCAAAATTGGCGAGACAAAAAATATTGAAAACAGTAAACAAAAAAATAAGATAGTACAAACTCACATTTGCACTATCTTATTTTTTTATGTTCTCTAGTAAGCTACTTTTGTCTTATTTTCCAACTTACCTTCTACTATTGGGTAAAAGTTGTAGGTTGGATATATTTCGGTTTTGAAAGCCTTCCAAGCGGTTCTTTCAATGGCTAGATTCACTGCGGCTAATTTGGAAGCTGGAAGTTCTAACACCACCATTTGCCCAATCCCCATAACCACATACCAGTTTACTACAGAAACTCCTTCGGGTGGGAAATTTTTATAAAAACCTTGTTCGGTTCTAATCTTTTCGATTTCATTCAAATTCATGCTTTGATCATGTTTAAGAAAAATGGTCAACAACAACTTGTCATCGGCTTTTGGAGTAGGAACAGTTTCTTTATTCGATTGTGCATAACCAAGGATTTGAACTAAAAAGAGTCCGATTACTAATGCGTATTTCATGTTTTAAATTTTTTTGAGTTTTTTGAGTTTTTGTTTTTAGCTACTGCTTTTGCGCTGTTAATACATTCCTTTTTAATAGAATGCTATTTCAAAACTTTAGATTTTACTCTACTCAATGTTTCTTGAGAAATATTTAAATAGGAAGCAACAATCTTATTTGGTAGTCTTCTAACAATATTTGGATTGATCCGGAATAATTGGCTGTATCTCTCTTTTGCGTCAAGTGCGGTAAAGGACATTAACCGCTTTAAATTGTTCACATATGCTTTTTCTAAGTAGATGTTGTAAAAATCCTTCCATTTTGGGACCTCTAATAAAAGTTGTCTAAAATCCTCGTGACTGATACTAAAAAGTTCACAGTTTTCTATGGCTTGAATGTTTTCTTCTGCTGGTTCCTTTGTGATAAAACTGACAAGTGCAGTAGCAAATTGATTTTCGAAAGCAATGTATCTTGTAATGTCTTTTTCTTCACCATTTATAAAAAAAATTCTTAAGCAGCCTTTGTTGACAAAATAACTGTATTTGCTAATTTGTCCTTGCGAAAGTAGAATTTCTTTCTTTTTTGTTTCAATAATTTTAAAATAGGGAAGTATGATTTGTAAATCTTCGGCTGTAAAATCAACTTGTTTTTTGAGAAAAGCAGTAAGTACGTGGGAGTCGTTCATTTATTTATAATCTCTGACAAATTTACGATATTGAACGATATCTTCTATGGTTAATACAATCAAATCATGTTCTTCGGCAAATTCTATAATAGTATTAATTTGAGCCATGGTTCCGTCGGGATTCATCAATTCACAAAGTACCGCTTCTGGGTGTAAATCGGCTAATTTCATTAAATCGATACTGCCTTCAGTATGTCCTTTTCGCTCAAGTACGCCATTATCTTTACCTCTTAACGGAAAAATATGTCCTGGTCTTGAAATATCAGTACTCACTGCGTTTATATGGCAAGCCGTTTGAATTGTTTTTAATCTATCAAATGCCGAAACACCAGTAGTAATTCCTTCTTTTGCCTCTATTGAAATGGTGAAGGGAGTTTGGAAAGTACTAGTATTTTCCTTTACCATATAGGGCAGTTGAAGTATGTCAGCTTTTTCATTACTTAAACAAAGACAAACAATACCACTACACTCTCTAATCATCAATGCCATATTGGCTACTGACATAGAGTGCGCTGAAAAAATTAAATCTCCTTCATTCTCTCTGTCTTTATCATCTATTAAGATAATTCCTTTTCCGTTTTGAAGATGCTTTAATGCTTTATTCACACGTTCTATGCCTGTGTAATTTAAACTGCCCAATGGTCTTGTTGCTATAGCTGTCATTATTTATTTTTTTTACAAATCTAGAATAGTTACATATCAAATTGTTTGACTTAAGTCAAAGAATAATACTTTTTTTATTTCAAAAATATGAGAATATTTTGTCTGAGATTAAGGTGTTGTTTTTACAGTGTATTTAAAAAATAAGATAGACATGTTGATAATGGCACTCACAGCTTAAAAGCTCCTTTGGCTTACACTTAGTAATAACTTTAGCAATTGCAAAAGATCCTAAATTCATACCATAGTCAAGAAATTATTTGTTTTTTAATTGAAAGTTTAAAAGGAATTGGTTTGGAAGTAAAAATATTGTGAAGCTTTCTTACTAGTCCGTCGCGGCAGAGACTCGAACCAGGGTTCGCCGCGACGACTAGAAGTCCTCCAAGTTATTGGTTGTGAATTATATTTTTGATAAATTCTCTGCCAACTCCGGTTTTAAAATATTTTTCTCTTGTCATAGCTTCACATTTAGAATCGAAAAATTCGATATAAATAACAGTCCATGGTCTGAATTTCAATGTGTAGCCTTTGATTCCTAGTTCGTTATGTGATTAAAAATGTTCAATAAGATTGGAGGTGAATCCAGTGTAATTTTTATTTAATTTTTGGGAATATAGAGTGTAGACTACAAATTCATCCATAACGGTTGTTTTTGTGTATCGCTATTTCAGGACGGGACAACTCAAAGAAATAAAAGCTCAAGATTGGTACAGGTGGTTTTTTATTAGCAGGAAGCGAAATATTAAAGTTGAAATAGTCTAAACATGAACAGTAAAATAGTGCGATTAGTAAGTTTGTTTTTAATGATTACTACAATAGCAACAGCTCAGAATCCATTACAAACTGGAAGATGGGAAATTGTGAAAACTACGAATACAACTCTGGCAAGGCATGAATGTAGTTTTGTAGGTGTTGGTAATAAGTTTTATTTGCTTGGTGGTCGTGGAATTAAAGCTGTTGCAATTTATGATGTAAACAAAAATTCATGGAGTGAAGGAAAGGAGCCACCCATAGAAATCCATCATTTTCAAGCAGTAGCTTACAAAGGAAGTATTTATATGTTTAGTGCCATGACCGGTAAGTTTCCTCATGAAACAGCTTTGAAGAATATTTTGATTTACAATACTAAAACGAATACTTGGACAGAAGGTGGCGAAATTCCAGAAGGGAGACAACGTGGTTCGGCGGGAGTAGTTGTCCAAAATAGTAAAGCATTTATTGTTAGCGGTATAGTGGATGGTCATAATAGCACACACGTATCATGGGTTGATTCTTATGATTTTAAAACTAAAACTTGGACTGTTTTAAGAGATGCGCCTAGGGCTAGAGACCACTTTCATGTTGCTTTAAATGATAATAAAATTTATGCAGTAGGTGGACGAAATACATCTTTTGCAACCAATCAAACATTCGATTTGACCATTCCAGAAGTAGATGTATATGATATTAAATCAAATACATGGACAACCTTAGCAAAAGAAAATAATGTTCCAATTTTGAGAGCAGGAGCTTCGGTAACATTTTTGGGAAATGATTTAATTGTGATTGGGGGAGAGAGTATGCAACAAAAAGAAGCGCATAATAATGTAGATGCTTACAATTTAGCAACTAAATCTTGGCGAAAATTAGCCAGTTTACATACTGGAAGACACGGTACGCAAGCCATTAATTATAAAAATAAAATTTTTATAGCTGCTGGCTGTGGAAGTAGAGGAGGAAAACCTGAGTTGTCAACTCTAGAGATGTTTACATTCAAATAAAATAAGTTTACTATGGAAATCAAATGTATTTACAAAATGAAATTAAAATGAGAACATCTAAAACAAAAAACAGTTGCAAAAACGTTTCTGCAACTGTTTAATTAATTTTATCTAATAATCTTTATCATTTATTTAGGTCAAGACAAATCTTAAAAGGACTTTGATAAAATTTTCGGCTGTGCCAAATTCTATAAAATCAGATATGAAAATAATAGTTCCTTTTTTTAGGGTCTTTATCTTTTCTTCTATTTAATTATGAATTGGCTGTTGTCTGATTTTGTGATTTATTTTGTCCCAAATTTAGTAAAAAAATGGGACGAAAAATGTGTAATTATGTTTTGAATAACTTATGTCGCTGAGTTCAAATATTTGTTAAGTCGGTACGTCTATTTGGATATGCTTCATTATAAAAACATCTTTTAATCTTTACCCTCTTGCACCAATTGCTGTAATTCAGGATCGTTTTTTATGTGTTCCAATTCACTTTAGATAATTAAAACAATATCTTGTTTTATCTGATTGTAATTAGCTTCAATTTCGATCTTCATATTGTCTTGTCCGTTTTCGTCCGTGAAAGATAAAATCTCGGGTATCTTTTTATAAGCCTTGGTTTCGGATGATACTCTATCATTATCTACAACAATTTCAGAATGAAAAATTTTCTGTTCGATGCGTTCATCAAAGTTGTCTGAAATTGCTCCCACGAACATCCCTTGGGTAAGCGTGGAGATTTTAGAAGCGGGTATCAGACTGTCTAATTGAGTGGATATTGAAGTTGATTTGTCATTTCGATTGATGGTTAGACTCTGGCGTTTCTGCTGTACTTTTCCAAACCGTTCAGATAATTTTTTGGCTGTTTCTTCCACAACCTGACCGCTAAAGATATTACACACAGTATTTTGGATAACTTTACTTTCCTTGTCACCATAATAACGTGTCAATTGAGAATAGAGCAGACTACTACTTCGTTACTTCTAGCGGTGGCAATCAGATTATCTAGTCCTCTAAATTATGGCTAATAAATATTAATGGGTCAATCTCAAAAGATAGTAGGAGTAAAAAACAAAAACCCGAAACTTTCGTTTCGGGTTTTGAGCGGAGAAAGAGGGACTTGTCAATCTCAAAATACACCAATAAAATCAATACTTCACAGCGTATTTTATTTAAGTGACACCTCGACTGACACCTCTCTATTAGGATACAATTATCTTAAATTCAAAGTACTCAAATATAAGGATAATTGATTGAATATTAAAACTTTCGTACTAAAAAATGAACTGGTTATTTACCCATATATTAATTCTTGATGGACTAAAATTGAGGTATAGATTTTACCTGTTTTCTATCCAAAAATTAAGTGAGTAACTTGTTCATGTTTTAATCCTGCATATGAACAAAACTCTTGAACAGTTAAGAACTCATTTTCGAGCTTATTGAGGTCTTTTTTTACTTTTTGCATTAATCTTGTACTTTGGCGATAACTCTTGCCTGTTATACGCTGTATGTCTTTTGGATAAATGCAAATTCTTTGTTTTTCTATATTCATACTCTATCTATTGCTTTAACTAGGCTTTGATTCACTGTAAAGGACTATCTGTTAGACTTTATTAAGCATAAATTTATAAAAAAAAAAGTCTTTACTTAATCCATCTCAAACAATCTATGGTATCTTTCTTCTAGTAGTGTTTTGTATTTTACTTTGAAAGCATCAGATAGGAATGAATTGTCGATCCACTGGTGAGCGATGGGTTTGTTTTTTTGAAAACGGTTTGCTATTCCTTTTAGTTGTTTTTCGTTTAAGCCAAGGCTGATTCCTAGTCTTTTAAAATGTTCCCATTTTAGTTTTTTCTTTTTACCTTCCAATGTTAGTGCAAGTTCTTCGGGGTCTTCGGGGTTTACTATAGCTACGTTTAATAAATCATATGCTGGTGCCAATTTCCAGATATCTACCGAATGTATCATCGAAAAGTTTTTCAAATGCATATCATTATTGCCCGTCAGGAAACTAAAAATACCCAATTCCAGAAAGTATACTTTATCGAGTAGGGTGTTATCTGAATACTCGTCCAGAGCTTTGCCAATTTTCTCCATGGAGCTTTTGTATTTGTCAAAAGCTTCTGTGATTTGGAACATGTCGAGCATGTGTATTTTTTCTCCTGTTTCGGTTCTGTCGATGCGTTTGGTGATATAGGACAGTTCCCCCGACTGGAGTCGGATTAAGCTGGATTGGACGGTGTTGATTCCAAAAGCTTCAGCTATTCGCATGGTGAGGTGTTCATTTTCGGGCATTTCTTGAAAATGTTCGGATGGTGGTTTGAAAATATAATTTCCACCCAAAGCGCCGACTACAGTAAGCCGTCCTTTAGTTCCGTCCTGTATCGTATTGTTTACAATAGTTAAAGATAATTTGGGTTGTACCCCAGGAACAGCTACACTTCGTTCTACTACATTTTTGGCCAGTTCAACCATTTGCTTTAGCGAATGCTCGAATAGTGGTGGTTGCGCGGTTCCAAAAAACGTTAAGCTGCACTGCTCATGAAAATCACCAGCGATTGTATCGTCTAATGATTTGTAACAATATAAACATTTCTTAGGCATCTTCATTTAGTATTATTGGTTGAACACTTACTGCACCTATACAATTTTGGCAACAAGCCAAAAGGAGTCCCATGCGGTCGTTTGGATTAATTTTCCAGTTTTTAGAAGCGATATCCAGTAACCATCCTTCAGGAATCAATCCTTCAAAAAACGGGAATAATCGATTTTCAGTGTATGTTTTGGAGCGTACTGGCATGGTCAAACTAATGCTTTCTTTAGGATGTTCTGTGATGAAATTGTCATCGTATTGAAATAGGTATTCTCCTTCATCCGTTTCTGTGAGTATACCCGCCAGGAAGTCTTTATAATATATGGCTGCTTTTCTCATGCGTTCTCCTCTTGATTTCTGGATAATTCTCTTGTATTAACGGGTGCTAATGTATGTCCAAACATTTTTAGTACTTGGTTTACTTTTTCTAGATTCAGGTTTTCTTTTCCCTGTTCTATCTTTCGGATAACAGTTAATGCTACTCCAGCACGTTCCGCAAAAGCTTCCTGTGTGAGGTTGACTTCATTCCTTTTCTCCTTTACAAAATTTGCTATTGTTTTCATAATTATATGCTTATGCAACGATTTGCAACAAATATAGTGAATTATATGTAAAAGCATATAAATAAGTTGTGAAGTTGGTTTTTATATCTAAAGGCATATAGTTTTACTTTAGGTTTTATTTTGAATACCAGTTGACATATTGTGTTATTTAAGCCATTTATACCTAATAATGCCATATTGCAGGGATGGACTTTTTTATATGCTTAATTCTCCTAAAATTTGCCAAGAAATCAATCAAGAAATGTTGCAACAGAATGGTGATTGAACGAATGTGAAATTATTTCAAACTTAAATTTTCAAAGTTATGGCAAGGCAAAAAGGCATAATTAAATTGAAAGGTACTATCGGAGATATTACTTTTTACAAAACGAAAGATGGGCATTTAGCCCGTGAGAAAGGTGGTATTGATGCTGACAGAATTAAAAACGACCCTGCATTTCAAAGAACCCGTGAAAACGGTTCGGAGTTCGGGAGAGCTGGGAAGGCGGGAAAGGTTTTAAGAACGGGATTACGCGTCTTGCTTTTGAATTCGGCTGATAGTCGAATGGTGAGTCGTTTAACGCAATCTATGATTAAGGTGATTCAGGCTGATGCTATAAATGAACGTGGTTTAAGAAACGTTATTGATGGTGAAGCGGAATTGTTAGCAGGATTCGAATTCAATATTCGCGGAAAACTAGGCACTAGTTTGTATGCTCAGTATACTGGAGCTATTGACAGAGCATCAGGAGAATTGTCTGTGGATATTCCGTCATTTATTCCATCGAATATGATTGCGGCTCCTGGAGGAACTACGCACTTCAAAATTATTTCGGCTGGTGTTGAGGTGGATTTCGAAAATGAAACTTTCGTTGAGGAGCATTCAGAAACGGCAATTTTACCATGGAGTGCTGCAGCAACAGCTGTAATTAGCCAAGTAAACGCAGTTACTCCTAATAGTACTAAGCCTTTGTTTTTGGCTTTAGGTCTTGAGTTTTATCAAGAAGTAAACGGTAGCATGTATTCGTTGAAAAACGGTTCTTACAATCCGCTATCGCTTATTAAAGTTGATGGAGGTGTCTAATGGACTTCGACTCCCGAAGCTTCGGGACAGTCTGACAAAAAAGGTTAAAAAATGATATTATTTTTAACTAGAACTTATTTCCCTGAAGGAACCAATGGAAAACTCCAATGTGACGGTAAATTGATTAGTTATACTATCGAATTGCCCTGGAATAATAATGAAAGACGAGTTTCCTGCATTCCCGAAGGGAAATATTTTATAAGAAAGCGGTATAGTCAAAAATTCAAATGGCATTTGGAAGTCGTTGATGTTAAAAACAGAACTTATATATTGTTTCATCCTGCCAATAATGCACTATTGGAATTAAATGGTTGTATTGCTCCAGTAACTAAACTATCAGGTCCAGGTTTAGGATTGATGTCGAGAAAGGCATTTTTTGCCCTAAAAGAAATCGTTTATAAAGCTTTAGACCATAGTGAGAGTGTCGAATTGATTGTTGAATCTGTAAATACAGTATTATGAATGTAGTAGAAAGAGCAAAAGCTCCAACACCAAAGTTTTTTAAAGTTTTGCGAAGTATTGGATTGGCTTTATTGGCCATCAGCGGAACAATTGTCGCTGTGCCAGTAGTATTACCAACGGTTTTGGTTAGTGCTGCAGGTTATTTGGTGGTTGCAGGTGGAGTAATTTCGGCGATTAGCCAAATTACGGTTGATCAAGAAGCTGAAATGGACGAAGCGATTTTAAAACAATTGCAAAAAGATAACGAAAACTTAGCTCGTGATGGAATCGAATAACAGCCTTCCGATTGGGACTGTTTCAGGGACTTTTTTGAGTATTGTGCCCAATATTTTATCTGAAGATATTTTAAAAACCATTATCTTAGCAGTCATAGGAGCAATCGTAAGTTTTATGGTTTCGCTCGTATTAAAAAGGATCATAAAATCCAAAAACAGATACTGAAACAAGTTCAGCAAAATGTTTCGGTTTTGATTGGTAACCTTTTCCGAAGCAATACTAAAGCCTGATCGTGAGATTAGGCTTTTTTGCTTTCTACCTCAACTGATTCTGAAGTAATGCCCATTTTAAATTTTCAATTTGTTCGATGGTTTTTGAATAATGGTGTTGCAGTTCGTCTAGTTTTCGGATGCGATTCACAAAATCTACATGTTTTTGATGTTTCTTAAAAGCTTTCAGGACCTCATCACGGAAATAGCTCTTAAAAGTTCCAATCCTAATAAACGGAATAACCGAACCTATTTGATATTGGTGCCAAAAGTTGGCTTTCCAAAGCGTGTATGCGATCCAATACAAACTTTCTGTTTCCTCTGCAGTTTTTACTGTGATCAAAAAGCAATTTGGACAACTTTCCTTTAATGGTTTACCAGCATTTTTGCCTTTGCTTAAAATAAAGAAATGTGGTTGTGTCACTGTTCTTTGGGGTTGATGTGTCAGTACGTTGTGAGAAGTCATAATTCTGGATTTAAAATTATGCATTCGCTCGCTTTTCAAGCTTCGCTATATTATTTTCAAAAGAAAAAAAGAAAAAAAAGAAAGTCGTCCTTACTGAGAAGGTTTCAAATGAAGTCAAGTTTTTTTGATAAAATACTACCTAAGTGTTTTTGTAGAGTCGGTACGTATTTTGAAGTCGGATGGTGAATCGGAGAAGTGAAGGTGGAGATTTTTTCAAAAACCCGTAGGGCTTGAACTTTACTATTTGAAATCGTAGCAGATCTTTACTTTCTTTTTATTTATTTTTTTTTCGGAGAAAAGAATGTTATGGTGGAGCAGTAATACTGGAATCGTTCTTATGAAAATGGCAATCAAACACCCCCAAGCACCGCAAGGAGCAAATAAAGTGGTGCCCGTTTTTCAGGGGCAAGGAACTTTATTTGTGGATGAGGAGCGCAGTGGCGGGGTTGCGGCAATCGAACAGCCACCATAGACGCGAGAGTTGAGCGGAGGAACGGAGCGAAACGTAGCGGCTATGAGCGTGTAACGGCGTGGAAACAATAAAACACTCCCGCCTTTTTTGGCGGGTAGCCTTGATTTAGGGCATAGCGACCGAATGAGATTTGATTAGAGAATAGCTGTTGTACTAAAACGATTGCTTATTCAAAGTTGAAATGAGGTAAGTGGAGCCAACCCCGATGGCTGTGCGAAGGAGCAACCGCTGAAAAAACAGAGGGCGGCAGACATAATACTGCTGGAATGTAGTGGAACGTAGCCTGCGGAGTGTAACGGAATGAAGCGGTATTGTGGATGCATAAGCCCGACCGAACGCAGGAAGTGACCGTGTGAAGATGAGGAACAAGCAGTGCAATAAAACAGCTGCTTATTTTCATTAGAACCTTACTATTATTTTAATGGACAAATGTAATTCGCAAGGGCTCATTTCAAGCTGCTGTTTTATTGTGGCTGCGCCGTGTCTGTGGAATGGAGGTAAACCCTAGTAAAGTCGTCATGTAGACCCTGAAACGAGTTCAGGGTTGACCGACTGGAACAGCCGAACGGAACAAAGGGAACGACCGTAGAGAGACCGCTTGTTTGTATCCGCCCGACGAACCACATATTTTTTAGATTAACCTAAGGTATTAGTTTTGTTCTAAACAATTTAGACATGGACAAAAATGAATTTATGTTATCCCAAGTAGAATCTTGGAAACAAAGTGGACTTTCACAACAAGGGTATTGCGATCAAGCAGGTATTAAATTAGGAACCTTCAGCTATTGGATACGAAAAAGCAAAAATGAAGAAGCACAAAGCGGAGGTTTTATTGCACTGAAAAAACCAGTTTTAGCTTTAGAAAACAAATACGAAATCGTTTACCCTAATGGAGTTGTGCTGCGAGTGGATACGGATAATTTAAGTGAACTTTCGGCTTTAGTAAACCTATATTAGTGTTTAGCCTTAGTAGTTCACATACCTTTTTGCTCTACCCCAAAGTTTGCGATATGCGCAAAAGCTTTAATGGTTTGTGTGGTCTTGTTACCAATGAATTAGGACGCGTAGCACACAGTGGAGAAGTATTCATTTTTATCAATCGCAATAATAATCAGATGAAACTTTTGCACTGGGAATCTGGTGGTTTTGTTCTTTATCACAAGCGCTTAGAGCAAGGGACTTTTGCTGGTTCAACCGGTACTAAATTGCAAATTAATTGGAGTGATTTGGTGTTGATGATCGAAGGAATTCAAATCATAAAAAGCAATAAAAAAAGGAGATTTTCTTTGGAATAAAACAGCCCTAAGCCTTGGTAAATATAGGATTTTGACGTATATTTAGCCTATGGAAATAGACCTAGATAACGTATCAAAACAGGAACTTTTTGAGCTTTTAACTAAAGCTCAAAAAAACATGTTTGTGCTGGATAAAACTATTTTTGAACAAAGTGAAACTATTTCTGTTCAAGGTAAAACTATCTCCAAACAAGATAAAAAACTTGTTAAGCTTGAAAAAAAGGAAGTCGTGTTAGAAGGTAAAGCTTCTAAATTAGAAGGTAAAGCTTTTAAATTAGAAGAACGAGTTGAAGAACTTCAACGTTTAGTAGAATTACTGCGCCGTATGCAGTTTGGTCAAAAACGAGAGCGTTTTGAAGATCCTTCTCAAACTACTTTACCTTTAGATCTAGAACAAGAGCTCCTGCAAGAACAAGAAGAAGTTATCAAAGAAGAAATCACTTATTCTCGTTCTAAAAAGAAACATCCTGGCAGGGCTAAACTTCCGGATCATTTACCAGTTGAAGAAATCGAGATTTACCCTGAAGGAGATTTATCTGATCAGGTTTGTATTGGCAAAGAAACTACAGATGTGCTTGATTATGTTCCGGGACACTTTAAAATCAAAAGATATATCCGATACAAATACGCGACTAAGGATAAAGACAATACTAAGATATCCATCGGGGATTTACCCGAAAGAATCATAGATAAAGGAATACCCTCAGAAGGACTACTAGCCACTATCTTAGTAGATAAATATGTGGATCACCTTCCGCTATATCGTCAAAAGCAACGGTTCTCTAGAGAAGATATCGATATTGCTTCTTCTACAATAGATGGTTGGGCGGCTCAGAGCATGGATGCTTTAAAACCCTTGTATGAGAAGCTGGTTATGGATATCAAAAATGAAGGTTACCTTCAAGTTGATGAAACCACCATCAAGGTTTTAGACGACAAGAAAAAAGACAAAACGCATCTCGGTTATTATTGGGTGTATCATGCCCCAATATCAAAACTTGTAATGTTCAATTACAGCCCTACTCGTGCAAGTAGCGCTGCACTACCTATTTTGCAAAACTTTAAAGGTTACTTGCAAACAGACGGATATGCAGGCTACAAAGCTTATGGAAAAAAATCAGATATTACTCATCTGGGCTGTTGGGCACACGCTAGGCGAGAATTTGAAAGAGCATTAGATAATGACAAGCAAAAAGCACAACATGTTTTAGTTGAAATACAAAAGCTATATGCGGTGGAGCGCAAAACAAAAGAACAAAACCTTAGACCTGAGCAAATCAAAGAGCTGAGGCTTCAGGAAAGCTTACCTATTATAAACGAACTAGGTAAATGGATGTTTTTGCAAATCAAACTAACCCTACCAAAAAGTCAGATTGGCAAAGCTCTTGCATACTCTCAAACAAGATGGGATAATTTATCGGCATACCTATTAGATGGCAACTTGCAAATAGATAATAATCTGGTGGAAAATGCAATCAGACCAGTAGCCATAGGTAGAAAGAATTATCTTTTTGCCGGATCGCACGATGCTGCTCAAAGAGCGGCTATGGCCTATACCTTTTTTACTAACTGCAAAAAACATAACGTAAATCCTTTTGAGTGGCTAAAATATACCCTTGAGAATATCCAATCTATAAACCACAAGAATATTAAAGACTTGTATCCCCACAATTACAAGCAACTAGCGGAATCTACACCATTGTAACATTACGCTCCTATGAATAATCGCATCGTATAAAACAACATGTAGTTGCTCGGGTGGATACCTTGCTTCTTCATTTGTACCCTTGACTTTAGAGCCTTCTCCTGACCATCTCTCTGGATTTATATACTTGTTTGTACTAAACTCAAATCTTTTGGCTTGGATTGTTACTCTTGTGTAAATAGGACAGATGCCATCGTTGTTGATTTTTGATCTCTTTATGTAAAAGAGAACGGATACAGTTGTGTTCATAAGTGGTAACCTTTTAGTTATTATTAAATTTAAATTTTCTAATAATTACAGTCAAGATGTACATATTATGAATATGCTATTGAACAGCTTGCTGTACTGGTGGTTTTCTGTGAGAGGTGTCACTTAAATTATTATAATTTAGTGACACCTCGAAAGACACCATAACTTTGAGATTAATTGAATAATTTGATTATCCTAGAAACGAAAAAACCCACTAAATCGTTGAATTTAGTGGGTTTTGTAACCATTTGCTTTTCAGCTGGCGGAGAAAGAGGTTCTCCTCTAATCCACGTCAAGCCAATATATTCAATGCTTTACAAAAATATATTTTACAGGGTACCAACTAGGGTACCAAGAACTAACAGAAGTACTTTTCTGAGACAAAGATAATTAAGTTGCTGATATTTTTAGTTGGTTTTACGAATTTATATGTTTACTAAAATCAATAACTAATTAATGTTCTGTTGCTACTTTTTCATTTGACCAATTTTCGGCACTATTGTTATTAAAAATCGTTGATTCGCTGTTTTAATATCGGGTTTGGTTCTTGGAATACCTTTTTCTCCACTACCTGCAATTATTATTTCACAGTTTTGTAGTTTATCAAGTCCAATATTATTTAATTTCCAAAGCCATGTAAGTGACTGTGCTCTGTGAAAACTTAAATCTTCATTACCTTTCCAACCATCCTTTGATGCTTGTCCCTCAACAACTATTAAATACTTTATATTGTCTTCTACAGGATATTTTAAGATTAGCTCTTTGATTACCTTTCCTGCTTTAATTAAATCAACTCTTTTATCGGGGTATATTTGTGAAATATTATAACTCCCACTCGGAAATAAAAAGTGCATATTTAAGATATGCTTTTTATTTACTTTGTCATATTTAAAATAAGTCGTGTCAATATTGTTTATTGTCTTTTCGATTTCTTTTATTCTGTCAAGTTCACGTCCTTTTTCTCCAAGGTCACTAATAAGTTTGTTTTGCATTGTATAAACTAAAACAAATAAAACTAACATTACAAAGAACAGACTAGTCATTAAATCTGAATAACTTAACCAAAAGAAGTCTCTCTTTTTTTCATTTGATTTTGCCATTTTATTTATCTGTTGGTATTTCTATTTTACTCATTGTAATTTTTAAATCTTTGATAGCATCGATTAAAGCTCTATTGGTCTCAATAGATTGTTTTTGAGAACCCTTGAAGTCATTACGCATATCAACAATTTCATTTTTTAAAATATTAAACTCATCTTTTTGAATTGAAGAGTTTTCGACAAATATCTTGATTGCATTTTGTATTTCATTAATTCCAGTAAAAAAGTTGTTGTTGCTTCCTATGAATGTTTGAATTTGTTCTGTTGAAGTTTTAAAATAATTATTAAGTTCTTTGTAAACTTCTTTAACATCTTGGTTTAATTCATCTACTTGAGTTCGCCATATCTTACGATGGTCATTAATTGTTGGAAAGTGTTTTTCTAAAGAGTCTTTAAATTGTTTTTGAAGTTCTATTGTAGCTACTGAATTATTACTAATTGCTTTTAAATTGGCATTGAAGTCTTTAAATTGTTTAATAATTGTATTCATTTCATAAGCTACTTTTTCCGTTTTGTCAACGTAATTGTTTAAGCCTTTTTGATAGGTCTGAAATTTTTCTAAGTGTCCTGACGATTCATTTAAGTCTGTAAAAACCTCTGCAATTTTAGTAGATGTTCGTACGATGTTGAGTTTGTTTATTTCCTCTAAAACAGTTTGCTGTTTTCTTAAATTGTCATTCAGTAATGTTCCAGAATCTTTATAATCATCCATGTTTTCACCAAACTTTATAATAAAGTGATTTAAAACATCTTTAAAACTCCCGAGTGATTTTGAAACACCTATATTTAGAAAAGGTAATAATTCTCTTTGAAGAAAATCGTAATAATGATTTTTGTCTGTATCATTTTTATATGATGCAGGCTTATATATCAAAGCTGTACTAATAACAGTAAATGCTAAACCTATCAAACTTGCTACCATTGCAGCAGTAACACCATGTATCAATTGAGCTATACTATCTGATGAAATCACTGTTGTTGTGTCGGCTGTTGTTGTTGAAAAATCAATACCCGCTAAGCCAATTATAATACCTATAAATGTTCCTGCTAAGCCAATGTAAAGAGGAACATTTATCAAATTACCAATCTCATTATCAACTTTCTCTAAATGTCTTTCACAAGTGTCTTTCAAAATTCCAAAATCTGCTGAAGCTCCTTTGTTTTTACACAAATATGCATTTGTTGACCTGATTACTTCTGCAAAATGTAAATGTTTTTCTTTTGTAGTATTTTGAATTACAAGTAATTCAATTTGTTCAGAATCTTTCGTTTCATCAATTAATTGTACTTCATCTGACAGAGACTCTAAATATAAATCGAATATTTCAGGGTCAATCAGAATGGCTTTTGAAATTAAAAATTTTTTAATTTCAATTTCCTTGAACGAACTTGGGAAAAATCGTTCGTAAGAAATTATTTTCTTATATACGTTGGCAAATACAAATATTTGTAAGCCAACCAATGCTATTATAAATAGGATTTCAAATGCCATAATTGATATTTTTAAAATAGGGATGTTTGATTGTTGTCGTCAGTGTTTTTTGGTTTGTTTGTTTTTCTCTTTTTAATTTCTTTAAGAGGTTCTATTTCAGTTTGTCTATTTTTTCTTTCAATAATTTCCTTATATAATTCAACTTCATTGGGATAATTGTTTTCTACAAAAGCCTTAACTAAAAATGCATGAGACAATGGTTTCGTTGGATTTAGAACATCACAATTTGTTTCATAATCTAATAGTACAATATCTTGCTTTTGTGATGCTTCTTTTAATCTTACGAGAATATCCGAAACTTTATTTTCTAAAACCCACAAATAGCTGGGTAGGTAAATTTGAATTCTTGCATCAATATAATTTAATAGTTCTGTTCCATTAATCCCTTTTCTATGTCCTAATGGTTTTCCAAATTTACGAACCGTCCTTTTGAGATTTTTCATTGTATCATTTAGAAACATTTTTTCATCAATGTCTACACTTTCAAAAACTTTTAGTGCTTGCCAAATACCTTCAACGGATTTTGCTGTTTCATTTTCAGAAAATGGGACTGGTATATCTCCATGGGGATAAAATGGGCTCAATTTCACTAATGCTGTTGGAGCTTTTGAAGTAACATCAACTATTTTGGCATTTGGATATTTAGCTGATAAGGTTTTCTCCTGCTTCTTTCTATTTTCAACGTATATCATTAGTTATAGGAATTGATGTTTGTAATATGCTCAATAGGAATCCAAGTTTTTACAAGAACTTCTGCTTGATATCGTTTTTTGTCTAATGTATCTAAATCAAAATAATTTTGAGAAAACAAATCAAACCTCAAAGATTCAATAAATTCAATTGTATCATTATTTTCATGTCTATTGTCTGTGGCATTCATGTTTGAAAATCTGGTGTTTTCAAAATAGCACACTTCTATTGATACTTGTAATAATATTGGATTGGTAATTCTTCCTTCCCTCATTGCAACGTGTTTCATAGGGTGGTCTTTTACAAAACTTAATCTAACAAAATCTTCCAGCCCAAAACTTTCATCTAAACTTCTACCTAATGCGCTATTTCCCGTCATAGGTATAACGATATTTCTTATATCACAATGATACCATGAGTATAACCCGCCATTTTCTTTAATTGATTTTAGGTTAGATTTGGCTGTGAAATGGTAAAGAGTAGAAATTCCATTTTCTTGAAGTACCCTTTGAAAATCTCTCCAATTGGCTTTTTTATTTAAAAGTGCTTTTAATTTATTTTCTTTTTCTTTTCGCTTATCTTCTTCGTGCTTTTTTTTGATTAATTCTAGTTCTCTTTTTAGTTTTAATACTTCATATCTTTTTTCCTCTTCTTCCTTTAATATTTTTGCTTGTTCTGCTTGTTTTTTTAGTAGTTCTTCTTGTTGCTTTTTAAATACTTGTAATTCCTTTTCTTTATATTTTTCTTTCAAGACCGTTAATCTTGCCAATTCCTTTTGATAGGTTGGTTTTATTGAAATTTCAAGTTGATTAATTAGAACTTTTACTTCAACAAGTTTATTTTGATTAATAAGGTTTTCAAGGGTTGAGAGTTTTTGTTTTGTCTGATTTTTGTAAATTTCCTCTTGCCTTAATTTTATATTTTCTCTGGTTGTATGTTTTTGAAGTGTTGAATTATTAGTTAATATTGTTTCAAGTTCTTGAAAGGATTTTTCAAATTTAGAAATAGAGATACCTGCTAATTCAATTTTATTATTTATTTTGTTTATGCTTAATTGAGTGACCATTTTATGTATCCTTTTGTCAAGCGATGAAGTATCGGGATAACTGGCTGTCTTAATTTGTGATTCAGTAAAATTAAGTAATGTTAGTTTTTCTTCTAAAAGACTGAGTTCTTTTTCAAGTTCGTGAATTTCAAATAGTCTTTTGCGTTTCTTTTTTTCTTTTGGTCGACTCACCAATTTTGAATCTTGTTCAATTATTTCAATTATTTTCTTTGCTTTTTCAAACTCTGTAATAGGTTTTAAAATTTTTTTTCTTTCATTTTCATCTTCGGTGTTTTTTGCTTCTTTATATATTTCTGCTTTATTGACTCCTATTTCAACAATAGCGATTGCATCCAGATAAATTTCATTATCGGTTTTATACTTCTTTTTCCAAAAGAAATTTTTAATTTTTCCCCAAATTTTATTAAAAAAGGTCATGTTGTTATTTACTATAAAATGTTATGTAAAAATTGATACTTTTTTCACTTCAGATATTAAAAGTATGTTGGTAATATTTATTTTTATAGAAAATAGTAAAAATAGTATTAATAATGAGATATTTTTAAATTAGTTACTTAACTTTTATAATTGATTGTAATTAGTATTTTCGACCTATATTGTATTTAATAAATTAACGGCTCTTTTGATATAGGAAAAATTCCAAAAAAAAAATTTCCGAACACCATCGTACCCCACCTATACCAATATACCCCTCCCTCCCTAGAGGGGCGGTAACTGGAGGGAGGGGGTATTCAAATCATAGAAAGAGTCAACATCAAATCTTTTACCTTTTTTACGGTGTTTGGGGAAACGTCATAACCTTTGCTTTTATCACTTGCCAGTTTTGCCATGTCTCTAAGTGACATTGTAGGATTTGATTTTATTACCTTAACAGCTCTACTGTGTTTTGCTAATGTTTCCTCTGGAGAATCTTTGGTTTCTTTCAATCTCCCTTTATAGGCTCCACGTAAACGTGCTTGAATTATCCCCTCAGATTGTCTCTCTAACAAAGAGGCTTTTTCAAGTGAACTCAGCTCACTTAGAATTGTAGTAATGAGATTAAATACTGGATTGGCTTTGCCGTTAATCATTGATTCTAGTCCTAAATTATCAATCTTTACAATTACTCCTTTATCATAGAAAAACTGTAATGTTTGTAAAACGTTGATAGTAGACCTTCCAGCTCTATCGATTGCATGAAATGAAATGTAATTTATTTCTCCAGCTTCAACTGCTTCAACAAGTTTCTTCCCAGCTGGTCTTTCTGCAAATGGAATTGAACCGCTTATCGTATCAATAAATAATAGTTCATCTGGATGGGATTTTGCCAGCTGGCGTAGGTTAGATTGTTGACTGGTGCTTTGGCGAATGTATCTGGCTCTTTTCATAATTAGATTATTTTAGGTGAAATTTGGAAAAAGTGTGCATTTTTAGGATGGTGTATTTTGCACGATTTAATTGGTTGATATTGTTGAGTAATGATTTTTTATAATGTGAACTGTATGGCTATAACCTAATTTTTCACAGGACTGAAGGTTATTTACCTTCAATCCAATCTAAAACATCCACCAGCATATCACAGTAAACATCTTCGACCTCTTTTTTTACCTCTCCTTTTTTATTTAAAAAAGTGATTGTATAAGTGTCAATCCAATTTAATTGGATTCTAACAGTTCCTTTGTGTTTAAATCCATTCACTTTGAATTGTAATCCTCCTTGATATTCCTTTGATTCTGGTAATGCCATGTAGTTTGTAGAACCATAAGCCATTAAAGCCCATTTGTCAGCGAATTTGATTTGTGCAATGATTGTTTTAGCGATTTCCATTTTGTTACAATTATAAAGTGATACTTGATTAATACATTACAAAGATAAGTAATACTTGTCTATTAAGCAAGCTTTATTTAATATTTATTTAAATTAGTTAAGCTATACTTGATTAATTTGTTATATTTGTAAAAAAAATCAAATGGCTGTACTTAGATTAAAAGAAATAATGGCATCAAAAGGAATGTCAAGGGATGAACTATCTTCAAGAGTTGATGTTTCAACTACTACTATATCAAATATTTCAAGTGAAAAGAATTTACCAACTATTCAACTTTTATTAAAAATAGCAGAAGTACTTGATGTTGATGTTAGAGAATTATTTGTCTCAACTAAGGGAACTTCTATAACTCAATTGGAAGTAGATGAAGCTAAGGAATTATTTGAAAAAGGTCTTGGCATATTGAAGGGAACTTATACAAAATAGCGTTTTTTATCTTCAACTAATTGATGTTTTGAGATATTTATAATAAAGAGATATAAATATGGAAATTGAATTACAAACAGGAAGAAAGGTACAAATTGAAGCTTTTAATATGAGCAAAACTTACGGAGGTTTATTAGTAGGTAAACCATTTGAAGCTATGAACGATAGTATTATAGGGTTGGTAAGTTATTCGAAAGATTGGGGTAATCGTAAAGCATTATTGAACAAAGAAGACATGTACGCTTCAAAAAACGTTTTAAAACCAATAATCTATTCAGTTTGGTTAACATCAGATGTTGTCCCTCAAGAATCCAAAATAAATGATTCCAGCACAATTGTGTTGCTATGGTTTGGCGAAGACCCCAAAGGTAAATCTATAAACGACATCATTAAACAAGAAATTTTTAATTTTGATTGGGATGAACATGCTGAGAATATTCAGTTTTAATTACATGTTTTCAAAATTATATTAAATTTTATTTTTTCTTTCCATTTAGATTCTTTAACATAGTAATGATATATTAAAGAAAATTTTCTAATATATTCAGTATGTCCCTTTACAAATTTTGATGAATTAACATTTATTACCTTTCTATTATCAATTTCACTGAGTCCAATTGGAAAGACTGAGAGCATTCCAATTCTATAGCCACTACTAAGAACTAAATCATGAATTGAAAAATAATTGAATATGTGTTTTTTTACGTATCCACCCGAGCAACTACATGTTGTTTTATACGATGCGATTATTCATAGGAGCGTAATGTTACAATGGTGTAGATTCCGCTAGTTGCTTGTAATTGTGGGGATACAAGTCTTTAATATTCTTGTGGTTTATAGATTGGATATTCTCAAGGGTATATTTTAGCCACTCAAAAGGATTTACGTTATGTTTTTTGCAGTTAGTAAAAAAGGTATAGGCCATAGCCGCTCTTTGAGCAGCATCGTGCGATCCGGCAAAAAGATAATTCTTTCTACCTATGGCTACTGGTCTGATTGCATTTTCCACCAGATTATTATCTATTTGCAAGTTGCCATCTAATAGGTATGCCGATAAATTATCCCATCTTGTTTGAGAGTATGCAAGAGCTTTGCCAATCTGACTTTTTGGTAGGGTTAGTTTGATTTGCAAAAACATCCATTTACCTAGTTCGTTTATAATAGGTAAGCTTTCCTGAAGCCTCAGCTCTTTGATTTGCTCAGGTCTAAGGTTTTGTTCTTTTGTTTTGCGCTCCACCGCATATAGCTTTTGTATTTCAACTAAAACATGTTGTGCTTTTTGCTTGTCATTATCTAATGCTCTTTCAAATTCTCGCCTAGCGTGTGCCCAACAGCCCAGATGAGTAATATCTGATTTTTTTCCATAAGCTTTGTAGCCTGCATATCCGTCTGTTTGCAAGTAACCTTTAAAGTTTTGCAAAATAGGTAGTGCAGCGCTACTTGCACGAGTAGGGCTGTAATTGAACATTACAAGTTTTGATATTGGGGCATGATACACCCAATAATAACCGAGATGCGTTTTGTCTTTTTTCTTGTCGTCTAAAACCTTGATGGTGGTTTCATCAACTTGAAGGTAACCTTCATTTTTGATATCCATAACCAGCTTCTCATACAAGGGTTTTAAAGCATCCATGCTCTGAGCCGCCCAACCATCTATTGTAGAAGAAGCAATATCGATATCTTCTCTAGAGAACCGTTGCTTTTGACGATATAGCGGAAGGTGATCCACATATTTATCTACTAAGATAGTGGCTAGTAGTCCTTCTGAGGGTATTCCTTTATCTATGATTCTTTCGGGTAAATCCCCGATGGATATCTTAGTATTGTCTTTATCCTTAGTCGCGTATTTGTATCGGATATATCTTTTGATTTTAAAGTGTCCCGGAACATAATCAAGCACATCTGTAGTTTCTTTGCCAATACAAACCTGATCAGATAAATCTCCTTCAGGGTAAATCTCGATTTCTTCAACTGGTAAATGATCCGGAAGTTTAGCCCTGCCAGGATGTTTCTTTTTAGAACGAGAATAAGTGATTTCTTCTTTGATAACTTCTTCTTGTTCTTGCAGGAGCTCTTGTTCTAGATCTAAAGGTAAAGTAGTTTGAGAAGGATCTTCAAAACGCTCTCGTTTTTGACCAAACTGCATACGGCGCAGTAATTCTACTAAACGTTGAAGTTCTTCAACTCGTTCTTCTAATTTAAAAGCTTTACCTTCTAATTTAGAAGCTTTACCTTCTAACACGACTTCCTTTTTTTCAAGCTTAACAAGTTTTTTATCTTGTTTGGAGATAGTTTTACCTTGAACAGAAATAGTTTCACTTTGTTCAAAAATAGTTTTATCCAGCACAAACATGTTTTTTTGAGCTTTAGTTAAAAGCTCAAAAAGTTCCTGTTTTGATACGTTATCTAGGTCTATTTCCATAGGCTAAATATACGTCAAAATCCTATATTTACCAAGGCTTAGGGCTGTTTTATTCCAAAGAAAATCTCCTTTTTTTATTGCTTTTTATGATTTGAATTCCTTCGATCATCAACACCAAATCACTCCAATTAATTTGCAATTTAGTACCGGTTGAACCAGCAAAAGTCCCTTGCTCTAAGCGCTTGTGATAAAGAACAAAACCACCAGATTCCCAGTGCAAAAGTTTCATCTGATTATTATTGCGATTGATAAAAATGAATACTTCTCCACTGTGTGCTACGCGTCCTAATTCATTGGTAACAAGACCACACAAACCATTAAAGCTTTTGCGCATATCGCAAACTTTGGGGTAGAGCAAAAAGGTATGTGAACTACTAAGGCTAAACACTAATATAGGTTTACTAAAGCCGAAAGTTCACTTAAATTATCCGTATCCACTCGCAGCACAACTCCATTAGGGTAAACGATTTCGTATTTGTTTTCTAAAGCTAAAACTGGTTTTTTCAGTGCAATAAAACCTCCGCTTTGTGCTTCTTCATTTTTGCTTTTTCGTATCCAATAGCTGAAGGTTCCTAATTTAATACCTGCTTGATCGCAATACCCTTGTTGTGAAAGTCCACTTTGTTTCCAAGATTCTACTTGGGATAACATAAATTCATTTTTGTCCATGTCTAAATTGTTTAGAACAAAACTAATACCTTAGGTTAATCTAAAAAATATGTGGTTCGTCGGGCGGATACTTTTTTACAACTAAAGAAGCTGACACCCACTTTTTAGGATTACTTCCAACTGCACCGCCTAAGAGATGGATTTCACTAATATTTGATTTTAATTCTTTTTTATTAATGTGATTTAAGCAATTATAAATTATTCTTGCTCCTAGTGAATGACCAACAAGAATAAATTCTTTTTTATTACATGCGCTTAAAACTTTTGCTAAACATTCACCAGTATTCTTAGAGTTCCTTACAGCACCATGCCAATAATTATTTAATAATATATCTGCTGTATTTGCAATAATGTTAGTGCGATAAACAATATACTTTAGATATTTAAAATATTTTGGTTTTGGGCTTTCATCTATTTCTAAAACGTCTGGCATAGTTGCCATAGGTATTTTGTCAAATGGTATTTTTTTTGAATTCCATTCTAAATGAAACCATTCTCTATCTGGATATATTCTTAAAACACTTTTTTCCCAGTCTTTACGATTGTCTTTGTCTTCGGAAGTAAATCCACTTATTGTAATTATAGCAGGGTAATTCCCATCTCTATGTTTTGTGATTTTAAACTTATCAATTGAATCTGAAAGGAATATATTTTTTAGAGTTGGTTTTTGAATTTGATTCAATATTTTTTTGTAATCTGAAATTCAATCGATTATCATAATGTGCTTAAATTTACTCTGATTTATTTGTTCTAGTTTAATTATTTAGTATCTAATAATTGACTTTTTAATAAATCTATCATTTTTGTATTATGTTGCTCTATTGCTCCTTCATTCCACTCTAATATGGAATTATCCATCATTAAATACTGTTTTACGCTATCCATATTTTTTAGATAAAATTCTTTTTTATTTAATGGTGAAAAGTTACTCAAACGAGAATTTTTACTATGACTTATTAGACATAAATTTCCAAAACTGTTAAGGGCTTCCGAGTTTTCCATTTTTGGGAATCCTTCCATTGGAGTTTGTGGATAGTAGTGTTCTACAGAGCTTCTAGCACTGAAATCATAACTTTTTATTTTAGCATCATTAGGGGCTAATTTTTTCCAAAGTAAATAATCTACATAGTTAAATAATAAGTTATTTGTAATGTTACCATATGTTAGTTTTTCTTCGTCAATTTCTAAGTCCCAACTGGGTGTTTTTAATGTTTCAGGTTCAAAAATCATTGGATAATAATCTTTAAAATCTTTAGCTAGAAATCGGTTAAACACAAAAGATTTTACAGTGTCTTCTAAGTATTGAATATAATTTATAGGATTTATTTCAGCTTGATAGAAAAGGTAATACAGGGAAGCATTTAACCAATGTTTATAAACCATCGTTGGAATGGAAACATGAAACATCGCTAAAAGCATCAGCACATTTTTATTGTCATCAAGTTCTTGCTCATTATTCTCTAATCCAAAGGAGTTTACATAGCTCACTTTGTTTTTATCATACCACTTTAATCTTTTTAAACTCCATTTGTCAATGCCACCAATAAATTCTCTTTTTATCACATACTTATCGAAAAGAAATTTTGATTTTAATAAGCTGAAAGAAAATGTTTTAGCAAATGATATTTTATCTTCATCTGAATAAAGTAAATTTAATTTTTTATCCAAAAACACACTCAACAATTTCTTATCATCTAATGGAACGTCTTCTTTCGTTTGTATTCTTAAAACATGTAATAAGAAATTTTGAAAATTGATTACAGAAGTAAATCGGTCTGGACTTTCATCTGTTTCCCGATATAAAGATTTAAAGGTTTTCCCAGCTATAATTTCATCAATAGTCAATTGCTCATCACTTTCTAATGCAAAATTAAGTTGTCCATCTAGTTTTTGCTTTAAGTCATCAAAGTCTTTATGTTCAAATCTATTCCAATCATTATGTCCAAAAATAATATGTCTTTGGTCAATTATAAATCCGTACTGAACATATTTTTCCATATTAGAACAAGCTTCCCAAATAAGGTGAAAAAGATTAGTACATTTTAACTTTTCCACTTCGTCAGAAATAGAATTAAAAACTCCTAATAATTTAGCTTTTAAAACTTCGTGCTTCTCTAATTGTTCTCCTCTACTATTCATTATTTCAAAATAATGATTCAGATTTGTGTCATGTGGCACAGGAACACGTAAAATTTTTACGTTCTTAAACAAAAAATCAGCAAAAATATCTATAGAAATTTGATGTTCAGTTAGTTTCTTACTTAGTATAGAATCTGCTAACTCGTAAGCGTCTTTTATTCCAGTATTAAATTCTTTATTTGTTGGGAAATGGTCATCAAAAACAGCTTGTAATGTCTCTGTTGAATTTTTACGGCTGTCAAAAGCTAAATTTAATTTATCGAACCATTCGATTCTATAATTTTTCTTATTTTGGATTACAGATGTTAAGATAGATAAGGTTGTGAGTCTTTGCTGTCCATCAATAGTTTCATATACAATTGAGTTATTCTGCTCCCTCTCATAAACAATCAAAGTACCGATATAATAATTTACCTTGCTTGATTTTCCTTTTGGTAAATAATCAATTATATCTTGAATAAGTTGAGTGATTTGTTCTTCTCCCCACGCATAATTCCGCTGATATGGTGGAATAACATAGAGACTATCTCCATTTAATAATTTTTCAATTGAAAATTCGTATATGCTGTTATTCTCCATAATAGTATTTTAGAGTAGTGAACAATTCTTTTATTCCTTTCGAAGTAATTTCATGATTTCCAGACAATCCCATTTTTGATGCTATTACATTTTGTACGGGAGGTAAGTTCATGGAAAGTATTGTAAAGGGTGTCGTAGCATCCTTCATTAATCTAAACACATTTATTTCGTACAATACATAGTTATCTACTGATGCTAAGTAAACGGCTTGGTGTCGCAATCTTAAACTATATGCCCAAATAAAGAATTTCTCAATAGCTCTTGAAAGCTCAATGTTGCCAAATTTATCAATATAATAAATCAAGGCACAATCAAACATCATTCTTATGTATTTATCACCTGTTCGATTTCTACCATCATAATTTTCCAACACATAAATAATTTCTTTTGCTTTGGGGTCTAAATCTGGATGATTGAAAATTGTACTTTTATAATCATCTAAAACTTTTTTGTAGTGGGTAATCATTTCAAAGAAACGTCTTCCATTAATAATGGTTTGGTCTAATTGAAAAGGAAAATCCATTGGGCTCAAATCAATATTTCTATCATTGTTCTGGTTGTATCCATCTACGTAAAAATGAGAAATTCGCAAAGGTTTAGTGTAGGGATAATTCTGAATATTACCCATCGTAATTCCTTTAAAAAGGTCTGTTTCATTTTTTGTGAAATAACGTGCAGAATTGCCTTTTGACCATGATTTTACTCGGAAAAGATACTCACCAAACAAAGAAACTAATTCGTTTGTTTCCATGTTTTCCCAAGTAGAGATAACTTTAATTTTTTGTTCTTCGTCTGACTCTCCAAACTCTCTCAAGTGATAAGCCTTCAATAAATCATGTGGGTCTAAATCTTTACCTCTTGCATTTTGCGAATCGAAAAACTGAAAAGCTTCAGAAACATCACTTAATACAAACTTGATAAATTGGCATTTATTAAACAAAAATGAAATAGTTTCTTCGTCCATTGAAGCTACTAAACGTTCAATTTCTCGGTAATTATTTTGTATGTTAGCAATTGAAATTTCATTTTTAAATGAAGGGACAACCATGCTTTTTTTTATACTTGCTAATTGTTCCTTTAAGATTTTATTCTCAACAATTACTTCGTTATTTTCAACAGCTTTTATTATGGCTATTGTTAGTAGAATTAGTGTGATTGTACGTTGTTGACCGTCAACTATATTGTACTCAATTATATTGGTTTTATTATTTTTTTCTTGATGAATAACAATCGTGCCTAGGCGATAAGCTGATTTTTCTTTATGAACAATAATATCATCAATTAATTGTATTACATTTTTAGCCTCCCATTTATAAGGGCGTTGATATATTGGAAACTTAATATTAGAATAACTTAACAATGTAGCAACATCAATAATATCAGGTAAAACATTACTTGTATTATTATCTTCATTCGAAGTTTCCTTTTTGTCAACTTCATATAGTTCTTCTAATTCATTCATACCATCTTGATTTAAGTCTTATAAATACTTATTTTGCAACTCCTCAAATATTTATTGAGATAAAATTTCTTTTTTATACATTGAAATAAAGCCACTGTAATTTTTAAAAATTTCATCCGCTATGGCGTAAAACTCTTTTTTCGTTTTGGAAAGATTCTCATGATAATCATTTAAACTTTGTGTGCCAACAGGATATTTTGGATAAAAATATCTTTCATGCTGTAAAGTTTCTCTTTTTAATTCGTCAGTAATTTCAATTCCTTCATCTTCTAAATCTGAAATACTTTTACCAGAATTTCTCTCATACGTAAGATGCTCAAAGCATAAATCAATAAATTTTTCAATTGAATTTATAAGTTTTATGAAACTTTCATCAACATTTTTATTTATGAAATGATTAAGAGAGTCTGCATAGAACTCCCTTAAACTTTTTAAATCTTCATAATGCAGGTTATTATAAAACAAACTATTAGTTACAGTATCTATAATATCTTTTACTCTTCCTTCAGAAGCTAGGTTAATAATCTTTTCAAAAATAAATTTATCTTGATTATTATATCCTTCCGAATTATGGCGTTCTACAATTTTACCGTAATCCAATACAATAGATTTAATAGCCCTTTTAAATGTTGAAGTCAATATTTCTTTCTGACTTTCTTTTACACCTTCAAAAGTGGAGATTCTATGACCTCTCAAATCAAAAGGTAATAGTTCATTTTCTCCAAACGAAGAGTTATTTACTAATATTATTCTTTCCCATCCCAGAACATGAACAGCATATCCAAGTTCAATTAATACATTTGGATTTGGCGTTAATCTGCTTTTGGATAATCTATTAACTAGAGTATTATTTATTAAACTCACATCGCAAATAAAAATATCTGATTCGGCTATTTTATTGAAAATTGTTTGAGTAATAGCTGGGCTACCGCTCTGGTCTTGTGTGTCACGGTCGAGATTTAATTCTACATTAAAAGTATTTTCACCACCTTTTGCTTTCGCTTTAAGTTGTCTTATGGCTCTATCAAGATTTGAATAAATAAAGTTTTTATTTTTAATTTTATCAGATTGCCACGAGTAAAATATTGTGAATTTATTTTTCATTAGTATTATTAATTCTCTTTATTCAATGTATAAAGTTCAACATCAGCCAAGTCAGTAGCTACAATCATTTTGCTACCAATAGCATTAAAATGTCGTTTTCCACATTTGATTTTAGCTTCTTCTTTTGGTCTTAAATCAAACAGACCTGTGCTACCTTTAGACTCTACTACAAAGAATAATTTTTCTTCGTCTTGGTCTTTCCACATAATCGCCCAGTCAGGGTTGTAGGTTCCTAATGGTGTATCAATTTTAAACCAATCTGGTAGTTTAGCATAGACTGAAATATTGGTGCTGTTTTCAAATTCTTTAGCCAAATTGGATTCTACAGTAGAATCATAAACAACATAGTTGTATGGTGACTTGGAGCTCTCTTTCAAATTGCTTTTCAGGTATCCAAAAAGCTCTTTGTTTTCAAACATTTCTTGACTGTAATACTGTGCATCGCCAATTTTCTTGTAACTGATACCGTCAATGATGTGCAGATTCATTTGTTCGTTGATAATATCAATGCAACCTTCAATAAATTTTTGTGGATTGATTTTAAAGTAGTTCAGTTTTTCTTTACTGATTCCTGTCAAAATCGTTACAATCGATTTACGGGTTAATTGTGTTTCATTCTGTAGGTAACTTACAATATCTGGTAAACGTTCCACCTCATCTTTAATACTTACTGTTTCACTATTGGGGCTTAATTCCGCATCAACTCCACCTGTATTTATTAATACTTTGGCTTTGGTGTAAATTAATTTACCTCTTGTGATTTTGATACGGTCGTTTATGGCATTGATACACTCTTTGACCAAAGAATCCGAATCAAAATTAACAGAGAAAGTTGTTTTGAATTTTACTTTTTCCCATAAAGCTTTGAACTCTGGACTGTCCAAAATTCTTTTATTTACCGATACTAATTTCTTATCGGCTTGGTTCTTAATTTCAAGTCTTCCAGCAGTTTCTTTTAAAGTGCTTAGAATTTGATTAAAAACGTGTTCCTGTTCCTTAAACTCTTCAGGAATATCAACTTTGTCTGCTTTAATATCTATTTTTAGTAAGTCCTGAACTTTTCCTTTAACATCAATATAACCTTTGGCTATAAAATGCTTAAAAAGCTCCTCTGATTTTTCTTGTCCTAAATAAACATTGTGGTCTTCACCGATTTCAACAACAATACCACTAAAACTATGTTTCTCCAGAATACCGAATTTGATTCCAGTTTCTTTTTCTATTTCTTTTTGTAGGTTGTCTACAAACTCCAAATAGGTTTCTGTAGCCATCACGGTCAAAGTGTTCACTTCATGTCCATAAACACGTTCTCCGTCCTGATTAACGCACAAACGTAATCCACGACCAATTTCTTGTCTCCTTCTTATTTCAGAACCTCCAGCGTCTTTTAATGTACAAATCTGAAAAACATTTGGGTTATCCCAACCTTCTTTTAGAGCTGAGTGAGAAAATATAAATCTCAAATTAGACTCAAAACTCAATAACAGTTCCTTGTCACGCATGATAAGATTATACGTGTCTTCATCTGCGTTGGTAGTTCCTTTGGTGTCTTTAAAATATTCGAATTTTTCTTTTGAATTGCTTTTTTTACTTTTCTTATCAATAGAGAAATATCCATTGTGAACAGCATTTGCCGAAACTTCAACATCTTTTATTTCTCCAAATAAACTAGCGTATTTTGGTTTACGAATTAACTTCAAATATTCTTTTTCGAATATATCTGCATATTCACCATTGGCAACATTTCCATCTTCGTCATATTGGCGGTACTTACTAACCGAATCAATGAAGAACAAAGAAAGCACTTTGATTCCTTGCGGATTCAACACCAATTCTTTGTTTAAGTGTTCCTCAATGGTCTTGCTAATCAAAGCTGTTTTAATTTGCTTATCATCAACATTCCCAATGGCTTCACCTAGTTTTATGATTTCTTCTTTACTGGTAAAATCAATGTATTCACTTCCAGCTACGGCATAAATATCTTTGATGATAAAACCTTCATATTCAGCTCTATCAGTGATTTGTTCTAAATCATCATTTTGTCTGACTTGAACTGATTTTCGGGAAATACTTCCATTTTTGAAAATATCCAGTTCTACTTTAGCAGTTGGAAAACCTTTTGATATTTTTACTTCTACTAAACGGATATATGCATTGTTGTTAATTCCTTCTGTTTGAACAGAACCTACTTCAATTTGTTTTACTAATTTCTTTTCATAGGCATCAACCGCATCCAGTTTGTACATCATATTCATTTTCTCTTCCTTACGGTGGGTAGCTGAATATTTTACAATTGTAAGCGGATTCAAACTTTGAATTGCTTTTCTTCTAGTTGGGGTGCTTATGGTTGTTTGTGGTTCATCAATAAAAACAACTGGATTGGTGTTCTTGATTAAATCCAATGGTTTGTATCCTAATGAATCACTGTATCTGTGGATAATGTTTGCTGTTTTCTTAACATCATCTGGATTATCAAAACTTTTGGCGAAAGCATCAATATTAATAACCATGATTTCTAAACGGTCATTGGTAGCAAAATCACGTACTTCGTTTAGCTTACCAGAATCATAGATAAAGAAATTGTAATTCACATTGTCATACAATTCTCTTAAATGGTCTCTCGTAATTTGTAATGATTTATAAACTCCTTCTTTGATTGGAATGGATGGTACAACAATTATGTGTTTTGAAAAACCATACTTGGTGTACATTTCTAAAATGGTTCTCAAATACACATAAGTTTTACCTGTACCTGTTTCCATTTCAATCGTAAAATCAAGATTTTTTCTATCGACTTCACTTCTTGTTGATGGCTTTAAACCATTAGATAATTGGATTCTTTGTACATTATCCAAAATTTGCCCTTCGGTTAAAAGCATGCGATTTCCATAACCAATTTCAGTAAATTCCAGATTTTGTTGTTTGGCTAAAAACTCTGGAGAATATACCGTAAAATTAGAGTCACATTTTTCTTGACCACTAAAAATGGAAACGATTGCATCAATGGCTTCGTGCTGGTAGTTTAACGAACTATCAAATTGTATTTTCATGCTTATATACTTTTTATTTCATTAATACCAAAACGCTTCAAAGTTTGAACTGAGTTGGTTTTTTCTACATCACCAAAACCAGCATCTTTAAAGATTACTCTGCATCCTTCTGGATTTAGTTCTTCTTTCCATGCACCAATTCCTTCCGCTACTTTGTTGGTGATACCATCAGCTAAACAAATGAATAACGCTCCAAAACCAACACTAAATACTTTTTTACCTCCAATTATTTTTTCTTCAATTGGTAGAGTAAGGTCTAAACCATATTTTAATAAAATTTCAAACAGTACATCTTCTTCTGTGCGACCCGTTTTTATGTTATCTTGTGAATCAAATAAGTCATCTAATAAATTATCTGGATTACCATCCCAACCTTTGATGTTAGAACTATCTAGTTTAAAAACCTTAAAACCTAAATCTAAATCTTTAACTTTATCAGGATTTTCTTCTAATATTTTTTGTCCTACTCTTCTGATTCGCTCTTTTCCAATTTCAGTGATTGTTTTATAACCTAATTTAAAAGCCTCACTTTTCACTTCTGTTTTCTCTGGTAGTTGTACTTGTATATATTTTCTATTTCCACCATCTTCTAAATTAATTTGTGTAACGGCATGCGCTGTAGTTCCTGAACCCGAGAAAAAATCTAAAATAATTTCATTTTGAGTGTTACACATTAAAAGTATATTTTGTAACATTTCTAAAGGTTTAGGATTGTCAAAAATAAGGCTTCCAAATACATTTTTTTGCCATCGTGTATCGATTGAATTATCTATGTACCAAAAACTATCAGGAACTGAAAAATCCTTTCCAGTCAAATAAGACTTAATTCTAGGAGGAGTTTCAGGGTCTCCGAAATAAATCATTTTTTTACTCAATAAATCTTCAAGTTCTTCTTTTGATTTAGCCCAACCTCTTGGTGGTATCGGACATTCTTTACCAGTTTCAGGATTTGTTATTGAATAATTTCTAGCTCCACCTTCACGAGATAAATTATCATCCATAAAAATTCCAATATCATCAATTTTATTCCATCGACTTAAATGAGCATACTTTGGACGTTTATATAATTCTTTTATTTCATCTAAAATTTTGTCTAAAGGCATGTCTTCCTTTTTGAATTTATGGTAAGCTTGTGCAACATCTTTAGCACCTTTTTTTTCAAGTCTCCAAATTTCTTTATTTACCAAATTAAAATTTTTCGAATAACATAAAAAATATTCGCAAGACACGCTGACTAGGTTTGCTTGATTTTTATTAGAATTATTTTTATGAATAAATTTTGCAATGAAATTAGATGAACCAAAAATTTCATCACAAACTTTTTTAAGATTATCAATTTCATTGTCATCTAATGAAATAAATATTACTCCATCATCTTTTAAAAGGTTTTTTGCTAATTGTAATCTAGGATAAATCATATTCAGCCAATTGGAATGGTATCTTCCATCACTATCTGAATTTGTAGTTAGCTTGTTACCCTCATTATCAACTTGTCCAGTAATTTCTTGATAGTTTTTGAGATTGTCTTTGTAGTTATCTTTATAAACAAAATCTTTTCCTGTGTTGTAAGGCGGGTCTATGTAAATCATCTTTACTTTTCCAGCATAACTTTTTTGCAAAAGCTTTAATACTTCAAGATTATCACCTTCAATGTATAGATTTTCAGTAGTATCCCAATTAACACTTTCTTCTTTGGCTGGTCTTAATGTTCCTGTACTGGGCTTATGTGCTTCCCTACGAGCTTGAGCTTTACCAGCCCATGTAAAACGGTAGTATTCCTCTTCCTCTTCGACTTCTTTTCCTAAAATATCTTGAAGTACCTTAAAATCAATTTTACCTTCGGTTACTACTTCAGGAAAAAGTTCTTTTAAACGACTGATATTATCATTAACTATATCTAAACTTTGAGTCAATTCGTCTCCTTTTTTAATTTGTTCTACGCTCATAGGGTACTTAATAAATTTGTGATAGTCGAAATTTCTTTTCTTTTCTTCTGGATTTCAACGTTTAAAGAAACTCTGGTGTTGAGTTGGGTTTCTTTTTTAATTTGGTTAGACAAAGTAATGATTTCTTTTTCTATTTTCTGGATAGTTTCTAAATGTTTTAGGTCGTCTTCGGTTCTTGCTGAACTTCGTTTGTTGAATGTTCCTGTAACTTGTGCAGTTTGATATTGTACTATAGCACTAGTGTAACTTTTGTATAGGGTTTCGAGGTTCGTTTTGTCTAAAACGGCAAAATCTAAACCTTTGAAGAAAGCATTTACAATCTCATTTTTGTATAATTTTGAAATAATAGGTGAGTTGATATACGCTTCAATTGTTCGTTTTGATTTATCAACTTGATTGATTTTTTTGTCACAAACATTGACAACAAATTCATCGGCATTTTCCACCACCAAAACAATAGGATACGGTATGTGTTTCTGGAATAAATTAATTACTCTATCTATATTTCCTTTTATAAGATTACCTGATATTGTACAAGTCATTACTTGAACTTCTTCATAAATGTAAATCTCGTTATGCACTACATTAATATTTGCATTTGAAGGTTTGATATTCGCCAACCAGTCCATTACTACAATTTCATTCAAAGCTTTTTTGTCAGCAGAACTCAGTTCAAAGTTTCTCATAAAGAAAGCTTTGCTAATTTTCTTGTTGACAATTGCCCTTTCGGGAATGTTGAATATTTTATTGTAATTGAAACTCATTATTTTATTTAATAATCAAATAACTGATTAATTCTAAATTTTCTTCTTGATTGATTACTGAACTAAGTAATGTCGTTCCACCAGCAGTTGCCAAAGAATCGAGTCCTACTTCTTCCTGTACACCAATCACTTCTTGAATAGCGGTTTTTAATAAATTAGCGTACACCAGCATATTTTTATTAGACTTGGTTTCCTTTTCAAATTCAGAGATTAATTCAGGAATAACTCGGTCATTACCCATACATAATTTTCTGAAATAATCTAAAGCTACCTTGGTTTGAGAAGCTTTGATGATTTCTGTTCCATCAAGACTGATATAGACTAAAAAGAAAGGATATAAGATGTTGTTTTTAAGTTTAGAAGCAAACTCTTCACTGTTACCTTTTAAGCAGAAAATAACGCCTTTATTTACGCTCTCTAAGTTTGTGTTAACAATTGCATAAGAAGCTTTTGGTATGTGCTTTAATTCTTCTAATTCAGTATCTGTACTTTGCTCTAAATTGATTTTAAAATCATTAAAAGTCAAATCAGTAATAGATATGTTACCATGTACATCTTCAAGGTCAATCACTTGGTCTTGTAGTTGTTTTAATTGTCGCTTGCGATATTCTAAATCTTGCATGCGGTTGTCTTGCGAAATAATGTTGTCCTCACCCGTAGCCGATACATCGAGCATTACCATACGACCTTGAACACGAGCCACCAAATCAATAAAACTATCCAGCTCCATAGAAGGGAAGAAATTCACCAATTGAATGTTCTCATTTTTAGACCCAATACGGTCAATACGTCCAAAACGTTGTATAATACGAACTGGATTCCAGTGAATATCATAGTTTACTAAATAATCACAATCCTGAAGGTTTTGCCCCTCTGAGATACAATCAGTACAAAACATTACATCAATTTCATTTTTCTCTTCTGGATAAATTTCAGACCTCTTTTTTGATAGTGGAGAGAAATTGGTCAAAATGGTATTCAAATCTGTTTTGCACTTTGGCATATTGGTTTTATTCGTTCCAGAACCCGTAACCAAAGCAGAGTTTAAGCCGTGTTCTTTTTTTAACCAATCCTGTAATTCATGGTACAAATAATTAGCGGTATCAGCAAAAGCAGTAAATACAATTACTTTTTTATTATCAGGATTTATTGGTTTTTTTAACTTGTCTTCAATTCTGTTTTTAAGCTCCAATAGTTTAGCATCACGTTCTACATCAATTAATTTGATGTTTCCTAGTAATTTGACCAATATGGATTTGTCTAATTTTAGGTCTTGTTTCCATTGAATATTGTCTAAATCTTGAATCAAAACTTTGGTTTTACCACCAACCAATAAATCTTCTAACTCCGTATCATCTAGGTCAATATCATTGATACCTAAGTCCAAGTCATAAGCTCCCGATTTATGATTTTCTATGAGTCTTAAATTTTCATCAATAATAGCAATTAATTTTTCTACCGTTAATTTAAAAGAGTGGATAGAACTTTCTAAACGTTTTAAAAGGTTTACACGCATTAAATATATTAAACTTTGCTCACGGTCAGCTTGTTTAAAAACGCTTCCTGTACCCGTTTCTATATCATATTTTGATTCATACTCTTCTCTTTTATCTGCTCTTACGTAGGCTAGAGGTGTATATGATGCGAGAGTTAATGTACTGATTTCATCATAAATTTGTCCAATATCACTAAACTGACCCTTGGTGTCAATTTCTGGAGTAATCGTTAATGGTGTGAGTCTATTTGGGAAATTCCCAATGTCAGCCATGTCATAATATTTTTCAATATGTTTTCGAGACCTTGCTATGGTCAACATATCTAAAATTCTAAAATAAGAACCATCTAAGCTTTCCATTAATGAATTGACATCAAGATTGTTTGGGTCTCCGTTCTTATACCAATTGGTGAATTTTCGTTGAGCATCTTTCATTACCTGACTGATACTATCAATTCCATGTTGGCTAAAATACCTGTCTTCGCCTTCAGTGATAAATGCTATTTGATTTTTTAAATCGTTCATTTTATTGTTTACAGGCGTAGCTGATAACATTAAGACTTTTGTCCTTATATTTTTTTTAATCACCTCGTCCATTAAACGTTTATAGCGAGTCATACCCTCTCGCTTGGTAGCGCTGTTTCTGAAGTTATGGGATTCATCTATTACCACTAAATCGTAATTCCCCCAATGGATGGTTTCTAAATCAATATCACCTGATTTCCCTCTTTCACGAGTTAAATCAGTATGGTTTAAAACATCAAAATTTAATCGGTCTTCAGCAAGAATGTTTCTTTTATCATTGAGTGTGTAAACCGTCCAGTTCTCTCTTAACTTTTTTGGTGCTAATACTAATACTCTTTTATCATTCCTTAATAGATAGTATTTGATAACTGCCAAGGCTTCAAATGTTTTTCCTAACCCAACTGAATCAGCTATGATACAACCACCATACGTTTCTATTTTATCAATAGCACCAATTACGGCATCTTTTTGAAAATTATAAAGCATACCCCAGATTTTAGTATTCTTAAAACCCGTTCTCTCTAGTTTTTCGTCTGCTCTTTCATTTACTGTTGAATACTGAAATATTTCTTTGATACTATATTTGTAGATGGCTTCTGGAGATATATTGGAAGTTCCTTTTTCTAACAAAGCTTTTACAGTATCGTTTAAAACTGTTTTGCTGGTGTCCCAAGCATTTTTGAATAACGGTAAAAATGCATTTGTCGGTTCGTTAATGTTAACTATACATAAGGGTACTTCTGAGTTCAAAATTCCTAAGCAAACAGAATCTAAGTCCAATGGTGTTAAGGTAAAAGAGTTTACTATACCCTCAGTTTCAATTATTAAAATGTTTTGGTTCGCTACGATACCTTTTCTAATTTGAATTTTATCATCAATTAATCCAAGAACTTGGTTTATTCGATACTTTCTATCCAGTATAAGATTTAATTTATTCTCAGCTTCATTCTGAATAAAACGAAAATCATCTTCAGTCCCAAAATTATTATTTAATAATATCTGTACTTGTTTCGATTGAGAAAATATAGGTAACAATTCAAATAAAGCAAATGCTGTAAAATGGTTGCTACTTATGTATATATTAGAATTAGGAGTGATTGTTTTCTTGATTTCATCAATCAATAGCACGTCTTGGTTATTTATAATTTTCATTTTAGGAAAATGTGTTTCAGTTGGAACTGGTTTTTGAAGGATAAAAATAGGGTTATTTTTCGCAAATAGTTAGCTAGTTTTTAAAAATATGTAAGACGTGCTCTATATATTACGCTCCTTGTCATTCATCCAATTCTGCAAATCAATCCAAATTTGTTTTTCATTAAATTCAGTTGAATCGAAACTGCATATAGCTTTATCCAGTAAATCATTATAGGATAATGCTTTAAATGAATTATTATTTTTAATATTGTTCTTTAGGTTTCCAAGATAGGTTTGACTATCCACTTTTTTTGAAATCGGACATTTTTTTGATTTGTAATAAACCAAATAATTTTCAACTTCGATGTTATTGTTTTGTTTTGAATATGCTTCCGAAAAGCAAATGTTTCGCATCCATTGAAATTCCCCTCCTTTAAAAGGACAAGGTTGGTACTCATTATTTTTAGAAAAAGTCGTCAAATAATCAATGTAATCCCAGTATTTAATTCCTTTTCCAGTTAATGCACATTTACAAGTTTTGTTATTTACTGGATTTGTTTGTGTTTCATAATTTCCATTACATTGAAAATCATAATGCGTTGTACTATCTATTTGAGAACAGCCACCTCCATCAGCCTCAGTAAATTTACTTTCTAAAAATAGGACGCAAGAATCACTTTGAATTACTACATCAATTTGAGTTGAAGTTTTTTCATTTAGTAATGATGAGCTTGTGAATTCAAATATAAACTCCCAATTGGATTCTTTCTTGTCGAAAAACAGGTTTATAATTTTATCTTTTTGAGGTGATAATTTTACACACCCCCAGAAATCAATTGCAAGTGCTTGAGAAGAGTTTGCTCTATCAGAGTCCTTATGCCATTGCGATTTTTTAAAATCTGAAGTAGCACCAAATGACCTGTGGAAAATATTTTTCTCAATTTGTCTTAATTTGTAATTATCAACAACCATATTGTTATTTTTAGATTAAAAATGTAGAATCAATCATTTAAGTATCTCACTTGTTGTGCAATGTAACAATTGAATGTTCAAGTTCCTTACGGTTTACCACATTATGATGAAATTATTTTTTATTAAATTTAATAAAAAATGGAAAATGCAATCATGTTACACAATTTGGCTCCTAAGGATTTAGAACAGCTAATAAAAAAGATAGTTGAAGACGCTCTTTGCAATTTGCCAATTGATAAGCCCGATGAGTTATTGACAAGAGAGCAAGCGTGTTCACTATTAAAGATTAATAAAACCAGCCTTTGGAAATGGACTAAACAAGGAAAAATAATCGCTTATGTGATATCTAATAGAGTTTTATACAAAAAGTCGGAGTTGATGGAAAGTTTGGTTAGGATTAATTAATTTTTATCTTTTTTTAAATTATTAGCTGAGATATTGTAAAGCGTTTGAGAGTCCTACCGTTTTTATGGTGTTGATTATTGATGAAAATCCCGTTTTTTATACCGTAAATGGACTTTTCAGGTTGGAGGCTTTAGAACAAAAGCAGGAGAGTCTGGTGCATTTAGGTATATATAAATAAAGGTTTCTGTTGTTTTAGGTACATAATAATGTGGTTTTTCAGGTTATTGTATGTGATTAAACCTTAAAACTGAAGTCTTTCTTTTTGTATTACTAGACTTAATACTCAGTATATGCTATGGTGGTTTTTCCGTAGAAAAAAGTATGTAATTAAAGCGGTTATATTCTCTTATTTTTATCATTTTGTCCTAAATTTTAGTTGAAATAATATTTCTTGGTATTTAAGTACTTATCATGTTATGGAATAAATCTATCTGTTCATCTGAAACTTTTATCCCTTTGTAATTTTGGAACTTCTGTCCTATTTCGAGTTCAATAAAATAATCCACGAACAAATCAAAAATTATTGTTTCTGATTTAAAATGCTCCTTAATCTTAAGCATATCATCCTGATTAAATTTTAGTTGAAGAAGAACTTCGTACAAATTTACAGTATCACTAATGCTATATTTTGGCAATGATTCCACTTCTGATTCTTCTAATTTTGCAACTAAATCTTCAGGCAAAATTGAGATAGACTCTTCTTCTTTTTTATCCTCAGTTGAATGAGAATTGGCTAATTCTAATGTCAAGAAGTTTAGAAGTTTAGTTTCATTGACCTTAATTTCATGACCAGAAGTTGATGTACGTTTGTCATAATCATAACTTTCTGCTTTAAAAAAATCATGTTTATTCAACTCTCTTATTACAGACCTAATTCCACCGTATTTCATCCCGAACCTTGAAGCTAGGTTGCTATTTGTTTCTTTGCATATTAGATTATTCTTTTGCCAACCAAGAATATAGGAAACAAATAATTTTTGTGTTGATGATAGCTCTGTTGAAGCCATCAAATCATTTTTTACCATTACAAAGTTTTTGTTTTGTTTTTCTTTTATTTTTTCTTTCATTTTGTTTATTATTTTTAATTTTAGACTTGTTTTTTTTCAACAGCAGGTGTTGTAAAACCAGCAGGTGTATGTTGTTTTAGGAACAGGGGAGATGACTTTTAGAGAGCAGGTGTGTGTTCTTTTAACAGCAGGATATGTTGGTTGAAGCTCTATCTATTAAATTAAGTACTAAACTAAATAAGAATAGAAATTAGAAAAAAAATCATATTAACTATTAAATTATGAATTATGGAAATAGTTCTTTTTTAATTATTTTTCTTTTTACTTTTTGTAAATTGAACTTAGCAATTATTACAGTTGAAGAATAATTCATAAATAAAATATTTCAACTAATAATTATTGTTATCTAATTTCTATCAAGAAAGCAGTACTCAGCTTTATATTGTAAATAACATCAACTCAAAATCCTACTAAGCATCAGTAATTTGAAAATAATATCAACACTGCGAAGCATTTTGTTTTTCCGTTGAATCGATATTACTTCAACGAAAAGTAACCTGCGTCTTTCTCAATTGCCACCCCAATTCCGCTCACCCCCTCCAATAGTCATTGGATTTAAAACATCTTACGATAAGAAATCTGGGAATATTTACGAACTATTGCCTTAGCTAATTTCATTTTGTAGGATAGTTTCAAAAGTTCTGCTAGATGATTGTCAGGCATGTTTTTAATAGATGAATTACTTTCGACAATCATTTTAGCTCCATAATAGTAATCATATAGAGCCAAGCAAAAAGGGTCAAGTGTAACTGATTTCTTTGTGACTATTTCATTCCTTCTCATAGGTACTTTTTCGTAAGCATTAAAATATCTTAGGTTCATCAACAAATCAATTTCTTCATCAGTGAAATTCAAATTTTTTAATACTTTTTCATCAAGATACATGCTTTCTAATCCCTCAGTATATGGGAAATCATCATTTTGGGTAGTTTTTGTTTTAAACATTTTATTTATTTTAATTGGTTTATATTATTTATTTTTAGTCATAAGAAGTCCTGTACCCAATTGCTGGGTAAAAAGTGATTTCGTTAATTTTTAATTGTTTTTATCTATTCAGAATAGAATAGAAAATGAGGTGATTCAGTCATTGTCTATCGAGCTTATTAGGCACAAATGAATTCAGGTTGTATTTTTTTTGAATTTCTTTAGGGTTTTTCTAGTGATTTCTTCGAATAGGTTTACATCTTTAAATTGTTCATCTTCAAGTATTTTAATTATAAAAAATATCTGCTCATTAGAGAAATTTATTATATATGTTAATGCTACTATTTCTCCTTCATCATATGTAAAGTATTCTTCAGATTCAGGATATGTTAGGGCAGTTTGAATAAAAAACAGTAAACATCTTATTCCACCATCCATGCCATCCTCACAGCCTCCATTATTTTTAATAAATTGTAGTTTACTATTTATCTCGATAATTAGAGAATCTAAATAGTTCAATTCTTCATTAGTTAATTTTATTTTTTTCATATTGTTTTGGTTTTTATTGTATCGATTTTAAATATTTTCCACCTCTACCTAGTTGCTTTTTTGCATTGTAAATTTCTTTGAGTAATTCATCAAATTGGGTTATTGTTAAAGCTCCCATTTCAGAGGATACCTCATGATGTAAATTTGATTCAGCATACAAGGCAAACATTTCAGAGTCTGTCCCTTTATTTGATTCGGATAATTTTTTTATTTTAGAATATACTTCATCTGTTAGAACTAATAGTTTAGCATACATGCCATTGACTTTAGGTACCACTACACTAATTAAGTTGAAATTGTTATCGGCTGATTTTAATGAATTTTTCATGATTTTTTAAATTTTAAGTTAGGGCAGTTCTCTTCCTGTCCATATTCAAATGGATTTTTTTGTTTTACTATTTTGTGCTTATTTGCTCTCCAGATTAGGAAAGACTTTGAAGTTTATGCGCTGTGATTTAATCGATTGCTCATCAAATCAAAATTACTATTCTGGACTAAAATATTCTCTATCTCAGCAATCGGATAATAATAGATGTCACCAATTTTTGTAAAAGGAAGTAAGTTTTTATCTCGGTAGCTTAGGATAGTATTATCACTTAGACCGAAATACATTTTAAGGTGCTTGTTTCGATAATATCGCTTTGGAGATTGGATATCATCAATTTTAGTTTTAAGCTCTTCTAATAGCTTAATAACTGGCTCGAAGGTTTCGTTTGTTTCTTTCATAGTATCAATTGTTTTATTTTGATACTGCAAAGGTTCACAAAAATGTTACCCACAATTGTTACAAGTTAACAATTGTTAACTTTAGAATTCAAATAGATGAATAGTCTCATTTAATTTATTCAGCAATTTTTCTAAAATTTTATTGTTAGATTCAGAATGTTGACCTCCTCTTAATTTGGATATTTCACTACGAACATCTTTCATAGGTAAAGCCTTGCCTTTATCAGCATTAGCCCTTATTTCAGTAAAACTAAAGTTACTTTCAATGAATTTTGATAGTTGTTCATCGCTTTCAAATTTCAACAAATTTGTTTTCTCAAAAACATGAATTAACATTATAGATTCTTTTTTACTTAGATTAAAAGTTGCCCTGCCAGAATCATTAATAACTTGATTTGATTTTGTGTTTAGTACAGGTAGTTCCTTTTTAGATTCATCTGAAGAAGCGAAATTCAAGAATGATAGTTCTCCATCTAATGAGTTTATAATAAGATTTAATGTTTCTATTTTTACGGAAAAATCTAATTTATAATAGCAGTAAGATTTATTTTCATTAGAAGATAAACTATTCCTAAGTGAATTATCATTATACGTAAATACTTTTAGTTTTTCTTCTAATATAGCTTTTGCTACTTTTGCATCGCTTAAATAAGTACTAATCATAATAGCATCATACTTATTAATCTTAAGAGTGTTTAAAAGGCTTTGAAATTTTAGAAATAAATTTTCATAATATTCTTCTATTGAATCTATATCCCCAATTATATTACCTGCACCTTTTTTAGTTACTAAATAGTAAGTTGGTATACTATGATGTTCAATAGCTCCGATTAGGTCGCTAATTGTGTATGTGTGTGAGTTTTCCATAAATTTGAAAGCCAACAAGTGTTGGCTTTCAAATTTACATTTTAAATCTATTTAGTCAAATTTTTCTATTAAAACTTTCATGTGTTTTTTAACGGTTCCATCCATTATTTTAGCATAATGCTGAGTTTGGGTTATTCGTTTGTGACCCATAATTTGACTGATAACCTCCATTGGAATATTATTTGCCAAAGCCACAGTTGTAGCGAATGTGTGTCTACCTACATACCAAGTCAAATTTTTTTCGATACCACATAAATCAGCTATTTCTTTGAGATAAGCATTCATGTTAGAATTACTTCGATTTGGAACCAATCGGTTTTCCTCTACACATTCGGGGTCGTCTTTGTATTTGTCGATTATACGTTGTAATGGGGGAATAACTAAAACATTGGTCTTTACACCAGTCTTCTGTCTTTTAGTTTGTATCCAACTGTCTAAATCGTTATCTAAGCTGAAATTACCTTGACGAAGGTTCATCACATCAACTGGAGCATAACTGGTATAGCAACTAAATAAGAATATATCTCGTGTCACATCCAATCTTCTATTTGAAAATACTTTGTTTTCAATAGTTCTCAATTCTTCAAGTGTTAAAAACGTGGTGTCAATATCTTTTAATTTACCATCATAAATTGAAAAAGGGTTATTGGCTACCATTCCAACTGTTATTGCATGATTAATCATTGAAGAAATGTTTCTTAAATATTTCACAGTAGTATTGTTTCCTAATCCTTTATTTTTTCCGTGTATCCTTTCAAATCTTAAAAACTCATCCAGAGCATAAACAAATTGTCTATTGACTTTCTCAAACAGAATATCTTTTATTTTATGTTTAGATTGGAGAAAGTCTTTAATAACATTTGCCATTCTTTCATATTTTTCAAGTGAACCTTTGGCACGGTCACCTTTAGTTACTTGTTTTTTAAAATATTCATTATGTTTCTCAATAATTTCCAACAATGTGATTTTATGTTCAGTCTTTTCGTTGAAACAATAGTTTTTTAGATATAGGGGAGTTATTTCTTTGTTATCTGGGTTATTCCTGACTAGTTCATTGTATTTACTCTCAATGCCATCTACTAATGATTTTAAATAGTTCTTCAGGTTAATTTCATTGTCGATTCTAACCACGTTTCGTAAGTTGTTGGTTTTAGACCAGCGCTCCTGTAAAATGTATTTAGATGTTGAAAAAGTGGAGTAGAGGCTCCCTAAATAAATTTTGGCATAGATTGCCGTTTCACCACTCTGATTTTTTTTGTCTCCTTTCAAGTAGAAGGTCACTTTTAGTTTTTTCATTTGCTACGTTTTAGATTAATATGATACAAACGTACTTCTGAAAGTTGCTCAGCCCTTGCTATTGTTAACAATTGTCAACTTTTGGTACCCTACATTGGTACCTGAAACTATAGGGTACCAAATAGGGTACTTGTCGAATCCGATTTAAGGGGTAAAATGAAATTAGAGTTCATTAACCAATTAAATCAATAACGGTGCTTAGGTACTGTAAAATATAGGATTTTGTAAATAAAGGAAAGTATTGAAATGTAAAAAGCACCTCATTGAGGTGCTTTCCGCGGAGAAAGAGGGACTACAATAATCCAAATCAGTAAAAACAAGGATTATCCAATTATGTACACAAACTCAATAAATTCAATACTTAACAAAGTATTTTTCAATAATTGATATTGGATAAGTTTGGATTTAATAGTATAATATTGGACTAATGTGGACTAAATGTGGGCTAGATTTTGTATCTTTATGTAATATAAAAAGGGAAAAATATGGCATCAATTTACCTACTTCTTCAAAGTAAAAAAAGTCCAGCAGTTATTTATATTCGTTTGCGTGATGGCAGAAATACGGATATAAAAGCAAAAACAAATTATCACATTGATCCAAAAGATTGGGATGATGCTGAACAACGACCAACCAAAAGAGCAGTTAAAGACATTGATATTGCTAACCTGGACACAGACTTAGTAACATTAAAAAATGACCTTTTAAAACAGTACAATAAAAGTAAGGGAATAAAACTGATTGATGCGCAATGGTTAAAAGATTTTATTAATCCACCACAGGAAGAAATAAAACATCCAGATAAATTAGTTGATTATATTGATACGTTTATTGAGTTTAAAAAAGCAGACGTAAAGAGCAGCACAATTACAAAATGCAATGTAATTAAACATTTATTAATGAGGTATCAAGAGCATACAAGATCAACTATATTTATTCGTGATGTCGATGCTAAGTTCAAAATGGACTTTGAAAAATATTGCATTCAAGTTGGTTATGCTCCAAACACAACAGCTCGCAACATTCGTTTTATAAAAACATTCTGCCGTCACGCAAAAGCGAATGGAGTAGAAACACATTATCAATTAGATAGTATTAAAGCCAAATATCACAAAGTCGAAAATATTTATTTAGATGAAAATGAGATTGCAGCAATTGAAAAAATAAAAGTTTCAGAATTAACAGATGGTTTGGAAAATGCACGTGATTGGTTATTGATAAGTTGTTATTGTGGCCAAAGGGTTTCTGATTTTTTACGTTTTGAAAAATCTATGATTAGACATGAAAAAAATAAAGCAGGAGATCTAAAACCGTTGATTGAGTTTACACAGGTCAAAACAGATAAAATAATGACAATACCATTACATTCAAAAATCATTGAGATTTTAAAAAAATATGATGGTAACTTCCCTCGAAAAATATCCGACCAGAAATACAATGAACACATCAAAAAAGTTTGTGAAAAAGCAAAAATAGAGCAGCCAATTCACGGGATTTTATTTGACCATAAGATTAAAGCAAAAGTAGAAAAAGACTACCCAAAATGGAAATTAGTTTCTTCGCACATTGGGAGACGTTCATTTGCATCTAATAATTACGGGAAGATTCCAACTTCATTTTTAATGTACATAACTGGACACACTACTGAAGCTATGTTTTTGACTTACATAGGCAAAAGCAATAAAGATATTGCAATGGAATTAACTAATTACTTCTAAAATTCGAAGCTTTTTTTTTACTTTCACACTTTTAAAACGAATTTGCAAACTGATGGTTGAGTTAAGCAGCAAAGAAAAGGAGGTTTTAGACTTCCTTTTAGAATTTATAGAAATGGGTATTTTTAGTATTGAGCAGCATGAGAGAGACTTGGGCAGACTCGATTATTCTTTATGTTCTGATGATAGCGAAAAGCAGCTTATTACAGAAAAAAAAATAGCAAAACTAAAAAAACGATTAAGTAAATGCAATCCAATTATTGCAGGTTATATAAACGCATTAACTACTTCTGATCCCTTAAATTCAAGCCATGAGGAAAAGCTATTAATGATAAGTAAAAACTTTTTATTAACAGAATACAGTGAATTATTCGAAATGTTAGTAAGTGAAGATATTAGTACAATTCAGGGATATCAATTTGAAAGTATTATCAAGAGTTTAGGTTTCAAATACAAACCTTTGAAAGAATTTATTCAAGCGGTATGTGATGTAAATAGTTTTTATCTGTACAAATCATTTCTTGAAATATCACAAAATGATAATTTATCCTATGAAAAGGTAAAAGATAAATTAAACAATGCTTTTTTTAGATTGGAAGCATTTATGAACGGGACCGTTAACCAATATGTTCACTTTGATTTTAATACCACTTTTACCGAGCTATTTTATTGTACTAGAAAACTAGAAAATGTCTCTTATGCTAATTATAATCTTATCGGAGAATATTGGGGATTAACGGAACAAATAAGAGTTGATTATGATAAATCGACTTTTGATAATCATAAAGCATATGAAAATAAAGCGTTTTGCAATGATTGTAATGTTATTTCCTCAATTGCATGGGATAGAATAAGTGAGTTTAATTCATTTGCAACTCCAGATGAAATTGAAGAACAAAACAGGAAAAAATCAATTTCGGATGTGATAAAGGCTTCTGATAAAGTGGAAGCAGTTAAAGAAGAAATTAAAAATTTAATAGTAGAAACACCTACAGAAGAATCGAACTTATATCCTCGAATTTTTACTTCTGATAAAGCATTTCACAAATTCAAAAATCTAGTAGAAGCATTCGGTAATGGTGATGAAAAATTAGCCGATTACAGTTTTGTTTTTCACCGCATGAGAAAAGATAAATTAATTTATGATGATTACCAGCAAACGCAATTTGTTTATTTTCTATTAGAATTTAATATAAATATCAGCAGAATAAAACCTAAAACCCAATTAGGAAAATCAGATTTAAGAGAAAGTATATACAATAGAGTATAAATACTTTTAAGAAACCGTGTCATAAAACACACGACTTCATTCAATCCACAACACGACTTCATTTGCAATTTTGACTTGTTAAACTTTAAAACAACAAGTCATGCAAACCAATTCAGTATTATTAGAAAGCCTAACAGTTGAACAACTTCAACAAATTATAGGTACGTCCGTTAGAAACGGTATTCAAGAATTTCAAAAAGAAATCCAATCCAAAAATGATGATGAAGCACTTCTCACCAGAGAGGAAACATGTCAATTCCTTAAAATTGATAGCAGCACATTATGGGCTTGGACCAATAAAGGAAAAGTCAAAGCCTACGGAATAGGCGCACGACGTTACTACAAGAAAAGTGAATTATTAGCTGGCTTATCCTTATTAAAAAAATAAGCTATGGAGGACTTTTCAATTACTCAAAAAGAAGCCGAAAGGATTTATGTAAAAATTGCATCCTTAGAGGTAAGCATCAAGAAACAGCAACAATACATTAACTCTGAAGACCTTTTCTTCGACAATGTAGAGTTTATGCAGCTGATGAATATTAGTGTCCGTACAGCTCAAAAATGGAGAGACAGTAAAATAATCGGATTCTCTCAAGTAGGTTCAAAAATCTATTACAGATTATCCGACATTCAAAAACTATTGAATGAGAATTATAATCCAAAAAGAGAATCTTAATCCTAAACTATAGCAAACTGATGGTATCAAAATATAAAAACTTCGGAACGAGATTAGAGGATGTTTCAATCTTCGATATTTTTCAAGATATAAAATCCAATAAATACGAAGGCGAAATAAACGCAATTCGTTTTGCAATGCATTCTGAAAAGCTAGAAATGGCAGACAAGCTAAAAAGCGAATTAGTAGCGTTTACTGCTTCTGGAACGTTTGGAAAACAGCGAAAAAAAGAGTTTTTAGTTTCCTATTCTCAAATAGTAAATCTTGATTTTGACCATATTCCAGTGGAAGATTTAAGTAGTTTAATAACTAAAATAAACGGCTGTGAACTCACATTAGCATCGTTTGTTAGTCCAAGAGGAGAAGGTTTAAAAGTATTCATCAAAATCAATTCTAATGCAGAAAAACACACGATTGCTTACAGTCAAGTGGCTAATTATTACCAAAACCTTACAGGTTTTGATTTTGACCCAAAATGTAAAGACATTTCCAGATTATGTTTTGTTTCCCATGATCCAAATCTTTTTATAAATGAAAATGCAACTATATTTGAAGTTCAAGAAGAAAGCAAAAGTGAAGAAAAAATAAAAACAAAGCCAAAACCGATTCAAGTTACACAATTCCTTTCAACAGATGAAAAATTAGATAATTGCTTAAAATTTACAGAACAAAAAGCACAATATCACAACGGTAATCGCAATAACTTTATATACCTGCTGGCAAGTAATGCAAACAGAAACGGAATACATCAGGAAGATACGTTAGATTATTGCATTACCAATTTTGATTTATCCGAAAGCGAAATTAAAACAACGGTTCAATCTGTCTACAAAAATCAAATTGCAGACTTTGCAAAGTTTGCAAACTATGGAAAGTTGCAAAGTGTTGATAATCCAATTAATCATGCAGAGCTAAACAAAGCGGTTATTGAAGTTGAAGAAGAAGATGTATTAAAAACTACACCTATAATTCCTCAATCTGTTTATGATAATTTACCGCCTATATTGTTTGAGAGCTGTAAAGTATTTAAAGAGCCACGAGAACGTGATACTTTCTTAACAGGTGCATTAGCAATTCTTTCAGGTTGTTTACCTAACGTTTCAGGTTTGTATAGTGGTAGTGTTGTTTATCCTAGTTTATTTTCTTTCATTTTAGCTCCAGCTGCTTCTGGAAAAGGAGCTTTAAAATTTGCAAAAGCATTAGCAGACAAATATCATGACAAAATGGTTGCTGAATCAGATGAAGCAAGGAAACGCTATTTAGAAAGTATGGAAGCCTACAAATTATTAAAAGCAAATAAAAAACTAGACCAGAGTCAAGAAATGCCTGTAGCACCCAAATTAAAAGTAGTCTATATTCCTGCCAATACGAGTAATGCAAAAGTAATTCAGCATTTAGATTGGAATGAAGGTAAAGGAATTATTTGTGAAACCGAAGCCGATACATTAGGACAAACATTCAAAAACGAATGGGGTTCTTATTCTGATATGCTTCGAAAATCCTTTCATCACGAGAAAATTTCTGTAAGTCGTAAAACAGATGCCGAGTTTGTCGAAGTAAATGAACCGCAACTTTCAGTTGCATTGTCAGGAACACCAAAACAAATTTTCAATATCATTTCTTCTGCCGAAGATGGTTTGTTTAGCCGGTTCATTTTCTATGTTTTTAAAACGGATGCCGTTTGGCTCGATCCTTCACCAAAAGGAAACCCGATAAATCTAACCGACTTTTTTAAAACACAATCAAGAGAAGTATTGAAAATGGTAGAGTTTTTCGAAAAAGATAACATGATACTTCATTTAACAGAGGAACAATGGGATAGATTCAATCCTCTTTTTAGCTCTTTTCTCCATCAAGTAAATACTTTTGTTAGTGATGATGCACTTAGTGTTGTCAAACGATTAGGAATCATTCTATATCGCTTATGTATGATTTTTACCGCTATCAGGAAATTTAAAAATAACCAATATGAAGTAGAAATCTTTTGTTCAGATGTTGATTTTGATACGGCATTAACTTTAGTTGAAACCTATTTGGAACACAGTGTGATCATGTTTAATAATTTACCAAAACAAGGCGATCAAGGCCCTTTTAAATCAGGGGAAAAGAAAAAGCAGTTTTTTGATGCATTACCGATTGAATTCCAACGAAAGCAAGCTGTAGAAATTGGTATAACTTATAAATTATCTGAAAGGACGGTTGATAATTTGTTGAAAGCTTGTTTAGGTTCTCACTTAACGCAGCCAGATTATGGGGTTTACAAAAAAGTAACTTGATACTAAGTTATTTCAGTTCGTTTGCTTTAAAAATAAACAAAATACGTTAATTTGCTACTTTTAAGATGAATGAACTAATTGTAAATTAGCATGGGTAGAGAAATAGTAACGAAATTTAAAGAAGATTATTCAACATACAACAAGCTGTTGAAAGAAACTAAATCAATATTTGATAATGTTATTAATATTACTGAAGTTGGTAATAATGCAAATACTTTAGAAAAAATAGAAGATTTAAAACACAAGACTTTAAAAAACAATATTGAATTGATTATCAATGTAAAAGTGAGTAATAATAAGTTTTTTCAATTTAAACTAAAGTGTAAAGAGTATTGCAAAATTCCTTTTTTTAGATTTGATAGTGATGGTGATACCCATAGGAATTATTTAGAAAATACAACAAAATTAGATGCGCAAAAAGTAGAACCGCCCCATTTTCATTTTTTCAATGAAGACGGTTTGAATTTAGCTTATCAAACGCCTCAACTTGAAAACAAAAATGAAAAGAAAGCTTTAGAGGACATTAATTTATGTATTTTCCATTTTTTCAAAGAAGCAAATATTATTTTATCAAATGATTTGTTACCAATAATAAAAATTAAAGGAAACTCTTTAGGTTTAGACTTTTCAAATGATGATCCAAATGCAAATATGACATTTTTATGAGTACATTAGAAAATATATATGATGATATAACATCAACTTTTGGAAACCTTTGGAGTTTTAAAAGCAGAGGTAAATCTATTGAGATTATTACACCATTTGCAACAACAAACCACAGGTTCATTTCGGTGTTTATTAGTATTCAAGGTGATGAGTTTATTGTTTCAGATGGTGGTTGGATAGAACAAGGTATTTATGATAATAATTTTAACTTAGATGAAGATTGTTACAAAAAAATAATTATGCATTATCAAGATGTTTTTAAAATAAAAGAAACTAAAAACGCAGCCAAGACAATTTATTTTTATAAAAAAACAAGTAATCCAATTTCGGTAGCTTCAATAGTTTTTGACTTATCAAATTTCGTGTCAACTATAGTTAGTTTATCATTTGTTGAATACACTGAAAAAGAAGAAAAAGAAACAAAAGAACGCTTTAATAAAAAGGCCAACTTATATCTAACTACGATCGTAGATCATGAACATATAAAATTTAATAGTCCTATTGGTGATAATAAGAAAATTAAGTTTAATGCAATTGTAACCAAAAATAAAAATGAGTTAATCTTATTGAATTACATAACAGGAAGTTCAGATTATTATTTCAGTAATAGTATATCAAAAACAAATATGATTTTTGAAATGGCTTTAAAAACACCATTATCCAGTTTTATTAGCAAGAAAATATCAATTATTGACACCGATGCTTCAGGTTATATTCCTCAAAAAGTAAATCCATTTTTAAATCACTTATTCGAAAATACTGGTTCTATTGAGGTAAATTGGCATGAAAAAGAAATACTCCATGAATTATTAAATAATTAGTATCGCGGTATCATTTACCCTAGCCTTTTGATGCTATGATAGATGATACCAACTTTAAATCAATACGTATTTTCTAGACCAGATAATTAGTATTGGTAGTCGTCATGAATTTAACAACTAGGATAAATATATTTCAGACGATTAGGATAACAAGATTTGCACAGCGCGATTAAGGATTTACTAATTCGAAATGGAAAATAATTATAAATAGTGTAATTTCCAACTATTATAAGCTTGGAAACTGCGCAGTGATTGCAGTGATTTTTTGTGTAGGATTTTAGAAAATAAAACAGAAATATCACTAAAAGTGGGTATTGCCACAACAGTTTTAAAATAGTTTATTTAAACATTCAAAATAACGGATATAAATGTGCTGCATCAAGTAAGAATGAAAAAACGAAACAAGTACAAAGAAAACACTTACTTTTAACAGATGCTAAAGAAATATTAGCAGCAAATAATCAAATGCAACTTTTTCATATAAAATGAACATAGCCCAAATAGAACAAAATCTTCAAGATCTAATTAAAAATTATAGCAAAGACACATTCATTTTTGATTTCATGTTGGCTTATGGATTGCCAAAAGCATCCATAACGCGATTACAAAAAGGAAACTTAAATCTTTCAAAAGTACCAGGAGAAATCTCTTGGAAAAAGAAGCTGTTGTTCAAACCCGTAATAAATGAAGATTTACATACAACCATTACACTTTGTAAGGAACAGGCAAAGCAAGAACAGCGTTTTATAATCGTAACTGACTTTATTACGCTGTTGGCGGTGGACACAAAAACCACCGATACGTTGGACATTCCTTTTTTGGATTTACCCACGCACTTTGATTTCTTTTTGCCTTGGGCTGGTATGGAAAAAGCTACCCACCAAAACGAAAACCCTGCCGATGTAAAAGCTGCCGAAAAAATGGCTAAGCTTTTTGACGAAATCAAAAAAGACAATCCAGATACATCTGCCGACTTTATTCACGGTCTAAATGTGTTCCTTTCACGGTTGCTGTTTTGCTTTTTTGCCGAAGACACTAATATTTTTAAACCAGGTATTTTTACCGATTCAATCACCTCACATACACAAGTAGATGGTAGTGATTTGAGCGATTATCTAGACAAACTTTTTGAGGTTTTAAATACACCCGATAGAAACCGAAAAGACTTGCCTGCTTACCTACAAGCATTTCCTTATGTAAACGGTGGATTATTCGAGAAATTTTATAAAACCCCAAATTTTACCCGTCGTTCGCGTCAAGCCATTATTGATGCGGGGGAGTTGGTATGGTCAGCTATCAATCCTGATATTTTTGGTTCTATGTTTCAGGCGGTGATTACCCCAGACCATCGAGGCAGTTTAGGTGCGCATTATACCAGTGTGCCAAATATTATGAAAGTAATGGAACCCTTGTTCTTGAACGACCTGAACGAAGAGTTTGAAAACGGAAAATTTGAACCCAAAAAACTCAACAAATTACTAGAGCGATTAAGCAAACTAAAAATATTTGACCCCGCCTGTGGGAGTGGTAACTTCTTGATTATTGCCTACAAAGAATTGCGATTGCTCGAAATAAAAATCCTGAAACAATTACAGGAACTACAGCAAGCCGCCACTGGTTTTGAAGACTACCAAGCCACCCTTGATCTAATACCTAAAGCACAACAAACCCTTGCGGCACAATACCAACATTCTTTATTCTCTCGTATCGAATTAGCTCAATTCTTTGGTATCGAAATAGATGATTTTGCTCACGAAATAGCAATTCTTTCCCTTTGGTTGGCTCAACACCAAATGAACCAAAAATTCAAAGCTGTTTTTGGTGCAAGCAACCCAACTTTACCACTACAAGCAGGCGGTAATATTGCGCACGGCAATGCTGCTAGACTAGATTGGGATGTAGTTTGCCCTAAGAAGGAAGGTGATGAGATTTATATCTTGGGAAATCCGCCGTATTTGGGTTATTCTTTGCAATCGACAGTACAAAAGGACGATATGGCTTATGTTTTTATAGGATTGAATAACTATAAAAAACTTGATTTTATTGCTTGTTGGTTTTATTTAGGAGCAAAATATATATTGAATTTTAACGCCGAATTTGCTTTTGTATCTACTAATTCAATTTGTCAAGGAGAGCAAGTAGCTTTAATATGGCCTTCTATTTTTTGTAAAGATTTAGAGATAAGTTTTGCTCATGGTTCCTTTAAATGGAATAATAATGCTAAAGCAAATGCTGGAGTTACAGTTGTTATAGTTGGTGTTAGGAATAGTTCTAAAACAGAAAAATATTTATTTAATGATAATAAAAAATATTTAGTAAATAATATTAATGCTTATTTAGCAAATGCTCAAAATATTATTATAGAGAAAAGACAAAGACCTATATCTTCCTTTCCAACTATGATGAAAGGCAGTCAACCAACGGACGGAGGTAATTTAATATTGTCTACATCTGAAAAAGAAACTTTACTACAAAAACATCCTCAAAGCCATTTGTTCATTAAAAAACTAACTGGTTCTGAAGAATTTATAAACAACTCTGAAAGATGGTGTTTATGGATTACTTCTGATATGGCTAATGATGCAATTGAGATTGAAGAGATTAAAAATCGTATTGAAAAAGTATACGAAATGCGTAGCAATAGTACAAAGGCAGCAACGCGTGAAAGTGCAAAAACATCATTTGCTTTTGGTGAGATTCGTTTCTCTCCCACAAATTCTATTATTATACCATCGCATTCATCTGAAATCAGAGAGTTTATTCCACTAGGGTTTTTAAATGAATCAACGATTATAACTAATTCTGCTTTTGCAATTTATAATGCTGAAACTTTTTTGTTTTCAATCCTTAATTCATCGATGCACATAAGGTGGGTTCGTGCTGTTTGCGGAAGCTTAGAAACTCGTATTCGCTATTCAAACACTTTATGCTACAACACTTTCCCATTCCCAAAAATCTCCAAATCTCAAAAAGAAGAATTAACAGCTAGTGTTTTTAGGATATTAGAAGAAAGAGAAAACCATTCGGAGAAAACGCTGGCACAATTATATGATCCTGACAAAATGCCAGAGGGTTTACGAGAAGCACACAGATTAAACGATTTAGCGGTAGAACGCTGTTATAGAAGCAAACCTTTTGAGAGTGACGAAGAGCGTTTGGAATATCTTTTTAAACTCTATGAAAAAATGATAGCCGAAGAAAAAGCAAAAGACACCTTATTTCAGGAAGAGAAGAAAGCAAAGAAAACTAAAAAGATAAAATAAGATGCCAAATATAGTAGATGTTACCTACAACCAAACAGGAAAAAGCACCAGTACAAATACAATGGGGATGCGCGAAATGCAATCTCGTGCTTTTGAATCTCGTGACGCTAATTATTTATTATTAAAAGCGCCTCCTGCATCGGGTAAATCGCGTGCATTGATGTTTTTAGCTTTAGATAAAATAATCAATCAAGGAATTAAAAAAGTAATCGTTGCTGTTCCTGAGCGCTCTATTGGTAGTTCGTTTTCTAAAACAGATTTAAAAAAGGATGGTTTTTTTGCTAATTGGGAACCTAATGATGTTTACAATCTTTGTACTCCAGGTGATGAAGGCAGTAAAAGTAAAGTAGAAGCTTTTCATAAATTTATGGATAGTAACGAAAAGATTTTGATTTGTACACACGCCACACTACGCTTTGCTTGTGATACATTGGATGAAACTAAATTCAATGATACGGTATTAGCAATTGATGAATTTCATCACGTTTCTGCTGATGTAAACAACAGATTAGGTGAGCTATTAAAAGTAATAATGAACAAGTCAACAGCGCATATTATTGCTATGACAGGTTCTTATTTCAGAGGGGATAGCGTACCTATTTTAACGCCAGAGAACGAAGCTAAATTCACTAAGGTAACTTATAACTATTATGAGCAGTTAAACGGATATAACTACTTAAAATCACTAGGAATAGGCTATCATTTCTATTCGGGTAAATACACTTCGGCCATACTCGAAATACTTGATACTGATAAAAAGACAATCATTCATATTCCAAATGTAAATTCTGGCGAATCTACAAAAGACAAACACAATGAAGTCGATTTTATTATTGATGCTATTGGTAAAGTAATCAAACAAGATGCTGAAACAGGAGTGATTTTTGTCGAAAGACATTCAGATGGTAAAGTATTAAAAATAGCTGATTTAGTAGAAGACAATGGTAGAGAACGAGATAAAATTGTAAATTATCTGCGTAGTGTTAAATCAGTTGATGATATGGATTTAATCATTGCATTAGGAATGGCAAAAGAAGGTTTTGACTGGCCTTTTTGCGAACACGCCTTAACCATTGGTTACAGAGGTTCACTAACAGAGATTATTCAAATTATTGGTCGTTGCACACGTGATAGTAATAATAAAACACATGCACAGTTTACCAATTTAATAGCGCAGCCCGAAGCCATTCAAGACGATGTTAGAATTGCCACTAATAACATGTTGAAAGCAATTACAGCATCTTTATTAATGGAACAAGTGTTAGCTCCTAATTTTAAATTCAAAACAAAATTAGACAATGATGACGATGATATTAAACCAGGAGAAATAAAAATTAGAGGTTTTAAAGAGCCAAGTTCTAAAAGAGTTAAAGATATTGTAGAATCAGATTTGAATGATTTAAAAGCAAGTATTCTACAAGACGATTCCATGTTAAAAGCAATGCCTGGTAACATTGATCCCGAAGTAATTAACAAAGTCCTAATTCCTAAAATCATTAGAGTTAAATATCCTGAATTATCAGATGAAGAAATTGAGGAAATCCGTCAATATGTAGTGGTTGATTCTGTAATTAAAAGTGGTGAGATAAAAGAAGTAGGAGACCAACGATTTATTCGCATGACGGACAAATTCATTAACATTGACGATATTCATATTGATTTGATAGATAAAGTAAATCCTTTCCAAAAAGCATTTGAGATTTTATCAAAATCAGTAACAACCAAAGTACTAAAAGTAATTCAAGATACAATTGAAGCCACACGAATCAAAATGGACTTCGAGGAAGCTAAAATATTATGGCCCAAAATTGTTGAGTTTAAAAAATTGCATGATAAAGAACCAAGCTTAAATTCAAATAATCCATTGGAAAAAAGAATGGCAGAATGTATTATTTATTTGAAAGAAGAAAAAAGAAAACGTTTAGCAAATGGATAAGAATTCAGTACTTGACGATATATTCAATAATGATGAGTTTGATATCCTAAATGTCAAACCAAAATCATCTGGCGTAAAAAATACAGACGAAAGGTTAATAGCATCTTTCAATGAGGTAAATGAGTTTGTAGAAAAATACAATAGAGAACCACAACCCAATCTTAGCAATATATCAGAATATCAATTATACACTAGATTAAAAGGAATAAGAGAAAATCCTGAGAAAAAAGAACAGTTAAAAGAGATTGACACGAATAACATACTTGAATTTGAGGTAAAAGAAATCAATTCAATAGACGATATTTTTAATGATGATACATTTGATTTATTAGAAGATGATACCGATTTGTTTGATTTTAAACATACACCAAAACCCGAAAAGAGAGAAGCAACAGATTTTGTTGCAAGAAGAAAGCCTTGTAAAAACTTTGATAAATATGAGCATTTATTCAAAGAAATTCAAAAAGATTTAGCCAATGGCAACAGAAAGTTAGTTGATTTTAAAATGGGTAATTTACGTGAAGGAGCTTATTATGTTCATAACGGAGTATTATTTCTATTAGAAGAAATCACAATTTCAAATAAAGAGCATTATCGTGAAGATGGAACAAGAGTTCGAGAAGATGGTAGAACAAGATGTATTTTTGAGAATGGCACAGTTTCTAATATGCTTAAAAGGTCTGTAGAAAAAATATTATATGCTAATGGTCAAGTAGTTTCAGAAAATATAGACAAAGTAAACCAAAGCTTTATTGAAAAATTTAGCAATATTACTGAAGAAGATGAAGAAGCAGGATTTATTTATGTATTAAGTTCAAAAAGCAAAGATGAAAAAATAGCAGCAATAGAAAACCTTTATAAAATTGGATATTCAAAAGTTGACGTATTAGAAAGAATAAAAAATGCTGAAAAAGAACCAACATACTTAATGGCAAAAGTCAAAATAGAAGATGCTTGGAAATGCTATAATATGAATCCACAAAAATTAGAACAATTGCTTCATAATTTTTTTGGGAGTTCCTGTTTAAATATTGATGTTTTCGATGAAAATAAAAAGCGATACACACCTAGAGAATGGTTCATTGCACCAATTGATGTTATTGAACAAGCAATTCAGTTAATTATAAATGGGGAGATTGTTAAGTATAGATACGATGTTGATAATAAAATAATAGGAAATAGATAAAATATATTTGTTGTAAAACTTGTTGAAATTTGATAGATAAAATCCAAATAGTAAGAGCAGTAAAAATTTTAAGTTGTAAGGGAACTAATAGTATTCCCTTGGAGGTACTATGTGATGACAATGAAGTTTACATTATTAAAACAATGTTTAAAAAACATCCTCCTATTGAAGATTTAATTAACGAAATACTATGTAATTATTTTTTACAATGTTGGGATATTCCTGTTCCGGAACAAGCTTTAGTACTCTTTGATGATATAATAATAGAGCAGTATTTATTACTTGAAAATAATGTAATTAATAAAAAATACACAGATTTCAAATTTGAGAATCATTATTTCTATGGCTCTAAATTTTTACCATATGCAACAGAAATTGAATTATATAACTTAACTCTAAAGAACAAACACGATTACAATAAATATCAAAATCCAATTGATTTAATTAAAATAGGAGTGTTTGATAAGTGGATTGCAAATAGGGATAGACGTTCAGATAATTCAAACATATTAATTGATAATTCTGATGGTAAATTCAAATTTATTCCAATAGATAATGTACAATCATTTGCTAATCAAACAAATTATAAAACTTTAAAATTAGCAATAATGGATACCGTTAATAATAAATCAATTTTAAATTCTCCAATTACAAAAAGTATACGTAGTTTTGCAAACTCAAATAAATACAGTAATTTAGCTAAAGAAATTACTGAAAACATTGAGAAATCAATTGATTTGATTGAGCCTATTTTTGACAATATTCCCTCTGAATTGGGGTTAAGTAGACAAGGGAAAGATAAGATTAAAGAGATTTTGTCAGATAAACCAAGAAACAATATTATTTCAAGTAGTTATTTAAATTATTCAAAATGAAATCATTTTATAGTATAATCCGCTTTGTTAACAATCCTTTGAGTAAGGAGAACTTGGCTATTGGGTTAATAATGATTTCAAACAATAAAGTTTATTATAAATTTTCGAATCAAAAAATTCAGTTGGTTGAAAAAATAAACCCTTTAAATTTTAAATTATTAGAATACACTATTGCTAAAATAAATAATTTCATCAAAAATGAGATAGAGCAAGAAGTTTCTCTATTTTCAGATGATCATAAAGTAAATTTTGAATATTTAAAGAGACTTTCAATTTATAATAATGGCTTTCTTCAATTTGATAACCCATCAGTAATAAATATAGATTTTGACGAAGTTAAGTTTAATGATTTCTTTCATAAATATATTGATTTAGTAATTAAACCAGTTGAGAAAAAAGTAATTGATAATACTTTTTCAAAGACAATAAAAAAAGTTTTCGGTGATCCTTTAGCTGACATCATTAACATTGATTACAAGATTAAAAAAACTGAAATACCGAGTTTATTCTTTGATTATAAGCTTGATGGTATAGGATATAACGGTGTTATCTATACTGTAAAATCAATTGATTTAAATTCAGAAAAAAAAATAGATTTATTAAGGCAAGATATTTCTGATTTTGAAAGTTTAAATTCACGTATTGATTTATTTGGTAAATCAAAAGAATTTGATCCAGACAAAAACGAACATTATTTAGTTATTGATAACTACAAAGGAAAAAAAGCTAGTTATCACGAATTGTATGATATATTGAGTAAACAAAACTCAGATGATTACAAATATCATTTAATTAATTCTGACCAATTAAAAGACGTAACAAGCGATATTAAAAAAGCTAATGCGCATAAATTCACTGATTTAATTAGTTAACAGATTTCTATTTTACTTTTAAATATGTGATTTAAATATTCGTATTCTATTTTTTTTTTAATATTTTAAAATTCACGGAAACAAAAAAAGAGCTTTTATAGCTCTTTTTTGTTTTATTTGTTAAACATTAATTTCCGACCTTAAATTCCTGTTTTAGTTCTCATAGTTTTGTTTGATTTAAAATAATATCTATAATTAATTCATTTGGATTGAAAATAATAAGATTAAATATTGTTCAAATATAATATATATTTTATTATTTAAAAGTAATATAGTAATTATTTATAATAAATTTTAACATCATATTTTTAACTTTCTGTTCCGTTATGTTTTCTAAATAAAAATATTTTATATTTTTCACCAGGTAAAAACACATCTCGATTTACATAACATATTCTATCTTGAAATATGTTTTCTCTATTAAAGTAATTATTTCCTACAGGTTCAAAAACAATTTGTAAATTTTCACAGTGCTTAATTCTTACAGTCAAATCGTCTACAACATTACTACTGCTAAAACTAACTATACGATCTTCATCTATTACTTGATTAAATTTAAAGCATCTCTCAATATGATATTCTTTTTTGTTCTCCAATGGATAGGAAAATTTCTTTCTTGTAAAGTTATCATTTTCTTCTTGATTAGTTATTTTGCATTTTGTTAAATCAATAAGTTTGCCATCAACTTTAGTGAAATGTTCATCAAGTAGGTTCGTTTCGCTTTTTATTTCTTCACTAATATCTCTTGCAAATGACACAAAAAAGTCCCAATTAAATTGAGTTGTACAATTTCTTATAATTGTTAGTGATGTAAATTCCTTAACATTAATAGTTTTATTGTCATTCGCTAATTCAAATTCATAGCTTATTTGAACATTTTTGTAGTATTTATTAAGGCTATTATATTCAAATAATTCATTTTTTAGATTTTTTTCTATTTTATCATATAACTCTGGAAATTCTTTTTTGTATTTTATTAATGTTACTCTTTTCCAAATTTCAGATAAATCATTTTGTTTATTAAGAAAATCTTCTGAAAATGTAATTGATGAAACTACATTTTCAAGTTTTGTTTCAAAACTTTTGCTATTTATTATTCTATTAAATTCACTTTCAAATACTTTTAAATATTGAAAGTATTTTAACGTCACTGTAAAAACACCTGCTGTAAATGAAAACACACATATTTGTCTAAAAGTTTCAATTAATCCTGTGTATTGAGTTAACGCTTTATTTAAATCAGTATTGAAATAATAAAAGATATAAAAGATGAGGAAAGAGGAAGAATAGCTTAAAAATATCAAATATAAATTCGAAATAAGCCAATTTTTCAACACATTATACCAAGGCAGTTTTTCAGTAGTTTCAGTTGTCATTTTTTTTTTTTTTTTTTCAAATATATATCATAATATGCAATAACAATAAATTTCTTTCATAGTATTAAATACATTAATTCTTATAAATAAATTAAAGTATTTTCACAACAACATTCACGGTAAAAACAACACGGGCAATCAAGCGGTCTCTCTACGGTCGTTCCCTTTGTTCCGTTCGGCTGTTCCAGTCGGTCAACCATATATTTTCATAAGAACTTTTTCGGTAAAAAGGCAATCTATCATTCAAATCAATAGTTTGGTTTCCCTCCATTCCACAGGCACTTCACAGCACAATAAAATAGCCGCTTGAAAATAAGCCGCTATTTTTTTGCGCTGTTTCGTTCCTCATCTTCACACGGTCTCTTCCTGCGTTCGGTCGGGCTACCATAACCATAATACCGCTTCATTTCGTTACGCTCCGCAGGCTACGCTTCACTACATTCCAGCCGTATTATGCTTATAGCCCTCCAGTTTTTTGGCGGTTGCTCCTTCGCCCAGCTATCGGGGTTGGCTCCGTTCGGTGAAAAACCTCACTATGCCCTGAATCAAGGATTCCCGCCAAAAAAAGGCGGGAGAGTTTTAGTTACCCCGCCGTTTCACGCTCATATCCGCTACGTTTCGCTCCGTACCTCCGCTCAACTCTCGCGTCTATGGTAGCTGTTCGATTGCCGCAACCCCGCCACTGCGCTCCTCATACACAAATAAAGTTCCTTGCCCCTGAAAAACGGGGCACCACTTTATTTGTTCCTTGCGGTGCTTGGGGGTGTTTGATTGCCTTTTCCGTAAGAACATTCCCCAGAATAGGATTTCAATAACATTTAGTGCTTCCGATTGAAAAAAAAATAAATAAAAAGATAGCAAAGGTAAGTTACGGTTTCAAAAAGTAAAGTTCAAGCCCTACGGGTTTTTGAAAAAATCTCCACCCTTACATTTTCATAACAACCACTTTTTCCGACGATAAACAACCGATTCCATATCAACACTTGGGTAGTATTTCTTCAAAAAAACTTGACTTCTTTTGAAACCTCCATTTTAGAGACGGCTTTCTTTTTTTTCTTTTTTTCTTTTAAAAATGATATGGTGCGGAGCGTAGCGAGAGCATCATTTTAATCCAGAAGTTATGCCGAATCCGATTATCAAAACGCACCGAAAAGAGACTGTTGGCCAAGAGAATCATATCTATATTCTCAATAAAGGTCTGAATAGTGGAAAACCTCAAAAAACACCATTTACCAATAGCTTTGTCATTGTTTTTTCAAGCAAAGAAGAAGCTGATGCTGTTTACTGGCTGATTTATAGTTTGTGGAAAGCTAATTTTTGGCATCAATTTCTTTATGGCTCAGTGATCCCATTTTTACGGATACATGAGTTCAAAAAGAACTTTATTCCGAAGCTCAACCAAATGTTATCTAATATGGAGCAACACCAAAAACAGATAAATGCTTTGCAGATTATTGAAATCCAAGAAAAGCAATTTCAAGAAAGCTTGATTTTAATCAATGAAATGAGAAAGACGATTTTAGCGCATTACTTTCAAAAGTGATATTATGTACCGACTAATACATATTTGCTCTTTATTCGCTCTTTATGTCATATATGATTGCACGCTATAGATAAACTGGTGAAAAACAAAAAGCCCTCTCGTTAGAAAGGGCTAAGATTGCAAGTTTGCAAAGTTTGCAGTCTTGCAAACTGATGGTGTTTTTAAAAAATGTCTTCTATTTTTAAAGCATTTCCAGAATTGAATAAGTAATAATTATTTCCAACTTGTTGATAAAACTCAATTCCAATACTTCCAATTACAGATACATCTGGATTTAATGTTGGCGCTCCTGGTAATGTAGCAGTAACTTCAATTAGCGAGGTTACAACATTCACCGGAGAATAATCAGAATAAGCGACATTTGACATTTGATTCAAAACTGAATCTGAAGGTTCGTAATTACCCGTTACTGCATTATAAATAAAATCGGCAACTACAGAAACTGAATTGATCATTCTCAAATGTGTTGCTCCAGATGGAATATTTAAGTAATTCAGCGGATTGAATGCAGGAATACTTAAAGTACTTTCTATTCTTGATGGATCAGGCGTCAATGTAAATGGAGCATTAAATACACCATTAAAAGAGATGTTACGGTTAAAATCTAAACCTTTTAAATACTGAGGTTGTTGCGATATAAGAACGGCTCTTTGTCCTCTGGCTTCGGAACCATCTTCAATATTGATTTTTTTCATAATGGCAGTTAATCGACCAGTCAATTGACTATCTGACATTTGTTTCATTAATGATGATAAACCAACACGAACTGATTTGCCAGCATTGGCGCAAGCTGCAAACTCACTCATGTTTTCACGAGTACGAATGAAGCTCGGTGAAGTCTTGATTTGTTCTGCTGTAGGTCCTCCTTTTAATCCTGCAAAGTAACCTTCATTACCTTTAATTTTGAAGTGTCTAACTTCTCCGAGTGTTCCGACATATTTAATATGTCCTTTCTGTCTTGCCATATTGTTATAGATTTAAAATTACAATTTATTTTGTTAAATTTACATTGTAAATAACTTTAAATCAATTGCTTAAATAATGCTATCTGAAGCATTTTAACGCATTAATGACTATGACAAGAAAAATTATTCTGAAAATCAAAAGGTTTGTAGATGGTGATGGACTAATTGCGGAAGATTTCCATTCCAAAAAAGAGTTTGAAATACGCTTATATGGTATTGATGCACCTGAAATGAATTATTGTAGCAAGATTAAAAAGGACGAAAAAGAATTACATATCCCTGCAGCATTATTAATTAAGCTAGGTTATAAATCATTTGAGTTTTTTAAATCTAATATGCAAATAGGGGAGATTTGTACTTTAGTCCAGGAGGAAAATAATCTCTTTGACAAATACGGAAGAACACTTGGTTATTTAATTCTGAGCAATGGTAACGTAATGAATGAAATAATGATAAGAGAAGGCTATGCAAAGCCGTATAGCAACGTATTTTGTAAAAAGCTTCCAATGTATAAGGAATGGAGTTTGAAGGCTAAAACAGACAAAAAAGGATTATTTGCTATTGTGGATAGCTTTTAATTCAGTTGTGGGCTAAATGTGGGCTAGAACTAAAAATAAAAAACCCTAACTAGCTGATTTACAGTTGTTAGGGTTTTTATTCCGCGGAGAAAGAGGGATTCGAACCCCCGGACCTGTTACAGTCAACAGTTTTCAAGACTGCCGCATTCGACCGCTCTGCCATTTCTCCAGTGAGCGACAATCATTACCTGATTGCGAGTGCAAATATAAGCACGTTTTTCGATTTACAAAAACAATTTGGAATAAATTTTTAGTAGTTTTTAAAACTATTTTTTAATCGTTTCATTTCCTTTGTTTTAGCTTGAAATTTTTTTTCGAAAAACATTTAAAATAACGGTTAATAGGTTACGTATTCTGTAATTTCTAGACCATAACCAATCATTCCCACACGCTTTCCTTGTACCGAATTGGATACTAAACGTATTTTTGAAATATCAATATCATGTAAAATTTGTGCGCCAATACCAAAATCTTTGCTATCGATCACAATTTTTGGTGCTTTCATTTCTCCTGATTCTTGTAATGCTTTTAGTTCTGTCAGGCGACTTAACAAATTAACAGCTTGCATATCTTGATTGATAAAGATAAAAGCGCCTTTACCATGCTCGTTAATGACTTTAAACATGTCATCAAGTTGTTGGTCTACATTATTGGTTAATGTTCCTAACAAATCATTATTTACTTGTGAGGAGTGTATTCTTGTCAATATTGACTCTCCTAGATTCCATGTTCCTTTGGTGAGTGCAATGTGAATTTGTTTATTCGTAGTTTGTTGGTACGCTCTTAGGCGGAATGTTCCAAAACGGGTTTCAATATCAAAATCTTCTTTTTTATGAATTAAACTATCGTGTTGCATTCTGTAAGCTACTAGATCTTCAATTGAAACAATCTTTAAATCGAATTTTTTAGCTACTTTAACGAGTTGGGGTAGGCGAGCCATGCTTCCATCTTCATTCATGATTTCAACAATAACTCCTGCAGAATGGAATCCAGCTAAACGAGCAAAATCAATTGCGGCTTCAGTATGTCCAGTTCTTCTTAATACACCACCTTGCTTGGCAATAAGCGGGAATATATGCCCGGGTCTGGCTAGATCATGTGGTTTTGTATTTGGGTCAACAAGTGACAAAACAGTTTTAGCTCTATCAGCTGCAGAAATACCAGTTGTAACTCCATTTCCTTTTAGATCAACTGAAACTGTAAAAGCAGTTTCCATTGGGTCGGTATTGTTAGTTACCATAGCATGAAGGCCTAATTCTTTACAACGACTTTCTGTTAAAGGTGTACAAATTAATCCTCGACCGTGAGTAGCCATGAAGTTGATCATCTCTGGTGTTACTTTTTCGGCTGCAGCCAAGAAATCACCCTCGTTTTCTCTGTCTTCATCATCAACTACGATGATTACTTTTCCTTGGCGAATATCTTCAATTGCTTCTTCAATTGTGTTAAGTTTTATTTTACTTGAAACCATGATAGGTATTTAGATTTGTTTTTGAAACAGTTTTTTTATTAATTTTTGAATTGGAGATGTGATTACATCCATATTAATTAATCCAATGTCATTTGTAGCTCTATAGGTAAGAAATACTGCTACTGGAGTTAGTATAAAAGAAGACATCCAGGCTCCTAAAAATGGAGATAAACCATCTTCTTGGGATATTCTTTTTCCAAATGTATTGATGAAATGAAATGTAATAAAAATAAAAACAGCAAATACGATGGGTAATCCAAGCCCTCCTTTTCGGATAATAGCTCCTAAAGGCGCTCCAATGAAAAACATTAAAAAACATGCAAAAGCGATTACAAATTTGTCATAAAGCGCTAGGTAATGTTCATTTATCATTTTTTGTTTGTTCTCTAAGTTTGCCTTAGAAGCATCAATATTATAACTTGTACTTAAAATATTACTGGCTGCTGTTTTTAAAATGTTTAGTTTTTCTTCATTTTTAAACAAGGACAAAATATTCTTTGGCATTGCTTTAAACTTTTTTAGCGAGTCGGCTACTATTTTATTACTATTGGAGATGGCGGTAATTCCTGTTTGGAGATTAATATTTTCTGAAAAAGAAGTTATCTCTGTATCTAAGTTTTTATGCAACGAATCTAAGGTGTAGTTTAATTCACTAACAGTCAGCATTGTGTTGGTGTTGGATACTTGTTCCTCGTTAACTTCTACTTTATTTAGTTGTGATAAGTCAATATTAATAGTGTATTTTTTGAAAGCACTTTTAGCAAATGGAAGTTTGTTTCTATCCTCGTATTTTTTTGGAACAATGTCTTCATAGTAATTCCCGTTATTGAGTACTAGTTTTAAAATACTAGATTTTTCACTGCTGATTAATTCTCCATCTTTAGCTTTAATAACAGTTTTACTACCGTCACCCATTGTAGATTTTTTGTGAATGGTTATGCCGGTCAAAGAGTTACCGTTATCGCCTGATTTCTTGTTTACCTTAATATTATAGATCCCAACATCACTAAATTGACCTTCAGTTATAGCCAATGCAGGTTTTACTTGTGCAATGTTTTTTCTAAAATTGATGAACTTGTATTCCGCATAAGGAATTACATTGTTGGCAAATAAGAAGGCTACAATGCTTAGTACGGTTATGAAAATGGTCAACGGAATTATAGCTCTTTGTAAAGAGATACCCGCTGATTTCATTGCGGCAAATTCATAGTTTTCAGCTAGATTACCAAAAGTCATGATCGATGCTAATAATATAGATAAGGGGAGTACCAATGGAATGATCCTTGGCATGGAAAACATCAAGAATTTAAAAATCATTGGAGCATCTAAATCTTTTCCAGCTAATTCTGCAATAAACAACCAAATGGTTTGGAGTATGAATATGAAAAATAGGATTACAAATACCGTGGTAAATGTGATCGAAAATGTTTTTAATAAGTATCTGTCAAGTATTTTCACTTACCCTGTTTAATCTAATTTATTGATATAGTAATTTGGATATTTACTTTCGGCAAAGGTAAATTGATTTTTTGACAAAGGTTGGTTGGTTTTAAAAGAATTAACGGTTAAAGTTGTTTTTGTTCCTTTTTTTCCAATTTCGATCAAGTTGTAAATGTGTTTGGTGTTTACATCTATTCCTAGCAAAATTTCTTTTCGTTGGTCTTTTGTATTGGTTGGAACTAACTTGATATACTGGATTTTTCTACCTCTTACGTCCTGCAAAATATCCATTTTATATCGATATCCGCTATTGAAAAAAGTTAACATTTTTGATGGAGTGATGGCATTATTATCTTTTTCATTATAATTAGAAATAGAAACTTCTTCATCCTCAGGGACGATAGTATATGTTTTTTTACCATCAAATATCTTTGTGATGCCCATAAAATTCAATACATATTGATTGCCTTTCATCGTCACATTCCCTTTGCTGTCTTGATTGATGTTTTCTTTTGCATTGTTTAATGAATACTTAAAGTCAATTGCAATATTAGAATAACTTTTTACTTTAGCTGTTACTTGGTCTAATAATGCTTTGGCTTTTGCATCTTGCGCCTGGGTTGAAAAACTTATAAAAAGAGCCAATAATATAGGGATAATTCTTTTGGTCATGGTGGTAATTGAATTTCTTTTTATGTTTTTAATCTTGATTTGCATGGTTTTAACTGTTTTTTTCATTGTTTAATAACTGCTCAAGAGAGGTTAGATCTTGGATGTTTACTGAGCGGGCTTTGCTGCCTTCAAAAGGACCAACAATTCCTGCTGCTTCGAGTTGGTCAATTAAACGACCTGCACGATTGTATCCTAGTTTTAGTTTTCTCTGTAACAAGGAAGCTGAACCTTGTTGAGCGCTAATAATTACTTCAGCAGCATCTCTAAACAGAGTATCTCTTTCGGATATATTCATATCAAGATTAATGCCAGTTTCTTCTCCAACAAACTCTGGGAGTAAATATGCTGTTGCATATGCTTTTTGCGAACCAATAAAATCAGTTATTTTTTCTACCTCTGGAGTATCTATAAAGGCACATTGTACACGTACTACATCATTTCCGTTGGTGTATAGTAAATCCCCACGACCTATTAATTGATCGGCACCTTGAGTGTCTAGAATTGTTCTCGAATCAATTTTTGAAGTTACTCTAAAGGCAATACGAGCGGGGAAATTGGCTTTGATTAATCCGGTAATAACGTTAACCGAAGGACGTTGTGTAGCGATAATTAAGTGAATACCAATAGCACGAGCTAATTGTGCTAAACGAGCAATCGGAATTTCGACTTCTTTTCCAGCAGTCATAATTAAATCGGCAAACTCATCGACTACAAGAATGATATAAGGTAAAAAACGGTGCCCATTTTCGGGATTTAATTTTCTAGCTTTGAATTTATCATTATACTCTTTGATATTACGCACCATTGCATCTTTTAATAAAGAATAACGATTATCCATTTCTACACAAAGAGAGTTTAGGGTGTTGACTACTTTAGTGTTGTCGGTAATAATAGCGTCTTCTGAATCAGGAAGCATCGCTAGATAATGTCTTTCTATTTTATTAAAAAGCGTTAACTCTACTTTTTTCGGGTCAACTAATACAAATTTAACTTCAGCAGGGTGTTTTTTGTATAACAATGAAGTTAGTACGGCATTCAAGCCTACAGATTTTCCTTGTCCTGTAGCACCCGCCATCAATAAGTGAGGCATTTTGGCTAAATCCACTACAAATGTTTCATTAGAAATGGTTTTTCCTAAAGCGATAGGTAATTCCATTTCGGCTTCTTGAAATTTGGCTGAACCAATAACAGATTTCATGGAAACCATCGTAGGATTCTTGTTAGGGACCTCAATACCAATTGTTCCTTTTCCTGGAATAGGAGCAATGATTCTAATTCCTAATGCCGAAAGGGATAAGGCAATATCGTCTTCTAAACTTTTAATTTTAGAAATACGAATACCAGCCTCTGGAACTATTTCGTATAAAGTAACCGATGGACCAACGGTAGCTTTAATTTGTGCTATTTCGATTTTGTAATTGCGGAGCGTATCCACAATTCTATTTTTATTTTCTTCTAGTTCTTCTTGATTGATAGTAATTCCGCCAGTAGAATATTCTTTTAATAAATCTAAGGTTGGGAATTTATAGTTAGATAAATCTAAAGTAGGATCAAATTGTCCAAAGTCAGAAACTAATCTTGACGCTAGGTTTTCTTCAATAAGATCTTCTTCAGGAGCGGATTCTATGACAAATGAATCTGTTGAAGAAATAGGGGATTCAACTGTTTTTTTCTCAAATGGAGGAGGAGTCGTAGTGTCTAATTTAATCTCTGAGGAATTCTTAATTGTTGGTTTTAATTCTTCTTTTTTGATTTCAAATTGTGAAGGTTTAGTTTTTAAAACCATTTCTTCTTCTTTTAAATCTACGTCAGAGACTGCAAATTCTTCTAAGTTGTAGGCGCCTTCATTTTTAGTAGCTTCAGCTGTTGCTAAAGTTTTTTTAAGGTCTTTACGTGTGTTCTCAAAAAAGGACTGAATTTTATCCGGAGACAATTTCATTTTGAATATAGTATAAATCACTATTCCAAAAATTAAGACTAGTAATGTACCTGTTTTACCAATGTAGTCTTGCATGAATAAATTTAATTCATATCCTACTACACCTCCCAATTCTGGAAGGGAAGTTGCAAAAAAGCTTAATAAAATAGAAACGATAATAAGTACAAATAAATCCCAAAACCAAATTCGTTTGAGTTTAGTTGTTGGCAACCCTATGATTAAATAAGAACCAGTCAAGAAAAATAGACGGACAAATAAAAAGGAAGCTAGTCCAAAACCTTTGTAAACGATTAGGTCAGCTAGATAGGCTCCAAATTTACCTAACCAATTTTGTACTGTTTCAGAGCGATTAGTTAGTTCATTAACAGCGCTTTGGTCTTCTTGGCCGTAAACATAAAAGGAGATGAAAGCAACTAATAAAGCTATGGAAAATAATACTAAAAGACAGCCCAAAACAATTTTGTGCTGTCTAGTGATTTTCCATGGTTTTATTTCTTTAGTCTCAGAATTATTTTTCTTGTCTAAAGTTTCTTTTCTTGATTTTGCCATTAGGGATTGTACTATTGCCTATGAAAATAGGGGTAGATATATGATTAAACCGATAATTATGGCTGTAATAGCTGCAAAAAAAACAGAGCCAGCAGCGATGTCTTTTATAAAGCCTATTCTTTCATGATAATCAGGATGGATAAAGTCAGCAATTTTTTCGATTGCTGTGTTCAAGCCTTCAATACTTAATACTAAACCTATTGCTAAAGTTTGAAAAAGCCATTGTGTAGCAGTTATTCCAAAGTATAAGCCTGCAACAGTAAGCAAAATACCTGTTGAGAATTGAACCATAACACTATGTTCAGTAGTGATTAATTTGATGGCTCCCTTCACGGCATAAGTAATGCTTTTTAGTCTACCAGTAACGAAGGTATTGTCTTTTTGAAACTCCATTAAAATCAGATTAAAGTACTGCTAATGCAGCTTCGTAATTAGGTTCGTCAACAATGTCGCCTACTTGTTCTGTGTGAAGGATAGTTCCGTCAACATCTACAACAATAAGAACTCTTGAAAGTAAACCAGCCAAAGGTCCGTCTACAATTTGTAAACCATTAGTTTTTCCAAAGTTTCCTTCTTGAAAATCTGATAAGTTCACAACGTTAGTGATTCCTTCTGCTCCACAAAAACGTTGTTGAGCAAATGGTAAATCTCTAGAGATACATAAAACTGCAGTATTGTCTAATCCAGCCGCTTTTTCGTTGAAAGTTCTAACCGATGTAGCACATGTTCCTGTGTCAACACTTGGAAAAATATTTAATACTAATCTTTTACCAGCAAAATTATTCAATGAAGCAACGGAAAGGTCACCTTGAACTAATTTAAAATCTGCTAATTTTGAACCCACTTTTGGTAATTCACCATTAGTATTTATTGCATTTCCTTTTAATGTAATTGAAGCCATGATTTTTATTTTTAATGAGGTTCAAAAGTATGAAAATTATTTAAGATTTTGGTTTTAAAACAAAAAAAACGCACCTAAAATTAGTATGCGTTTCTTTTGAAAAAACAATATAGGGTTTTATTTATTTGTCGATAGAACCCATAACGCGCTTCATAAATGTGTTTAAAGCTTCTTTTTTATCAGTTCCGTTTTTGACTAATTTTTGTACTTCTAAGGCACCATACATATTAGAAATCAACTCGCCAATTACATCTAGTTCTTCATCTTTCAACGAACTAATTTCGGTCATAGCTTCTAAGACTTCAATTGTTTCAATGATGTAATCTTGGTCGTTTTCTTCAATAAATTGGGTAAGATGTTTTATTACAGGGAGTTTCATCGTTGTTTATGATTTGGGAATGTTTAATTTAGGATTAACGATTTTTGATTGATAACAAATTGGAATAATTTAAAATGGTTTGCTTTTAAATCAAAAATCATCATTCGTTAATCTGCAATCAACAATCATTTAAATAATCTCGTTTACCAATTCAATCAAAACCTCTTGTTTGTTAGTTTGGGTTTCGTTTACTAATTTTCCGTTTACGAAAGTTGCGAAAGTAGGCAAGTTGCTTACATTGGCTAATTTTCTTGATTCAGGAAAGTTTTCAGCATCTACTAAAGCAAAAGTAATTGCTTCGTTTTCTGTAGCTAGTTTTTTAAATTTTGGTTTCATTATGCGGCAGTTACCGCACCATGAAGCTGAAAATTGAACTACTACTTTATTGTTTTCAGCCACTAAGTTGGCTAATGTATCTTCGTTTAATTCTATTAACATATTTTTCAATTTTAAAAATCAATTGCAATTTCAAAAATCAATTATTGAATTTTGAAATTGCAATTGAAATTGATTTTTTATTAGTTAGCGCTTAAGTATGCAGCTGTACTAAGTCTGTCAGCAGACATTGCTTCTTTACCAGCTTCCCAGTTTGCAGGACATACTTCTCCTTTTTCTTGGATATGTGTGTAAGCATCGATCATACGGATGTACTCGTTTACGTTACGACCTAATGGCATATCGTTTACACTTTCGTGGAAAATTTTTCCAGTTTCGTCAATTAAATAAGTAGCTCTATAAGTTACGTTTGATCCTTCAAGGATTACAGTGTCAGTTTCTTCATTGTACTCAGAAGATTCGATATCTAAAATATCTAAGATTGAAGATAAGTTACGGTTTGTATCTGCCAAGATTGGGTACGTTACTCCTTCGATTCCACCGTTGTTTTTTGCTGTGTTTAACCAAGCAAAGTGAACTTCGTTAGTATCACATGAAGCACCAATAACGATTGTGTTTCTTTTATCAAATTCAGGTAAAGCAGCTTGAAAAGCGTGTAGTTCTGTTGGGCATACAAAAGTAAAATCTTTTGGGTACCAAAACAAAAGTACTTTTTTGTTGTTTTTTGTCGCTTCTTCAAAGATGTTTATTTTTAAGTTGTCACCCATTTCTGAGATAGCGTCAACTGCAATACTTGGGAATTTTTTTCCTACTAAAGACATAATATTATTTTTTATTATTAATTTCTGAGTGCAAAAATAAGGGATATCAGGAGTTAATAACAATCAATTGCAATTATATAAATTTATATGTTGATAGATTTTGATTATCTAAAGACGAATTGGATTCTTATGTTGTTTGTTATCAGTTGATTTGTAATTGTTGTTGGTGTTTTGGGTTGGCGATAATTTGAATTTATTTCCTGATGTTTTGGTAGTGGGTTTTGCGTGAGGGGGAGGAATAAGCTACCGAAGTAGCATGGATCACCCGACAGCGTCCCTGAACAAGGGCTTATCAGCGGTTGCTAAAGGAGCCCTTTTTTAGGGATGGTGGCACGCCCAAAGGGTTGGAATTATTTATTCTACGATTGGTTTTGGTGCTATTAACATTTTTATTTTGATTTGGAAGGCCGCAAAAATTAAAGTCGTGAAGGGACTCAGAATATTGAAAACGGCGTAGGGCAGATAATCTACTGTTGCTACGCCTAAAGTGCTAGATTGATAAGCGCCACAAGTGTTCCAAGGGATTAGTACAGAGGTAACGGTTCCTGCATCTTCGAGTGTTCGACTTAAGTTTTCGGGTGCTAGACCTTTTTTTTCATAGGCTTTGGCAAACATTTTTCCAGGAACTACAATTGATAGGTATTGGTCTGATGCTGTGATGTTTATAGCTAAACAACTTCCCACTGTTGAAGCAAATAAACCAAAGGTAGTATGTGCCATTTTTAATAAAGATTGACTGATTCGTGCTAATGCTCCGATGGCGTCCATGATTCCTCCAAAAACCATGGCGCAGATGATGAGCCAGATGGTGCCGAGCATTTTTTGCATTCCGCCAGAGGTAAACAAATCAGATAGGGTTTTGTTGCTGGTTGGTATAGTTACTTCGCGAGTTATGGCATTCATGACACCTTTGTAGCATGATTCAAAAGTCATTACTTTGACACCTGCAATTTGATTGAGGATTTGTGGTTGAAAGATAATTGCGAATAAAGCGGCTAATAATGTTCCGATTAAAAGAGCAATTAAAGGTTCTGTTTTTTTGATGATTAATCCAATTACAATTACGGGAACGACAAATAGCCAAAGTGAAACGGTAAATGTTTCATGTATGTCATTTAAAAGTGAACCAATATTTACATCTCCCTTACTTTCTACATTTAATCCCATTATGATGAAAATGATTAGGGTCAATAAGTAAGTAGGTATTGTTGTTAAGGTCATATAGCGAATATGTGTAAACAAATCCGTTCCAGCCATGGCAGGTGCTAAATTGGTGGTGTCTGACATGGGTGATAATTTATCCCCAAAATAAGCTCCTGAAATAACGGCACCAGCGACCATTCCTAAGTCAAACCCCAGTGCGCCACCCACACCAATAAGCGCAATACCAACGGTAGCACTCGTGGTCCAGGAACTTCCTGTGGCAATGGATATAATGGAGCAGATGATTAAAGTTGCGGGCAAAAAGATGGCCGGACTTAAAATTTGCAAGCCGTAATAAATCATAGTTGGGATAATACCGCTCACAAGCCATGTTCCTGCCAGAGCACCAACCATTAGTAGAATCAAGATGGCGCTGACGGTTGATTTAATGTTATTAGCCACTTCTTCCATCATTTTGTGGAAAGTCACCTTGTTAAAAAAACCAACAACAGCGGCTATTGCACCACCAAGTAATAAAACGAATTGATTACTACCACTTAGCGCTTCATCACCAAAAACATATACATTATAGCCTAGTAAAATAACAATGGCAAGTACGGGAATTAATGCTTCTCCTATTGATAACTCTTTATTTCTGTGAATTTTGGTTTCCATAAGTAAATGTTGGTAGGATGTTAGTTTTAGTTTAGATGCCTTTTATTGCTACAGGTAAACTTCCTTGTGTGGCTGCGTTGTTTAAGAGTAATTGAGCTGCAGTTTCTTGGAACTCCTTAAAATCTTGGTAGACTTGAGTAATTCCTTTAGCCGACGCTAAATTAGGTATTACCTGCAGAGCATACGGATTGCCAAAAAGATACAAGATACATTTTTTAGTTTCAAAAAGCTCCGATAATAGTTTCAAAATCCTGTCTTCGATCTCAAAGTTTTGCATGGGCTTTGCTTTGGGAACGAATAAAGCGATGATAATAGTTTCAATTCCATTAAAATTTTTACTATGTATTTCATTTGCATTTTCGATTGAAAAACTTTTTGCTTTGATAGCGTCCGTTATCGTTTTTGAAAAAACATTTTCAGTGTTTTTATAAATACTTAGTACGGCTAGTTTTTCTTTTTTGGATGCATCCAATGCTAATTGGTTGTTGTTACTATTTTTTATTGTTGTAATACTATTTTGTGCAATTCTAGTATTCAAAAGCGAAGCAGTTTTAAAATCTAGTTGACTGTCAATTTTTGATTTAGCATCCAATAAGCCTACTTTTTTCTTGCAATACATAATGCGATTATAACTCGCATCAATGCGTTCTAGAGAAGCGTTTTTAAGAATTTCTTGAATTCCTTCAGGAACGTTTTCAGCAAAACACAATACATCATTTCCTGCGTTGAAAGCTTCCCATTCTAGTTCTCCTTTTGTGTCATATAGTTTAGAAACGCTATGCATGTTTAATGCATCAGAAATAACTAATCCTTTGTATTGTAGTTTCTTGCGTAATAGATCTTGAATAATCGCTTTGGATAAAGTAGCAGATGTGTTTTTGCCATCATTCAATGATGGAACCGCCAAATGACCAATCATAATCGAATCGACTTGGTGTTTGATTCCTTCAATAAAAGGGTACAATTCGTTATCTAATAATTCGTCCAAACTTTCTTCGAGAATGGGCAATCCTAAGTGGGAGTCCACATTGGTATTTCCATGTCCTGGAAAGTGTTTTAAGCAACCCAGAACGCCAACATCATTCATTCCGCGTAAATATTCGACGGCAAAATGAGCTACTTTTTCTTTGTTTTCACCAAATGAACGGTAGCCAATTACGGGATTATTGGGGTTGTTATTAATGTCTGCTAATGGAGCCAAATTATAATGAATTCCAGCCGATTTTAAGTCCAAACCAATTTGCTTTCCTACCTCGTAAACTAAATGTAATTGACTTTCGGGCAAAGCTCCAAGTGTAATGGCGTACGGATATTGCGGTGTTTTTTCGACACGCATTGCCAAACCCCATTCAGCGTCAATACTCATTAGAAGTGGAGTAGAGGTGCATTTTTGGTAACGAACAATCAAGGACTTCAATCGCTCGTAACTATCATCATTGTACACAATAGGTTTCTTGCTTTCGTAATTGGTAGCCGCACTAGCACGAGAGTGAAAAAATGTCAACCCACCAATATGGTGTTCCCGAATTAATTTTTCAGTCGCTTGTATGTTTTCTTCGGTGTCATTAATGAATACCGCTGGGAAAAAAAATTGTCCTATTTTTTGTTCTAAAGTCATTTTGTTTTACGCTAACCTCTATTTTTTACTTTCTTAATTTCACTATCAACCAACAACTATTTGCTCTCCTTAGTCTTCTTCCCGAAATCTTTCGGGTAAATCAAGAATCTCGATAAAATTAACCCTGGAATCGTAGCTAGAAATACCCAGATAAAGAAGTTTCCGTACCCAAGGTATTCTTGGATAAATCCGCTTAACATTCCCGGAAGCATCATTCCTAATGCCATAAAACCTGTTGCAATAGAGTAGTGGGAGGTTTTTGATTCACCATCAGCCACGTAAATCAAATACATCATAAAAGCGGCAAAACCAAAGCCGTAACCAAATTGCTCAGCAATCACCGTTGCATAAATATAATAGACAGAGGCAGGGTGGAAGTGTGCTAATAAAACAAACCCAATAATAGGTAAGTGCATTGCTAAAATCATTGGCAACATCCATTTTCCAAGACCGTCTTTAGAAATAGCAATCCCGCCTAAAATCCCGCCGACAGTTAAAGCTAGTACTCCAAAAGTCCCGTATATAATCCCCACATCCTGAGTTGTTAATCCTAGCCCACCTACAGTAATATCATCAATCAAAAAAGGCGTTAGCATTTTCAATAATTGTGATTCTCCCAAGCGGAAAAGCAAGATAAAGGCAAGGATAATTCCAATTTGTTTCTTTTGAAAAAAACTAGCGAAAACGACAAAGAAATTCTTTTTAGAATCCGAATAGGAAGCTTCAGAAGTATTAGCTACTTCCGTTTTTGGGGTTGAAAAGTAGTTGTAAATCGTCAAAATTGCCATTAGCAATCCTACGATGATCATCGTGTAAGACCATGCTTTTTGTTTATCACCATATTCTTGTTCGAGATAACCACCAATGATGACAATTAATCCATTTCCTGTAAGCATAGAAAGCCTGTAGAAAGTGCTTCTAATTCCAAGAAAAAAAGATTGTTCGTCTTTCTCCAAAGCAATCATATAAAAACCGTCACTGGCTACGTCATTCGAAGCAGAAGCAAAAGCCGCCATCCAAAAGAAAGCCAAGCTAATCATAAAGAAATTGTTCATCGGAATCGTAAATCCAACAATCAAAAAAGCAATAGAAATTAACAATTGCATAGCAATAAACCATTTTCTTTTGGTCGAATACAAGTCAATAAACGGACTCCACAAAGGTTTTATTACCCAAGGTAAGTATAATAAACTGGTGTAAATACCAATATCTTCATTGCTGATTCCGAGGTTCTTATACATGATTACCGAAACTGAAATAATAATAGCATAAGGAAGTCCCGAAGCAAAGTTTAGGACAGGTATCCAATACCAAGGTTTGTTATTCTTCATCTGGTGTAATTTGGTTTAGAATTATTTTAGAATTTTTTGATATAGAAACTAAAGTAGCTTCACTTTCGTTGCCATAGTAATCTATGTAGGATATAGCACAACTGTTGTGTCTTTCTAAATACGTTTTTGGTAAACTAATACCTATAGAGCCTTTTTTTTCTGTTATCGCAATTTTGTCAATGATATTTGCAGGATTAGAAACGTCAATTTTGGTAAAGTTTTTCGTTCCATAAACCACCACATATCTTATTTTATCTACTTCTGGGAATTTTAAAATAACATCTGCAATTTCGTTATCTGTAGTAATATCCCAAACTACAGGACAGTCTTCGACTTTATATCTAAATCCAGGAACAACATTGGGTAAAGCAGGGTATTTGTACTGATTTTGGGCTAAAATATCCGTAACCGCTTTATTAGTATTGTTCAAAAACCATTTGGCACTAAAAAAACCGTTTCCTTGAATGTTTTTGTAGGTTCTGTTTAAGTCAATTTGATTTGGAATTTCAAACGGATTAGTCCATTTTTTATCAGAATCGGTATTGATTTTATACGAGCTATTTCCTATATAGACTGCAGCGTTTCCGTTGGAGTTTTCAGACCACCATTTTAGTAATTTAGAATATGAAGCTGTTTTATGCTCAATGCTCCAATATAATTGGGGTAAAATATAATCTACCCATTTGTACTCCATCCAAGCTAATGGATCTGCAAATAAGTCATCGTAATTGGTTTGTCCTGATTGTGTATCGGAACCTTTTGGATCTACCGATTTATTGCGCCAAACTCCAAAAGGACTGATTCCAAATTGCACCCAAGGTTTGATTTTCTTAATGGCATAGTTGGTGCATTTTACGAAATTGTTGGTATTCATACGTCTCCAGTCTGAAAGAGATAAACCATTTCCGTATTTTTTATAGGAAGCGGTGTCGTTAAAATCTTGTCCAGATATTTTGTAAGGGTAAAAATAATCATCAAAATGCACCGCATCAATATCGTAGTTTTTTACCACTTCTTCCACCACAGCCACAAGGTGACTTTGAACTTCAGGCAAGCCAGGGTTATAGTAGTATTTTTCGCCGTACTTAATCATCCATTCAGGATGTTTAATCATGTCGTGAGTGGGGCTTAATGTCTCTTTTCTTAAGTCAAATGTCGCTCTAAAAGGATTGAACCAAGCATGAAATTCAAAGCCTCTTTGGTGAGCTTGCTGAATCATCCATTCTAACGGATCGTAGTAAGGATCTGGTGCTTTGCCTTCTTTCCCCGTTAAATAACGAGACCATGGCGCTAATTTTGAAGCATAAAAAGCATCGCCCACACTCCTAATCTGAACAATAACCACATTGTAATTTAGCTTTTTATAAGTATTTAAAATCTCAATATAGTCAGTTTTTTGTTTTTCAACCGCATCAGTACTGGTTTTGGGCCAGTCAATATTAACAACGGTAGCAATCCATACGGCTCTAAATTCGTTTTTGGGATGCGTAGGATTCGCTTGTGCTTGAGTCACTGAAAAAAGAGCTGTAAAAAAGAAAAAAAGTAAAGCTATTGAAAAGTTATGCGTCATTTTTGGGTTGTTTTTTATCAAAATCAAAAATAGTTTTTTTAGTGTAGTTTATGAGGCAAAAAAGAAATATTATTCTCGAAATAAATACACGCAATATCTTTGCCAAAAATGGGAATCCGAAATTGATTTTTAAAGAATTATTTTCTGCTCCCAAAACTTCCTGTCGTCGGGACACATTTTTACAAATAGCCCTTCCTTAGTATTGCTGTTTTGAAATATTTTAACCCAATCTATAGTGTTGTAGTACGGTATTTCTTTTACTTTTAGAGTCTATCCATGCTCCAAGTCTAACAAAGCTTAAAAGGTACCGTTTTTGTTTTTTTTTTGATGTATTGGTTTTTGTTTCATTATTTTGTCTTCCAAACGTTCTATTTGATATTTTAAAAATGCTTCTTCTTCTTTTGTAATCCAACTGCCAGAAATTGTTTCCAACTCTTGGTGCTTTATTTAGTTTATAGCTCATTATTGTTTGTGCAGCTCGAGACTTAGGAAGTAAATCATGTTTTCGGAGCTTCAAGTAATTCAGCCATAGCTAAATAAATTGCGCTTGACATACAAATAACACGAAGTTTACCTGTAATAACTCCAGAGGAATCGCTACTTCTCGCTTTCGAAAGCAGTAATACGGCATGTGTTTTTTTTTTAAGTGATGTTCGGAAGGAAGGACAGTTTTTAAAACGTATAAGAAATATAAGTGGATATAAGTTTTGGTTCCGCAGAGATTCACAAAATTTAAAGAATAAATTCAGCCAACCCAAGGTATTGTATTGAAAATCTTATTTAAAAAAAAGCACCTCACTTTTTAAAAAAATGAGGTGCTTTTGATAACCTTACTGTATTGTCTTTCTATAAAGCGATTGTCCCAATTGTTTTTGTCGCACCAACTTCGACAGAAATATTATTTATTGTCACGGGAATCAATGGAAGTACTGGAGTAACAGTCACACTATAGTTCCCGGCAGGAAGTCCCATCAAAAGGAAATTTCCTTCCGCATTTACATTTGTTGAATACGTTAATGTTACACCCGATTCAACTTTAGTGGCTGTAACAACGGCTAATGCTCCTACAGGCGTTATACTACCTTTGATAGAACCACTTACTGCAGTTTCAATAGTTCTAATAACGGGTTTCAATTTATAAGCACCATTGCCTGTACTAACAATTGATTTATTGGCATCAAAATCAAGAAGTACATGATACATTATACCTTCTTGCAATGTTTGGTGTACTTGGAGTTTCAACCCTGACTGATCTGCACTTGGAGTACTTAACGGATAGATTGTACCATCCACCACCACAGTGTTTCTTGTTCCCAGTATAAGTCTTATTTGCTCAACCTTAGAAATCCCTAATTCGTCAGTGGCAATAAGTTTTTCCACTCCGTTTGATAATTTAAGGAGATCGTAAATTCCAGGAATCACATTTAAGGATACTGCTTGTCCTGCTTCACCAGTTACTTCAATACCTACAATATCAACATTTACTTCTGTATAAGGTCCTGGCGCATCAGTAATACTTACTGAGTAGGGATAAGATTTTGCATTATCATTGTTACAAGAATTCAATAGAAATCCAAACAAGATAAAGGATAGAATTACATTTAATTTTTTCATTTTTCAATTCTTTAAAGATTAATTATTAGCATTAATAGTTCTGTAAAGATGCCGCTATATTAATGATGAACTGTTACACGATTTTAGTAAAATGTTATACTATTTAAGGATTCAATATATTGATAATCAAGTGTATTGTGATATATGGTGCTTTGTAATATTGTCTAGTAGTATTTTCTATTTTACAGAGGTACGCTAAAGAAACACAGTTATTAGTTAAGTACCTCTACAAGGTTTGTGATTTTGTAGAAACATCAGATTACGTTAATCAACCATTTACAAAGAATTTCCACAAAGAGCAGACTAAAAAGGAATGAAGCAATTACAGTAACTACATTATTTATTAAGTGCCAATAATTTGATTTTATCTTTTGAGAGGGATTACTTAACCTTTATACCAATAATGTTTGTAAAATAGTTCAATTGTCAGTTCTAGCACAGTCGATAGCCGTTATTACATCTCGACTGCACTCGATGTCAATGTCATTAAGTTAAGGTTTTATCTAGTTGATTAACAGTTATTTAATTGATTTTAAATTGGTAATATCGTATTATTTTTCTTGTATTTATACTGTAAAATATATAGTTTTGAATATGCCAAAGAACTCAATCGCGATAGTTGAAATATTAAAAGAAGTGATATTTAGTGATAAAATAAGAATTGAATTTAAAATGAATGATAAAGATTTTAGTCGAAAACGTAAACAGCCTTTTGGAGAAGTTTTACTTTTCATGTTCAATTTATTGAGAAAAAGTTTGGCAATAGAAATTGATAGTTTTATAAATCATCTTAATTCAAAACTCGAATCCGAGCCTATTAAAAATTTCACTAAAAGTGCTTTTGTTCAGAAAAGACAAAAGATAAATCCAGAGGTTTTTAAATATTTATCGAGAGTAATTATGGAAAACACTTACATTGAAAGAAATAAAAATGTCCAACTATTTTATGGTTATAGACTCCTTGCAGTTGATGGTTCTACGGTTACTCTACCATATACAGAGAATTTAAAGAATGTATTTGGAGTATCAAAAAACAACACTAAAACAGTTCTAGTGCAAGGAAGGGCTTCTGTTTTGTATGACGTACTGAATCGTCTCGCATTGGATTCGTCGTTGAATAATTCAGCATTGGGAGAAAGACAATTGGCATTGAAACATTCTGATTATTGGGCCAAGAACGATTTGATTATATATGATAGAGGCTACGTGGGTTATGATTTTCAGTATGAACATTTTAAAAAGAATATAGATTATTTAATCAGAACAAGTGTTTCCCATAGTGACCTAATAAAAGATTTTGTAAAAAGCAAGAAACAATCAGCCATAGTTGATTTATTTCCAAATCAAAAACACGCTATAGTTGATAAGCAATACACAAAAGAGACATCGCTAAAAGTTCGATTAATTAGAATCGTTTTGTCTAATGGAGAAATTGAAGTTTTGATAACATCTTTATTGGATAGTCAAACTTTTCCAGCCAGTATATTTAAAGAATTATACTTTTTGAGATGGGGCATTGAGACATTTTACGACGAATTGAAAAACAAACTGAAATTGGAATACTTCACGGGTTATTCCAAAGCAAGTTTAGAACAGGACTTTTTCTGCACGATATTCATAAGTAATTTGCAATCGACCATTGTAAATGACTTACAAGATGACTTAAAATTAAAGAACAAAACCACAAAACTGGATTACAAGATAAACACAAACTTGTCTTACGGTTTTTTAAAAAATAGAATACTAGAGTTGCTTTTTAAAGAAGCTCCTTTGGATGAAGTATTCGAAGAATTAGAAAATCTATTTCTTAAAAATACAATTCCAATTAGATTAAATCGGAATAATAAACGAGAAGCAGGTAAATATCTCAATCGAAAAAGACCTTTAGTACTTAAAAATCAGAAAGATGCAATATGAAAATTGCTTAACTTAATGACATTGTAGTCGAGTCCGCGTGAGGGATTGCAGCAGTCCGCCGCGGCGGACGCGTAAAGATATGAGCCGGACAACTATAAGGAAAGGGGCTTTGTCAATACAAAGTGAAATAAGCCCCTTTTTTTATTGATGGCACGCCCAAATTATCAATCTAATAATGGGTAAAAAGTTGTTTTGAAATCCTTTGGCAGGGCATTCTTGGAACTGAGTAATTTTTTGTACTTTTGCCGAAATTTTATAAATAAAGAACATACATGTTAACAGTTAATAATTTATCGGTTCAGTTTGGAAAACGTATTTTGTTTGATGAAGTGAACACCACTTTTACGCACGGTAATATTTATGGGGTTATTGGTGCCAATGGTGCTGGGAAATCTACTTTTTTGAAAATTATTGCAGGAGAAATAGACCCTACTGCTGGCCATGTACATTTGGAACCAGGGAAAAGGATGTCGGTTTTGAATCAAAATCACAATAAATTTGATGAACATACGGTGCTGGAAACGGTATTGATGGGAAACAAGGTTTTGTATGCTGTTAAGAAAGAAATGGATGAGTTGTACTTGGATTACAACGATAAGAACGCCGATAGAATAGGGGAGCTTCAGGTACAGTTTGAGGAGATGAACGGTTGGAATGCCGACTCGGATGCTGCTGCGATGTTGTCTAACCTTGGAATTACAGAGGATCATCACTATACATTGATGGGAGACTTGGAAGGAAAAATTAAAGTACGTGTGCTTTTGGCGCAGGCTTTGTTTGGAAATCCTGATTTGCTAATTATGGATGAGCCTACAAATGACCTGGATTTTGAAACCATTGCTTGGTTGGAGAATTTCTTGGCTAATTATGAGAACACCGTAATTGTTGTGTCGCATGACCGTCACTTTTTGGACTCGGTTTGTACACATATATCTGATATTGATTTTAGTAAAATTAACCATTATTCTGGAAACTATACGTTTTGGTATGAGTCTAGCCAACTAGCGGCAAAACAACGTGCACAACAAAACAAAAAAGCAGAGGAGAAGAAACAAGAATTGGAAGAGTTTATTCGTCGTTTTAGTGCGAATGTGGCGAAGTCTAAACAAGCGACTTCACGTAAAAAAATGATTTCGAAGTTGAATATTTCTGAAATCAAACCTTCTAGCCGTCGTTATCCTGCGATTATTTTTGACCAAGACCGTGAAGCGGGGGATCAGATTTTGAACGTGCAAGGATTGAAGGCTACTGTAGAAGGGGACTTGCTTTTTGAAGGCGTTGATTTGAATATGAATAAAGGGGATAAAATTGTTTTGTTCTCGAAAGATTCGAGAGCGACGACTGCTTTTTACCAAATTTTGAACAACAATCTCAAAGCAGATGCTGGAACTTATGACTGGGGAGTGACTACAAACCAAGCGTATTTGCCAGGTGAAAACCACAGTTTCTTTGAGAACGATTTGACTTTGGTAGATTGGTTGCGTCAGTGGGCAAAAACGGAGGAAGAGCGTGACGAAGTTTTTATTAGAGGTTTCTTGGGGAAAATGATTTTCTCTGGAGAGGAAGCTTTGAAAACGAGTCGTGTATTATCAGGAGGAGAAAAAGTACGTTGTATGCTATCGCGTATGATGATGGAGCGTGCGAATGTATTGATGCTGGACGAACCTACAAATCACTTGGATTTGGAATCGATTACAGCTTTCAACAACTCGTTGAAGAACTACAAAGGATCGATACTTTTTACAACGCATGACCACGAGTTTGCACAAACGGTTGGTAATAGAATTGTAGAATTGACTCCAAAAGGGGTAATTGATCGTTACATGACGTTTGATGAATACCTTGATGATGAAAAAGTACAAGAATTAAGAGTGAAGATGTATTCTTAAATTTGTTGTTTTAAAATAAATAAAGACTCCTGGGATTTTCTCAGGAGTCTTTTCATTTATGACTGTTTTTATTTTTTCCCGAATAGTTTACTTATTAAGAAGGCGCCTACAGCAATAATTGCAACGACAATGAAAATTCCGAAACCCATTCCGGCTTTAAAAATTCCACCAATTAGTTCGCAACTGGTAAAAACAGATAAGATTATAAAAAGCATAGCTATTTTGACGGTTAAATTTTTCATGGTCTATATTTTTTAGGTTTTAAATTTTTAATAAAATTAGTCAATGTGTAAGGCTGTTTAGTTATAGAATTTAAAACAAAAGTTATGACATTAACGGTTTGTATTGTGTGACGTATGAACTGCAGTAAAGAATTAAGGTTCTATTGCAACGTTTATTATTTAATTCATAAATCATATTTTGTATATTTGCTACACAAACACTACAATTACTATGACTCAAAAAGTATTGCTCACTTCTAAGGAAGTCAATATCATTCTGCATCGTTTGGCTTGTCAACTCATTGAGAATCATTTAGATTTTTCGGATACGATATTAGTAGGGATTCAGCCTAGAGGAACGTATCTGGCAGAACGTCTTAAAACGTTACTAGAAACGGAATACCATACCCCGGAGATTCAGTTGGGTTATTTGGATATTACCTTCTTTAGAGACGATTTCCGAAGAACGGATAAACCATTGGAAGCCAATAAAACCAAAATTAATTTTATTGTCGAAAATAAAAAAGTCATTTTTATTGATGATGTGCTGTTTACGGGTAGAAGCATTCGTGCGGCTTTGACTGCGATTCAGTCTTTTGGTCGTCCGTCCGAAATTGAATTGTTGGTGTTAATTGACAGACGTTTTAGCCGTAATTTACCGATTCAACCCGATTATAGAGGACGTCAAGTCGATGCGATTAACGATGAAAAAGTAAAAGTGAACTGGGAAGAGAATGACGGAGAAGATTCTGTTTGTTTAATCACAAACTAAATTTAAACCTTCATAAAACTCATAATTTAAGGAAATAGAAAATGAAAGAATTAAGCGTAAATCATTTATTAGGAATCAAATACATTAATAAGAATGATATTGATCTAATTTTTGAAACAGCGGATCATTTTAAAGAAGTTATCAATCGTCCGATCAAGAAGGTACCTTCTTTGCGTGATATTACGATTGCCAATATATTTTTTGAAAACAGCACCAGAACTAAACTTTCGTTTGAACTGGCACAAAAACGTTTGTCTGCAGATGTAATAAGTTTTTCTGCAGCGCAATCCTCGGTAAAAAAAGGAGAGACGCTTATTGATACCGTCAATAATATTCTTTCGATGAAAGTTGACATGGTGGTGATGCGTCATGCAACTCCTGGAGCAGCTTACTTTTTGTCGAAAAATGTAAAAGCTAGTATTATTAATGCTGGTGACGGAGCTCACGAACATCCTACGCAAGCTTTATTAGACAGTTATTCGATAAGAGAAAAACTAGGTGATGTAGCGGGTAAAAAAGTGGTAATTGTGGGCGATATTCTGCATTCAAGAGTGGCTTTATCAAATATTTACGCATTGCAAATGCAAGGTGCAGAGGTGAAAGTTTGTGGACCCAAAACACTTATCCCAAAACATATAGAATCTCTAGGGGTAAAAGTAGAACCTAACTTACGAAAAGCATTAGTATGGTGTGATGTAGCTAATATGTTGCGGGTTCAAAACGAAAGAATGGATGTAAATTTCTTTCCATCTACACGGGAATATGCCCAACAATATGGAGTAGATAAAGCGTTACTTGATTCCTTGAACAAAGAGATTGTCATCATGCACCCAGGACCAATTAATAGAGGAGTAGAGATAACCTCAGATGTAGCAGATTCGCAACAATCAGTTATCTTGAATCAGGTCGAAAATGGCGTAGCGATCAGAATGGCAGTTATTTACCTTTTAGCTTCAAAAATTCAATAATCCTTAGTAAATTAGCAAATCATTAATTTTAAAAGATAAAATATGAAAGTAGATGAAAAAGGAAATACAATGACCTTAAAAGATACTCAAGGTGATTTTACTTCATTTTTAATGAAAGTGACACATCAATATAAGACCTACGAAAATCATAATATCATAATTGATCTTTTAGCTCACAAGGATATTACAACTGAAGATGTAATAGCACTTTTACCATTATCCAAACAACATAAAAAAGCAAAAAAATCTTTTATCGTTGTGGTTGGTGATTTTGATTACAATGCCATACCAACAAAATTGACTGTTGTTCCTACTTTACTTGAAGCGAATGACATTATAGATATGGAAGAAATTGAAAGAGATTTAGGATTCTAAAAAGTTTAATTGTTTAAAAGATTAATCGCTTGATTTTCTTTAAAATGTTTTAAACAAATAACCAGTTAATCGAATACAGTTTGAAACTAACCATATTAGGTTGTTACGCAGCCACACCTCGTACTTTTACCAATCCTACAGCACAGGTATTAGAAATAAAAAACCGATTGTTCTTGATTGATTGTGGAGAAGGTACTCAGGTGCAATTACGTAAAAATAAAATAAAATTTTCAAAAATTAATCACGTCTTCATTTCTCATTTACATGGTGATCATTTTTTTGGGCTAATAGGTTTAATTTCTACTTTTAGTTTATTAGGTAGAACTACTGATTTACATATTTATGGTCCCAAGGGTATTAAGGAAATTTCACTTTTGCAATTAAAATTATCTAACTCTTGGACGAATTATAAATTGTTTTTCCATGAAATAGTGTCGGAGGAAAGTAAAGTGATTTTTGAAGATGATAAAGTGATAGTCAAAACCATTCCTCTTAAACATCGTGTTTATACCAATGGTTTTTTGTTCCAAGAAAAATTAGACAAACGAAAACTGAATGTTGAAGCTGTTGAAAGGTATAAAATTGATACTTGTTTTTATCAAAATATAAAAAACGGAAAAGACATCACATTGGATAATGGTGATGTTATCGAAAATGGAGAATTGACTTTTGATCCAATAGCTCCTAAAAGTTATGCCTTTTGTTCGGATACTGTCTATAATGAAGCTATTTTACCGGTGATTGAAGGTGTCGATGTTCTGTACCATGAATCGACTTTTTTGGACTCGGAAAAAGTACTAGCGAATAAAACCATGCACTCCACAGCCATAGAAGCAGCAACGATAGCAATGAAGTCGAATGCGAAGCAATTAATTTTAGGACATTATTCTACTAGATATGAGTCTATTGAATTGTTTCAAAAAGAAGCGAAAACTGTTTTTTCAGAAGTGTGGCTAGCAGATGACGGTAAAAGTTTTGATTTATAGTAATTAAAGTAGGATAGAAAAAAAATAAACAATGAATGATTTAAGTAACTACAGAAAGTCTTATGAGAAAAGCGAATTATTAGAATCATCTATTCCGGAAGATCCTATTAATCTTTTTAACAGATGGTTTCATGAAGTAGAAGACTTTGGCGGTCCCGAAGGTTCGGGAGAAGAAGTGAATGCCATGACTGTTTCTACTTTTGGTTTAGATGGGTTTCCAAAAGCCAGAGTGGTTTTACTCAAGAAATTTTCAGAAGAAGGTTTTGTTTTTTATACCAATTACAATTCAGAAAAAGGAAAAGCAATTCTTAAAAATCCAAATGTGTGCTTGTCTTTCTTTTGGCATTCTATGGAGCGTCAAGTCATCATAAAAGGAATCGCAAGCAAAGTACCCGAAAATATTTCCGATAATTATTTTGACTCCAGACCAGACGGAAGTAAGTTAGGCGCAGTTGTTTCTAACCAAAGTGAAGTGATTCCCTCTCGTGATTATTTAGAAACGGAACTAAAAAAATTAGAAACTCAATTTGAAAATAAGTCTATTCCGCGTCCTAATCATTGGGGAGGTTTTGTTGTAAATCCCATTGAAGTTGAATTTTGGCAAGGAAGGGCCAATCGTTTACACGATAGGATACGATACACAATACAAGAAGATTATGGATGGAAAATGGAACGCATGGCTCCATAGTTATATAAAGTACATTAGTATAAATAGGCTATTTCACATTATGTGAGATAGCCTATTTTCTTTGGTAGCAATTTTCTAGTTATTGATGGTTTACATTTATAGTTGTTTTGTTTTTAATAAATTAAAAATAATTAAAAACACACTTAATTGTAAGGTATAACACATTATTAGTGTTTGTTTTATGTAGTTCGTCGGGTTTATTGTGTTTTTAATCGATGTTTTATGTAGGTTTGAATAATAAAATAAAACAATAACAATCATTTTAAAGTGTTTGCCCCACATCTACTTTAAACTTTAACTACTAAAATTATGAAAACAAATATACTTCGTATCGCATTACTTGCAGTAGTAATCTTCACAATGAATTCTTGTTCTTCAGACTCATCTGAGGTAGCAGATACCAATACCAATTTGACTAGTAAAGTGGTTGATTATGATTATAATGAGATGGAAGTAACAACAATGGATTTGATTAATAAATATAGAGTTAGTGTTGGCTTGAATCCTTTAGAAAGAATTAATCATATATCGTTTAAATCCGAAGAGCACGATGAATATATGATAAGTAATAAAGTTGTTAATCATAATGATTTTGTGGCACGTTCAGAAAACATAATCAAAGTTTTAGGAGCTAAAAAAGTAGGAGAGAATGTTGCTTATAATTTCAATACAGCTGAATCAGTGGTAGCTGCATGGCTAAACAGTCCAGCTCATAAAGAAAATATTGTTGGTAATTATACTCACTTTGGAATTGCTATAAAAATGGATCCGGATACGGGGAAAAAATATTATACTAATATTTTTGCAAAAATATAATTTCATCAAAAAGTAAAGAAAGCTTTTTGGAAATTATTCACGAGAGATCTAGTCCTAAATAAACAATATCAGTTTTTAGACAAAATATTTAATTAAACACTTGTAAAACGTTTTTACAAGTGTTTTTTGTTTTATTATATTCTCATTTGGAGTTAGTGTATAAAATAGAATAATAAGGTCGTAATTCATTGTATTTATTGTTTGATCAGTAATATCACTTGAACTATGTGATTTTAAAAAAGGATGTAAGATACTCCTCTTGTTTTTAGTTTATAATAGGTTTTAAATTTTTTTATTTTTTGGTCTTTGATATTGTTCCTTAATCTTGTTATAATAATTTAGATAGGTTAAATCTTATAATAAAAACAAATAAACGCACTTAGTCGATTATTTAGTGTGTTTTATCGGTAAAGTGTGTACATTTGAATAAGAAAATGAAATAATAGAATTCAATAATAATATTAAAGTGTTTGCCCCACATCTACTTTAAATTTAATCTACTAAAATTTATGAAAGCAAATTTACTCCGTCTAGTATTACTTACAACAGTTATATTTACTATTAATTCTTGCTCATCTGATTCATCTGAAGTAGTAACAGATAATTCAACTAACCTTACAGCTAAAGTTGTTGATTATGATTATAATGAGATGGAAATCGCAACAATGGATTTGATAAATGAATACAGAGTTAGTGTTGGTTTGAATTCTTTAGAAAGAATAAATCATATTTCATATAAATCAGAAGAACATGACGATTATATGATTACTAATAAAGTAGTGAATCACAATGATTTTGTGGCACGTTCAGAAAATATCATCAAGGTTTTAGGAGCACAAAGAGTAGGAGAGAATGTTGCTTATAATTTTAAAACAGCGGAGTCTGTGGTGGCAGCATGGTTAAATAGTCCAGCACACAAAGAAAATATAGTTGGAAATTATACTCATTTTGGAATTGCTATTAAAACAGATACAGAGACAGGAAAAAAATATTATACTAATATTTTTGCAAAAATATAATTTTTGGTTTTAGTTTAAAAAAGGTACCTCTAATAGGTACCTTTTTTGTTTTCTAATGTAAGTTTTTTTATTTATTTACCAACATTTTAATCACTTGTTTAGCAGGTAGTTGCGGTTTTGTTTTTGTACGAATTAGAATATTGTTTTTGTAAATATAAAAAAAGATTATAAGAAAAATTAGAATTTACTGTTGAAATAATGTATTTCGTCGACGTTTATATACATTGTGACCAAAACAAATGTATGTTTGAAATCTAATAAATCCAAAACTGTAGAAATTTATGAGTTAAGATTACGTTACTTAATTTTATTAATTTGATGATTAAAATTTTCTCACGTGTACTTATTTTAAGTTCACTTTTTTTTGGAATGAACTCTTGTTCTTCTGAGGTATTAAATGAATCTAATTTATCTGTAAATGATACTAATTTTCAAAAGAACGTAATCTATAATTATTCTTCAATTGAATTAGAGACTTTGAATCTAATTAATGACTATCGGAATAGCATGGGTCTGAAGGCCTTAGAAAAGATAAATTATATTTCTATTAAATCTGAAGAACATGATGAGTATATGATTTCGAACAATGTTATAAGTCATGATAATTTCTCAATTCGTTCAGAGCATATAAAAATGACACTTGGAGCTGAGTCTGTCAGTGAAAACATTGCTTTTAATTTTAATACAGCAGAAACTGTTGTTTCTGCATGGTTAAAAAGTGACCTGCATAAAAAAAATATTGTTAGTAATTGTACTCATTTTGGAATAGCTGTCAAAGTCGACCCTGTTACAGGGAAAAAATATTTCACAAATATTTTTATTAGAATTCGATGAAATTAATCAAAATAGAAGATATTTTTAGTTTCCTCGAAAAAAATCATTCTCAACTCCTTTTTGGTTCGACTTATTTGTAAAAAGACTCTTTAAGTGTCCTCGTTTTTAGCATCCCTTTTTAGGTTACAAATCAGTAATAATAAATTCACTTCTTCTATTTAGTTGGTGTTCTTCTTCAGTACAATTAACACCGTCTGAACATTTATTTACTAACTCATATTCCCCATATCCTCTACCGATAAACCTGTTTGAGTTTATACCATTTTTAATCAACCAAGCAATGGTTGATTTAACTCTTCGATCAGATAAGGCTTCGTTGTATTTAAAGCTTCCTCTACTATCGGTATGAGAACGAATATCTAGTTTCATATTTGGATATTGTTTTAGTACATCTAATATTTTTTCTAGGTCTAAAGCAGCTTCAGGTCTAATATCTGATTTGTCAAAGTCAAAGTAGATCATTTTGATACCAAAACATTTACCCAAATCATCTCCAATGGCAACTTTACAAGTAATTTTTTCTAAAGCAATATCGAGTTTTGTTTTACCTTGATCCTTATCGACTGTTATTTTTTCTTCCTTTGTTGTGTATTCTGGTTTTTCAGCTCTTACATAATACGTTTTATCACATTCGACCATAAAAGAATAATTTCCTTTTTGATCAGACATCATAGAGGAGATGTCTTTGAATCTTTTGTCAAAAAGACTCACTTTAGAATTAGGAAGAACTTCTTTAGAATCGATATCTGTAATTTGTCCATACAATTCTTGTTCGCAAGTCAACCTTTTGTTTTCTAAAAATTTATAAATATCGTCATATCCCTGTCCTCCGTCTCTATTAGAGGTAAAGAAACCTCTACGAGATTTAGTATCTATTAAATAGGCAAAATCATCTTTAGGGGAATTAATATCAGCACCCACATTTTGAACCTCACTAAAAGTTCCATCTTGACTTATTTTAGAAACAAATACATCTAGACCTCCCAAACCAGGATGCCCGTCAGAGGCAAAGTAGATTTCATTTTCGTCACTCATGAAAGGAAAAGTTTCTCTACCAGGAGTGTTAATGGTATTGCCTAAATTTTCAGGAGTACCAAAGCTACCATCGTCATTTATTTTTACTTTAAACAAATCAGAAAGACCTAAAGTCCCTGGCATATCTGAAGCAAAATATAATGTTTTTTCATCTTGACTAAGGGTAGGGTGTGCTGTAGAATAATTGTTACTATTAAAAGGCAATTCAATAATATTAGCCCACTTTTCTTTTTCGATTGTTGCTTTGTAAATTTTGATTAAAGTGACATCGTTTCCATTTTTACCTTTCTTACCATCAATAAAGTTGTTTCTAGTGAAATACATAGTGTTTCCATCTTTGGTAAATACCGGAGTAGATTCATGAAATTTAGAGTTTATGTTTTTATCAAATTTACTAGGAGCTCCAGGGGTCATTTGATCACCCAAATCAGCCATATATAAATTGGTAAAATATTGATTGGTCCAAGTGTGTTTTCTTTGTCCTATACTACCGGTATCCCGAGCGGAAGTAAAAACTATTTTGTTGTTATAAATAGCGGTCCCATAATCAGAATATTTAGAGTTTATACCTGCATCCTCAATATCGTATCTTCCAGAATTGGCTTTAATTTCTGCTAGGTAGTTTCTATTTTTTTTAAAGAGTTTTGCTCTATTGTCATTTCCAGAAAGCTCTACAAATTTAACCATCATAGCATCGGCTTGTTTATTCTCACCAATGGCTCTTAGAGACTGTGAATATCTGTAATAGTATTCGGGTTCAACAGAGGTATTCATAGCAAATAATTCCCCATACCATTTGGCTGCATTTTCAAGTTGTGCGTTAAAATAATAAGCATTACCTAACTTTTGAAACATATCGGCAGACTTGTAGCCTTTCTCTGCTACTCTTTCATAAGTTTTTATGGCATCTATATAGGCATAGTTGTCATATTTTTGATCGGCTGCAGCTAATCTAGCTTTTTGAGAGTAAATGTTTAAGGAAAAAACACTTACTATTGTTATGTAAAGGAGTATCTTATTTTTCATAATAATTGCTTTTAGAAGAATCTTGGAGTAGTGATTTTATCGTTATTTTTGAAAATCTCGTAGCGCAAGAAAATTTCATGAGAACCAGAACTGTAATTGTTTAAGTTAGTAGTCTCTCTGTCATAACCATATCCAATATACATAGCATCCGAAATTTGAAAACCTACCATTGCACTAACAGCAGCGCTCCATCTGTAAGAAGCACCAAGCATAAATTTATCAAAGAATAAAAAGTTAGCAGAAATATCAGCCTGTAAAGGAGATCCTTTAACCATTTTAGAGAGCATAGCAGGTTTGAATTTAATGTTGTTGTTTAAATCAAAAACATAACCAGCAATCAAATAATAGTTTACTTTTTCTTTAAAAAGAGCGACTTCATTATCATCATATCGATTAGATTCAATAAAGTTAGGAATAGAAAAGCCTACATATGCTTTATCAGAATGTAAATATAAACCAGCACCTAAGTTAGGATTGAATTTAGTAAAACTTTGTAAGGTTGGGTCCCCCTGTTCTTTAGAAACAAGTTTACTATTGTTTAGGTCAAACAAATTGGCGGTAGCTTTAATACCAAAGGAAAGCTTGAAAGTCTCCGAAGTAGGTATTGTGTATGATAAATCAGCAGAGATCGTATTCTCAGTAGTAGGTCCAATCCTATCATTGATTAGCGATACTCCAAGTCCAAGTCTACTACTATTCAAAGGAGTGTTTATTGAAACAGCATTAGTTACAGGTGCTCCATCGAGTCCTACCCATTGGGTACGATGCAAAGCAAATATACTCAAGGCTCCTCTAGATCCTGCGTAGGCCGGATTGACATTGATTGTGTTGTACATGTACTGAGTAAATTGCGAATCTTGTTGTGCAAAACTTACCGTTGCAGTAAACATCAAAACGAAAGAAAGTATTTTTGTTTTCATGTGGTTCTAGTTTTAACCTGAGGATTTTCATCCTCAGGAGTTAGAGTTGAGTTGTAATTATCGAGTAAGGTATAAATACCCTTCTTTTCTATAAGTTTGAATATCACCAATTCCATCAATGGAACTATAACTTATGATGTAAAAATAGGTTCCTGTAGGTAATCCAGATGATTCGCTGACAGTTGTTCTACCTCTTGAATACCCTTCAAAAAAGTTGGTTTCATTGTCATAGTTTTTGGTTTCAAAAACCAATACTCCCCATCGGTTATAAATCTCAACAGTATTCTCAGGGTAGCAGATTTTAAATTCAGATCTAAAGCCATCAACTATAAACTTTTCATTAATTCCATCACCATTTGGTGAGAAAGCGTTGTAAATATATATTGATTCACAAGGCAGTACTGTTGCTTTTTCAGCTGTTTTAGAATCAGGTAGGGCAGGTACCTCATTATTCGTAATTGTTAAACCAACCGCATTAGCTGTATTGGTTACAAATTCACGCACTAAGTCATCTTTAACTATAGTATGACTTCGAATAATCGGTTGAATACTTTCTCCAGGTGCTAATGAGCCTTGAATGGTAATATCTAAACCTGTAACACTATCAGTCACTCGGATGTCATGGAGAGTCACATTACCTGTATTGGTTACTGTAATGGTATAATTGATAATATCACCAATAAAACTATATCTATCATTATCTTGAGCTATTTTAACTTCTAATTTAGGACTTTGATTTAAAGGAGTTATAGTGCTAGTGCAGTCATTACAAGTAGGATCTTTTGGACATGAATCACATGGTGTAGGGTCTGTAGAAGTCACTTCAGGTACAGGAATATCATTAGGGTCCTTAGCATTTGCAAAAGCCAAATTATAAACAAAACCTTTGTTAATATCAGCTTGAGTTATTGTATAGAAAGCCTCATATTCCCATTTTTCACCAACTTCCAATATACCGATAGTATTTATATCTCCTTTTATAAATTCAATATTCTCTACACGATCATCTTTAATCACCACATTATGTACGTTTACATTACCAGAATTAGTTACGTAAAAGGTGTATTTAATTTTATCACCTTCCTTAGGGATGTTAATGTGATTGGGAGTAGGATCTACATAAATACCGTCTTTTTCTATTGCAATTGAACATGTATTTATTGCTACTGTTTTTTGTATTGCAACAGTAGAACAAGTTGTAGTCGTTATTACTTCTGTTAGGTCGACCGTTCCTATGCCTGCTGATCCCCAAGTTACTGTTATAGAATTGGTTCCTATACCAGCTGTTATAGAACCTCCAGCGACAGTCCAAGAATAAGCATGACCTTCTACATTTGTAGCACTATAGACATAATCTTTATCACCTGAACATACAGAAGACAAACCAATTATAATTGGTGTTGGTTTTGGGTTTACGGTCACTTTAACCTCTTTAGCCGAGTTTGGTGCATTCTCACAAACAGCAGTTCCCTGTACGCTTACGTAATAAGTTGTAGTTGCTGTTAAAGTTGGAGTAGTATAAGAAGGACCAGTATGTAATAAAGTGGTCAAGTCAACATCGCTATACCAATTAAAAGATGGTTCCGAAACCGTATTGCTCGAAGCGTTTAAAATCGCAGTCGATCCAGTACATATTTCTTTTCCTTGTGCGTTGATATCCGAAGCTGAAGCTTTTGGGTTTACAGTTACTTTAACCTCTTTAGCCGAGTTTGGTGCATTCTCACAAACAGCCGTTCCCTGTACACTTACGTAATAAGTTGTAGTTGCTGTTAAAGTTGGAGTTGTATAAGAAGGACCAGTATGTAATAAAGTGGTCAAGTCAACATCGCTATACCAATTAAAAAATGGTTCCACAACCGTGTTGCTCGAAGCGTTTAAAATCGCAGTTGATCCAGTACATATTTCTTTTCCTTGTGCGTTGATATCCGAAGCTGAAGCTTTTGGGTTTACGGTTACTTTAACCTCTTTAGCCGAGTTTGGTGCATTCTCACAAACAGCCGTTCCCTGTACGCTTACGTAATAAGTTGAAGTTGCTGTTAAAGTTGGAGTTGTATAAGAAGGACCAGTATGTAATAAAGTGGTCAAGTCAACATCGCTATACCAATTAAAAGATGGTTCCGCAACCGTGTTGCTCGAAGCGTTTAAAATTGCAGTTGATCCAGTACATATTTCTTTTCCTTGTGCGTTAATATCCGAAGCTGAAGCTTTTGGGTTTACAGTTACTTTAACCTCTTTAGCCGAGTTTGGTGCATTCTCACAAACAGCCGTTCCCTGTACACTTACGTAATAAGTTGTAGTTGCTGTTAAAGTTGGAGTTGTATAAGAAGGACCAGTATGTAATAAAGTGGTCAAGTCAACATCGCTATACCAATTAAAATATGGTTCCACAACCGTGTTGCTCGAAGCGTTTAAAATCGCAGTTGATCCAGTACATATTTCTTTTCCTTGTGCGTTGATATCCGAAGCTGAAGCTTTTGGGTTTACGGTTACTTTAACCTCTTTAGCCGAGTTTGGTGCATTCTCACAAACAGCCGTTCCCTGTACGCTTACGTAATAAGTTGTAGTTGCTGTTAAAGTTATAGTTGTATAAGAAGGACCAGTATGTAATAAAGTGGTCAAGTCAACATCGCTATACCAATTAAAAGATGGTTCCGCAACCGTGTTGCTCGAAGCGTTTAAAATTGCAGTTGATCCAGTACATATTTCTTTTCCTTGTGCGTTGATATCCGAAGCTGAAGCTTTTGGGTTTACAGTTACTTTAACCTCTTTAGCCGAGTTTGGTGCATTCTCACAAACAGCCGTTCCCTGTACACTTACGTAATAAGTTGTAGTTGCTGTTAAAGTTGGAGTTGTATAAGAAGGACCAGTATGTAATAAAGTGGTCAAGTCAACATCGCTATACCAATTAAAATATGGTTCCGCAACCGTGTTGCTTGAAGTGTTTAAAATAGCAGTTGATCCAGTACATATTTCTTTTCCTTCTGCGTTGATATCCGAAGCTGAAGCTTTTGGGTTTACAGTTACTTTAACCTCTTTAGCCGAGTTTGGTGCATTCTCACAAACAGCCGTTCCCTGTACACTTACGTAATAAGTTGTAGTTGCTGTTAAAGTTGGAGTAGTATAAGAAGGACCAGTATGTAATAAAGTGGTCAAGTTAACATCGCTATACCAATTAAAAGATGGTTCCGCAACCGTGTTGCTCGAAGCGTTTAAAATCGCAGTTGATCCAGTACATATTTCTTTTCCTTGTGCATCGATATCCGAAGCTGAAGCTTTTGGATTTACGGTAATCAATACCGCTGGTAAATCAGCCTCTGGACAAGTCCCGCTTTTTACAACCGCTCTAAAATAGGTGTTTACGATAAGGTTGCCTATAGTTGTTCCCAACAAAATAGTTGAAGTTTCAGTAATATCTGTATAATTTGTAAAGCCGACATCACTAGATTTTTGCCATTTCACTACAGTTCCTGTATTTCCACTTAGGGTTAAATTTGCCGGAGCTGTCCCGTAGCAGATTGTTTGTGCTGAAGTAACGGTACCTCCAACTGTCTCTGGATTAACACTCAAAGCAACATTTTGCGTAAATGATTTGCTACAGTTAGGGGTAGCACTAGTAATTGTAATTCCAGTAATTTGTAAAATTTGTCCATTATTAGCAGCAGTCAAAGCAGCAGATGTAAAGCTCGCCGCTCCAGAAGCAGACGACACAACTGATGTAACAGAAGTTTGTGCAACTCCATTAATAGTATAAGCTATCGTAGAAGTGCTATTAGGCAATAATCCTGTTAAGTTTAAAGTAGCTGTAGATCCAGCACATACAGTCGAAGCTTGTGCCGCACCTGAAAGTGTTGGTAAAGCATTTACTGCAACTGTTACCGCTGTTGAAGTTACCGCTGGAGTACAAGTTCCGCTAACGACTACATCGTAGCTACCAGCATCACTAGCTGTAGGATTGGTTAAAGTTAAACTAGCAGTTGTTGCACCACTAATAACCCCACCGTTGGATAAGGCAATCCCGCCTTTTCTCCATTGGTATGATAATCCTGTTCCTGTTGCAGTTACGGTCATGGTTTGAGAACCCGAACCCGAACAAGTTGCTGTAGGTGCTGTAGGTTGTGCAGTTATTGCAGGTAAAGCATTTACTGCAACTGTTACCGCTGTTGAAGTTACCGCTGGAGTACAAGTTCCGCTAACGACTACATCGTAGCTACCAGCATCACTAGCTGTAGGATTGGTTAAAGTTAAACTAGCAGTTGTTGCACCACTAATAACCCCACCGTTGGACAAGGCCATCCCGCCTTTTCTCCATTGGTATGATAATCCTGTTCCTGTTGCAGTTACGGTCATGGTTTGAGAACTCGAACCCGAACAAGTTGCTGTAGGTGCTGTAGGTTGTGCTGTTATTGCAGGTAAAGCATTTACTGTAACCGTTACCGCTGTTGAAGTTACCGCTGGAGTACAAGTTCCGCTAACGATTACATCGTAGCTACCAGCATCACTAGCTGTAGGATTGGTTAAAGTTAAACTAGCAGTTGTTGCACCACTAATAACCCCACCGTTGGATAAGGCCATCCCGCCTTTTCTCCATTGGTATGATAATCCTGTTCCTGTTGCAGTTACGGTCATGGTTTGAGAACCCGAACCCGAACAAGTTGCTGTAGGTGCTGTAGGTTGTGCTGTTATTGCAGGTAAAGCATTTACTGTAACCGTTACCGCTGTTGAAGTTACCGCTGGAGTACAAGTTCCGCTAACGACTACATCGTAGCTACCAGCATCACTAGCTGTAGGATTGGTTAAAGTTAAACTAGCAGTTGTTGCACCACTAATAACCCCACCGTTGGATAAGGCCATCCCGCCTTTTCTCCATTGGTATGATAATCCTGTTCCTGTTGCAATTACGGTCATGGTTTGAGAACCCGAACCCGAACAAGTTGCTGTAGGTGCTGTAGGTTGTGCAGTTATTGCAGGTAAAGCATTTACTGCAACTGTTACCGCTGTTGAAGTTACCGCTGGAGTACAAGTTCCGCTAACGACTACATCGTAGCTACCAGCATCACTAGCTGTAGGATTGGTTAAAGTTAAACTAGCAGTTGTTGCACCACTAATAACCCCACCGTTGGACAAGGCAATCCCGCCTTTTCTCCATTGGTATGATAATCCTGTTCCTGTTGCAATTACGGTCATGGTTTGAGAACCCGAACCCGAACAAGTTGCTGTAGGTGCTGTAGGTTGTGCAGTTATTGCAGGTAAAGCATTTACTGCAACTGTTACCGCTGTTGAAGTTACCGCTGGAGTACAAGTTCCGCTAACGACTACATCGTAGCTACCAGCATCACTAGCTGTAGGATTGGTTAAAGTTAAACTAGCAGTTGTTGCACCACTAATAACCCCACCGTTGGACAAGGCCATCCCGCCTTTTCTCCATTGGTATGATAATCCTGTTCCTGTTGCAGTTACGGTCATGGTTTGAGAACTCGAACCCGAACAAGTTGCTGTAGGTGCTGTAGGTTGTGCTGTTATTGCAGGTAAAGCATTTACTGTAACCGTTACCGCTGTTGAAGTTACCGCTGGAGTACAAGTTCCGCTAACGACTACATCGTAGCTACCAGCATCACTAGCTGTAGGATTGGTTAAAGTTAAACTAGCAGTTGTTGCACCACTAATAACCCCACCGTTGGACAAGGCAATCCCGCCTTTTCTCCATTGGTATGATAATCCTGTTCCTGTTGCAGTTACGGTCATGGTTTGAGAACTCGAACCCGAACAAGTTGCTGTAGGTGCTGTAGGTTGTGCTGTTATTGCAGGTAAAGCATTTACTGCAACTGTTACCGCTGTTGAAGTTACCGCTGGAGTACAAGTTCCGCTAACGATTACATCGTAGCTACCAGCATCACTAGCTGTAGGATTCGTTAAAGTTAAACTAGCAGTTGTTGCACCACTAATAACCCCACCGTTGGACAAGGCAATCCCGCCTTTTCTCCATTGGTATGATAATCCTGTTCCTGTTGCAGTTACGGTCATGGTTTGAGAACCCGAACCCGAACAAGTTGCTGTAGGTGCGGTAGGTTGTGCAGTTATTGCAGGTAAAGCATTTACTGCAACTGTTACCGCTGTTGAAGTTACCGCTGGAGTACAAGTTCCGCTAACGATTACATCGTAGCTACCAGCATCACTAGCTGTAGGATCCGTTAAAGTTAAACTAGCAGTTGTTGCACCACTAATAACCCCACCGTTGGATAAGGCCATCCCGCCTTTTCTCCATTGGTATGATAATCCTGTTCCTGTTGCAGTTACGGTCATGGTTTGAGAACCCGAACCCGAACAAGTTGCTGTAGGTGCTGTAGGTTGTGCAGTTATTGCAGGTAAAGCATTTACTGCAACTGTTACCGCTGTTGAAGTTACCGCTGGAGTACAAGTTCCGCTAACGACTACATCGTAGCTACCAGCATCACTAGCTGTAGGATTGGTTAAAGTTAAACTAGCAGTTGTTGCACCACTAATAACCCCACCGTTGGATAAGGCCATCCCGCCTTTTCTCCATTGGTATGATAATCCTGTTCCTGTTGCAGTTACGGTCATGGTTTGAGAACCCGAACCCGAACAAGTTGCTGTAGGTGCGGTAGGTTGTGCAATTATTGCAGGTAAAGCATTTACTGTAACCGTTACCGTAAAGACTGAACCAATACAACTGCCAGATTTTGGAGTAACGGTATAGGTTAATGTTGCAGCACTATTTGTTGCATTTCCTAAAGTTTGGCTTATAGGTCCTACAGCTCCAGTACTTTGAAAAGTACCTCCAGTTATTGCTCCAACGGGACTACTTACAGGAGTTGACCATGTATAAGTTGTTCCAGTTGGAACAATATCATTACCTGCTGTTGTTGGATTGACACTAAATGAAGTTCCAGAACAAATTGTTGCTGTTTTATTTGCGATTACGGGTGTTGTACAACAAGACTCTACTGATATTGTTTTTGTTTTTGTGTCAGAATCACCATCAATATCTGTAACTTTTAAACTAATGTTTTTTGTCCCCGCTGAGGAATATGTTACAGTAATAGGGCTTGGTGATTTTCCACTTGCAGTTGAAGTTGCAGGGGTTGCTCCTGCACCAAAATCCCAAAGGTAAGTTAATGTTCCATCGCCGCCAGAAGAAGTATTAGTAAATTCAATTTGCTGAAAAACTCCATTTGTGCAACTTGTACTATATGAATAATCAACAGCCAAAGGAGTGTTAACAACTATATTAGGTATAAAACCTGATTCAGTACATTTTGAACCAACAGATGAGCTTGCGCAACCAGCGGCATCATTTGAAGAACCACCTGTTTTCCATGAAACATAAATATTTTTCAATTCCAATTTACCACCACAAGTAAAATTAATTTGGGCTATATTTATTGGAATGCTTGGAATTTCGGTTCCAGTTACTGGTTCTCCATAAGAGTATTTACCAGTTGTATTCACTTTAACATCATTCCAATAAAGATCAAATTGGACATAAATATTATATTTTGGCCCCGTATCAACCGTTATAAATAGATACGCAGTAGTTGCATCGCCAACATTGCAGACATTCAAAGCTGTCCCGTCGGAGTTCCCAATGAAGGATTTCGTGATTGTTAAGTCTTTTGCATTACAACCTGAATATGTACATGCAGCTGATTGACTTAAGTTAATCGTAGGACTTGATTGCGAATAACTATTTGCTGTCAAAAACAACAGAACTATAATAGTCTGTAATAGGAGAGTAATTTTTGTTTTCATAATTTACATATTTTAGAAACGTTATGAAATTTTAATGAAATATTGATTTAATTTTTATTAGGCAATCAATACGAATACAAACTTTTTTTTAACCAGTTTAATACTAGATTCAAAAAAATCAGTGTTTTATAAAGAAATAAAAAACGAAATTTTCTTCTTAGGGATGAAGAAATTTCTTTATTGGTTCAATCAACTTTTAATTACGTAGGTGTAAATGACTTTTTTTTTAAACGATGAAAATTTTCTTTTTTTTTGGCTAAAGAAATTTCATTAATGGTTCAATCATCTTTTATTTTGGAAGTTATAAAAAGACTTTTTATTTTATATATTTCTTATACGATGAAAAATTCTTTTTTGGGGTTAAAGAAATTTCATTAACAGTTCAATTATATTCTAAATCTAATTTTTAAGAATTAGAATAAATTTAGGTATAATTAGTGTTATTTTATTATTTACCCTATGAAATACCAATAAACTCGTTAAAGTGTGTTTTTGTTAATATTTTATTATTATAACATATTAATGGTTGATGAATCTGTATTTTTCTAAATATCTGTTTATGTTTTTATTTGTAATATACTCTGTATCTTCAAATAACATTATAAATCGTGTTGATTTTCAGTTTATTGTGTGTTTTTTGTAAATATGTTTTTTAAGTGTCGTTTATGAATGTGACGATTTAATGATTGTTTTATCCATAATTCAATATTCCAAATAGGAATCAGGCTATGTCTATTTCTTTCTTAATGGGTTAAATTCTTCCTCAATATATTTTTAATAGAATAACAGTTAGATATTCTAGCAATAAATAAGTCAAACTATTTTACTTGTTGGAATCAGATATTATAGGTGATTCTTATTTAACTTTTAGCAAGAAAAAGTTTGGGCGATTTAATAATTGTAGTTGAAGCTAATTAAGTAATGTTTTTCATCTATGTTTAGGTAAAACACAACGTAAAGTAATTTAACTAAGGCAAATAAATATTGTTATTTTAAAACATTTGAGGTGTTTCCTAATCTTTTAATATTGATTGCTAAGGATATAAACAATAGGAATGATTTTTTTATTAAAGTTGAAGTAATTGATCACATAGAAATAATGATATATAATTTGTGTTCAATTTTAAAGGGGATCATTAACTAGGTTTAATAATCTAAAATTCTAAATAAAAATTGTACCTTTCTATTTCTGAATTTAATTAATTTATCTATGAAAAATTTAATATTAATACGTCACGGTAAATCTAATTGGGATGTCCCATTTAAAGATATAGACCGACCATTAGATAAAAAAGGAATGCTGGATGCTCATCTGGTTTCGTCAAATATTTTTAATTACGTTCCTAAAACCTATATATTGTGGAGTAGTGTTGCAAAAAGAGCCGCTGATACAGCAATGATCTTTGCTCAAAATTTACTAGCTCCTATTGAAAGTATTATTTTTAAAAAAGAATTATACACTTTTGATGAAAGGCAACTAGAAGAAATCATAAAATCTTGTGATAATTTATATGAAAGCCTTATTCTTTTTGGACATAATGATGCAATTACAAATTTTGTTAATAAATTTGGAGATATAAATATTGATAATGTTCCTACTTCAGGATTTGTGTCGATGCAATTTGGTACAGACAATTGGAAAACTATTAATGAAGGCAAAATAAAAAAAATAATAACCCCAAAAGATTTTAAATAAAACTGTGTTAGAACAAAAATATATTGATAGAGAAAAAAGTTGGTTAGCATTTAATGCAAGAGTTCTTCAAGAAGCAGCAGATAAATCAGTTCCACTTTTAGAAAGATTACGTTTTTTAGGAATATTTTCAAATAATTTAGATGAATTTTTTAGAGTACGCTTTGCTGCAATAAGACGATTAAGTCTTTCTGGTAAAACGGGTGAAAAAATTTTAGGAGGAATATCATCCCAACAATTGGTTAAGGACATAACTGAAATAGTTATTAACCATCAAGATGAAAGTTTAAAAATATTTAAAGAAATTGAAGTTGAGTTAGAAGCTCAAAATGTTTTTATAATAAATGAAAATGAGATTTCAATTGATCAAGAAATTTTCTTGAAAGACTTTTTTATCCAGAAACTAAGCCCGGAATTAGTTACTATTATTCTTAATGATCTGGCAGAATTCCCATTGTTAAAAGACAATATGGGCTATTTAGCCATTAAGTTAGCCATGAAAGAAAAGGAAGTTAGGTATGCTATTATTGAAATACCAAAAACAATGAATCGTTTTGTTGTTTTGCCTTCTCAAGATGATAAGCAATATGTTATTCTAATTGATGATGTGATTCGGCATAATTTAAAGAACATTTTCAATATTTTTGATTTTGAAAGTGTCTCTGCTCATATGATAAAAATTAGCCGTGATGCACAATTAGAGATTGATAGTGACTTGAGTAAAAGTATGCTAGAGAAAATATCTACTAGTGTGAAAGATAGAAGGATAGGGGAACCAGTTCGTTTTATTTACGACCAATTAATTGCCGAGGATACCCTTTACTTTTTCTTAGAGAAAATGAAAATTGTATCAACTGATAGTATTATTCCAGGAGGTAGGTACCACAATAGGAGAGATTATATGGACTTTCCTAATTTAGGTCGTTTTGATTTATTATATAAAAAAAATCTCCCTTTGCCAATTCCTGGATTGAGTTTAGATGGTAGTTTGTTGCAAAAAATCAGTAAAAAAGATTACTTATTACATGCGCCATATCAATCATTTTCATACTTAACACGTTTTTTGCGTGAGGCAGCTCTTGATCCAATGGTTACCTCTATAAAAATCACATTATATAGGTTAGCCAAAAATTCTCAAATCATTAGTTCACTTATCAACGCCGCTAAGAACGGGAAAAAAGTTACAGTTCAAATTGAACTACAAGCTCGATTTGATGAGGCTTCTAATATTTCTTATGCAGAACAAATGCAAACTGAAGGAATCAATCTTATTTTTGGAATCAAAGGTTTAAAAGTTCATAGTAAGATCTGTGTGATTGAACGATTAGAAAGTGGAAAAACGAAACGTTATGGCTTTATTTCAACAGGTAATTTTAACGAAGCCACTGCTAAGGTATATACAGACGTGACATTGTTTACAAGTCATCAACAAATCCTAAAAGATATTACTAAAATTTTCGAGTTCTTTGATATTAATTACAGAATACATCGTTATAAACATTTGATAGTCTCTCCTCATTATAGCCGTTCACGTTTTTATAAACTGATTGACAGAGAAATTCTTCATGCAATTGCTGGACGTAATGCTTATATGAAATTGAAAATGAATAGTTTGTCTGATTTTGAAATGATTGATAAATTGTATGCTGCAAGTAAAGCAGGAGTAAAGATTCAATTAGAAGTGAGAGGTATTTGTTCTTTAATTCCTGGAGTTAAAGGTTTGAGTGAAAATATTGAAGCAATAAGTATTGTTGATAATTATTTAGAACATTCTAGAATTTATATTTTTGGGAATGCAGGACTTCCAGATGTATTTATTTCTTCAGCTGATTTTATGACCCGTAATTTAGACGGTAGGGTAGAAGTAACCTGTCCTATATACGATGAAGAAATAAAAAAAGAACTTATCGATAATTTTGATTTAGGGTGGAAAGGGAATGTGAAAGCTCGTTATCATTCAGATAAATTGGATAACAAATATAGAGAAAGTAATGGAGATCCAGTATTTAGAGCACAATTAGAAACTTACAGATACTACCAAAACAAAGTACACTTATTAGAGCGAACAGAACAAAACTAATTTGTAAATAAAATACATGATTACATTAAAAAAATATGCGGCCATAGATATTGGTTCTAATGCAATGCGACTCTTAGTTGTAAATATTGTGGAGCAAGAGGGTAAGGAAACTCAATTTAACAAAAGTGCCCTTGTGCGAGTACCTATTCGATTGGGTCAAGATGCTTTTACTGTTGGTGAAATATCTGAAGAGAACGCCAATAGAATGTGTGATGCAATGAAAGCTTTTAATCTTTTGATGAAGGTTCATAAAGTGGAATCCTATAGAGCTTTTGCTACTTCAGCAATGCGAGAAGCATATAATGGAAAAGAAGTTGTAGCACTTATAAAGAAGAAAGCAGATCTTAAAATTGAAATTATTGACGGAAAAAAAGAAGCGGCGATAATTGCTTCAACCGAAATAAAACATTTGTTGGTAAATGACCAGAACTATTTATTTGTAGATGTAGGTGGGGGAAGTACGGAGTTTACTGTTTTTTCAAATGGAAAGATAGTAAGTTCTAAATCTTTCAAGGCAGGTACGGTACGTTTGCTTAATAATATGGTATGTGATGTTGTTTGGGATGAAATTGAAAAATGGATAAAAAAATATACAGCTGATTTTGATGATATTGCTTTAATTGGTTCTGGTGGTAATATCAATAAAATATTTAAGATGTCTGGTAAAACTCTAGAAAAACCTTTATCGTATATGTATATGAACTCTCAATATACTTTTTTGAATTCATTGACTTATGAGCAACGAATTGCTGAACTAGGACTGAACCCTGATCGAGCTGACGTTATTATACCCGCTGTTAGAATATATCTTAACGCAATGAAATGGAGTGGGGCTAGGCAAATTTATGTTCCAAAAATAGGACTATCAGATGGAATTGTAAAAGCTATGTATTTTGGAAACATTTAATTTTCATTAACAAGATATTTAAAAAAGGAAAAGGCTATTTCAATTAACGAAATAGCCTTTTCCTTTTTTAACTTTATTTTAGATTACAACAATAATATCAAAAGAAGCAAAATAATAACAATTGCTCCAAAAGATAAATACAAACCATTATTACTTGATCTTAAATCCGCTTTAATGCTTCTAACTTCTTTTCGAAGTTCTTTTTTTTCAGCTGAGCTCAAATCGGATCTATCCATTTTTTTAATGTTGTCCAAACGGTCAAGTTTAAACTGTACATCTGCTGGGATTTCTTTGGGGACGTTTGGGCTGCTATTTTCTGCAGCTGAAATCGTTGTTGGAATTACACCTAATGACAATACTAATATCAGTAGATAGGAGCTTAATTTTTTCATTTTTATTGGTTTTAATTAATACGATTCTTTCATAAAGATAATAATAAAAATGGATTAACTAACTATTATTTAAACCCAACTATTTTTGGTTTAGCAAGTTCAAAACTTTGGTAACCAAAATCAGAGGTTTCAAAAGCATTAGTCTTAAAAATACTATCTCCTTGTAGAGGAATAGTAGGGTAATAAGCTAGTGATAATTGAAAAGAACTAAAAACTAAAAAGTCATTACTTATGATAGCTCCAATTCCAATTTTTGAATATATTTTTTTATCAGGAAAATTATTTTTAACATTTCCCAACATTGCAATGGAATAGTTTAAAAACGGATTGAATCGAAATCCCCAAATACTTTTAGGAGAATAGGTTTGTGTTTGGAAATTTAAAACCACTTTATCCGTTCCATAAATGGGACTATTGAAACCTTGAATACCAAATTCTTCATTAATAGTTAATTGATCTCCTCTTGAGTCTTGTCTATTAATACCTATCAATATGATTGGTTTGATAAACTGCCTTATTTTCCAATCTCCAATTTCTAATAAATGGGTAAAATAATTAGCTTGAAATGAGAAAGTAGTTTGTTCTGTTTTAGAATGATTAAAATAAGTACCTAACTCAAAATTAGTACTAATATAACCTTGCTTGATGTATTTCCCAATAGAAAATTGTCCTCCTAAATAGGGCCTCCATTGGTTATTTTTATATTGGTATCCTGTAGTTAAACCATATATTTGACCAATAGGAACGTCTTCAATAATTCCATATTTAAAAATGTATCGGTCTTCAATAAATCGTCTATTATTGATTCCAATCCCTAAAAGCATGAGTTTTTCGTTATTGTAAAATTCTATAGGGTCGTATTCTAAATTGGGCCTTTCAATATAATTGATGTTCATAAACCGACTAGTAAGAATTAAATTTGTTGTATTATTATATAAAGTGTCATTTTTATATAAAGGGAATGCCTTACCTATCCAAAAATCATGAATGCTATTTTTAAAATTTTGCTTATTATACTTTAAATCTAATATTTGTAAACTATCTACCTTGAATGTTTGATTTAATAATATTCCACCTGCCCATTTTGATAAGGAAGAATAAAAAGGTCGCTCTATTAAAATACTTTTATCGTAAAAATCATCTAAATTAATATTGTATTTTATAACAGTTTTAATAAAGCTATTTTTAATATTTGGTATAGTATAAGTAAGATCATGAGCGTCTTTTCCGTCTTGAAAACGATTGGTAAAACGATAGTCAAATTGTTGTCCTGTTCCAAAAAAATTTCTTTCATTTAAGCCTAATGATGCACTATTACTTGAAATCTGAAATTTTGGAACGGTACTCCAAGAATCTAACACGCGAATATAAACATCTACTGAATCTGATTTTTTTTGGGTCAGTTTTTCAGTAATAGTTACACGACTCACAAATCGTTGTGCTCTTATTAGACGTTCTGTTTCTCTAGTGACCAGATCATTGTAGGGCAAGTTTTTTTTGAACAACAATATATTTTGTATCGCTATTTTTTTTGATTTTAGATGCAACCAATTTCCGGTTCTTTCTTCCCAGTTTTTTGGTTTTCGCAAAGTATCACTATCTGAATAACCAAAAGGATCCAAAGTTACAATGTTGATATTCCTGATTATTTTACCATTATAGGATTTATGCGTTTTTTGCTTTACACTTTTTATGGTATTGTGTTTGGTATTAATGGGTTGAAAAATAAGCTTATGAACTAATTTGGTAAACTTATTTTTTTTTGAATAGGTTTGGATTTTTATATATACCGCACTACTATCCTGTTCCGTTTTCTTTTTTTGTGAAAAAGTAACGAAGAATGTCAATGATAGCAGTAGTGATAATATGACTTTTTGTATTTGGAGCATTGAAGTGGGATTAATACATAAAAATCTAATCGGTTGTTATTGTTTGTTTTAAAATACAATAAATTCTTTCTATATTAATTTTCAATCCACAAACTCTTTATCTTCAAAATGATTTTTCATAATCGAAATACCCTTTTGAAAAACTAAGTTATTTGGGTAAACGACCACTTCCCCCTCTTTTGTTATTAATGAAATATGAAAAGCAGTAATATCCTCAATCTCACCAACAATTGGGAAATCCTTATCATGTATTTTTATGACATCTCCAATTTTAAATGGAAATGAAAAAAACAAAATAATACCCGATGTAATATTACTCAATATGGACCATTGTGCCACCATAGCTACTCCTACAACTGTTGTTATAGACGATATAGCAATAATAATATCTTTGGCTTGAACTCCCCAAATTAATGTTAATGCAATTAGAACCATTGAGTTAATTAATAAATGGAGATACTTAATGACTAAGTTTGTTCTGTGTTCAATAATATGTGTTGATTTGGCAAATTTTCGAACAACATTCGATACTACGATTCGCAATACAATCATAATAAGCAGCACAACTCCAGTTGAAAGTGTCTCTTTAGTAAAGTTATCTAGAAATACCATCATTTATTTTTACTCTAAGTTACTTAAATATTTGTAAACTTTATCCACGGGCATTCCCATAACATTGGCGTAAGAACCTTCAATTTTTGAAACTCCAATAAAACCAATCCATTCTTGAATTCCATAAGAACCTGCTTTGTCAAAAGGTTTATAATTTTCAATATAATAATGAATGGCTTCGTCACTCAATTCATTGAAAGTAACTTTGGTTGTTTCGCAAATCAAATCGGTTTTGGAATTGGTCTTAAAACAAACGGAAGTAATCACTTCGTGTGTGTTATTGGATAAGGATTTTAAGATTCGAAAAGCATCTTCTTTATCTTTTGGTTTCCCCAATGCTTGGTTGTTATGCCAAACGATTGTGTCACTAGTTACTAAAATTTCGTGATCTAAAAGTGTTCCGTCAAAAGCTGCGGCTTTCAATTCTGCCAAATAATTGGTGATTTCTCCAGCCTTCAACTCTGGCGGGAAAATTTCTTCTACTTCTTTCAGTCGAATTTCGAAATCCAATTCTAAATCTTTGAAAAATTGTTGCCTTCTAGGCGAACCTGAAGCTAGGATTAATTTGTATTTCTGCAGTTTAGTATTAAACATTGTATATGATATTTAGGGTAAGAATAAGAATAGAGAATATCCCGAAAAACAGAATTCCCTTTAGCAATGTACTCAAATAATGAAACTCTTTTTGAGTTTTGGCCGTTGTGATTTTGACTGTGAAAAGTAATAATGGAGCCAGAATAAAAACTAAAGAATACAAGATAGTTGGAAACAAACTGTATGTCAATAAATAGTTTTTAATGTAAAAAAAGAGAGCAATAATGGGAATAATACTCAATATAAATACAACAATAGTTGTTCTTTTTACCCCAAAAATTATAGGTAGGGTTTTCATTCCTTGATTATAATCGCCATTAATATCTTCCATGTCTTTGACTATTTCTCGGATAAAATTAATCATAAAGGCAAAAACCGCATAATCCAAAAGAACCGAGAATAAACTTCCCATAATTTGTTGGTTCTCTATTATGATCATTGGATATAGATCGAATACTCCAACAATCAAAACACTTACTGAAAGCAACAAGGCTATTACAAAATTACCTATGACAGCAATTTGTTTCAAACTAGTGGCATACATATATAATGTCGCTGCAATGATGATAAAAAGTCCTGCGAAATTGGGTTTTCCAATTAGATTAGCAAGATAAAAACCAATTGCTACACCCGTACAATTGAGTCCTATATATATATTGTATGCAGTTGTTTCCCTAATTTTAGTTCCTACAATAAGATTTTGAGGTTTGTTTTCAGAGTCAGTTTCTTGATCCAAAATATTATTGATGACATAACCCGCCCCCGCTATTAAAATGGTACTCAACACCAAAAGTGCATATTGCCAGTCATTCAATGCCAACGGAATATTTTGTAATTTCAAAAATCCATATCGAAAAAGCAATTGCATAAAAGCAAGCATCAACAAGTTTTGGTAACGTATTAGTTTTAGGAAACTCATGTATTTAATCTTTTCAATTAATTAGTTATATAATGCAAAAATTAACCGCTTAAGCAGTTAAACTATTATTAAACTTTTAATTGTTAGTACCTTCAAAATATTCCATCCACTTTCCTTGTACTTTCATCACTTGTTCGATCACTTCTCTAACGGCACCTTTTCCTCCATTTTTATGTGAAATGTATTTTGAAATCATTTTGATTTCTGGACTAGCATCTTGTGGACAAGTAGGTAATCCGACCAATTTCATCACATGATAATCAGGAATATCGTCACCCATATACAATACTTGTTCTGGTTTGATCGAATAGAGTTCGGTGTATTCTTCAAAAGTTTCTACTTTATCAGGTGCTCCCAAATGAATATCTGTAATTCCTAAATTGCGCAAACGAACACGCACTCCTTCATTTTTTCCACCAGAAATAATACAAACATTATAACCACTTTCAATAGCGGCTTTCATCGCATAACCATCTTTGATGTTCATAGTACGAAGCATTTCGCCATCGTTTGCAATAAAAACAGAACCATCAGTCAGTACACCATCTACATCAAAAATAAAAGTTGTGATGTCATTCATTATTTCCTTATAACTTTTTGCCATTATTTTGTATTGATTGGGTTAAGATTTTATATAAATTTAATTGGTTTTCATTAGTCAAAAATTGCTCGTGTGTCGCAATAGTTTTCTGATCGTTTCTAATTGCTGGTCCCGTTTGTGCTTGTTCGGGCGAAATTGTTGTGATTTTTTGAACAGTTTCTAGGATCAAAGGTTGTAATATTTCAAACGGAATTTGATTGTCGGCGCAAATTTCTGCTCCGATTTTGAATAAATGATTCGTGAAATTATTCACAAATACTGCTGCCACATGTAAGGCTTTGCGTTGTTGTGATTGTATGGGATAGATTTTGTTCGAAATAGCAGTCGCTACTTTTTCCATCATCTTATAATCATCTTCATTTTCAGATTCCAAGCAAATAGGAATAGTCTTAAAAGCGACTTTTTTATTTTTGGTAAAAGACTGTAATGGATAAAAAACACCTTTTCGGTTTTTTGAATCTAAAGTTTGCAAATCCATTGCACCAGACGTATGTACCACCAATCTATTTGTAAAAGGCAATTGTGAAGCTACTTCACCAATCGCATCATCAGAAACAGCAATGATATACAAATCTGCTTCTTTCAATTGACTCCAATCTGAAACTATTTTATCAGAGTGGAGTAGGTGAGTTAGTCCTTCTTTTTGTCGGGCAAAAACTTGAACCAACTCAATAGGTCTTCCTGACTTTTCAGTCTCTTGAAACGCAACAATAAGATGTTGTGCTAGATTTCCCGATCCAATGAGTATTACTTTTACCATGCCGCAAAATTAGCAAAAATAATTGAAGCAAGCCCAGATAGAAGGATAGGATAATTACTAAAAACGCAACTATAGAATAGGAGTGAACCATTATAAATGGAGTAAAACGACTCGGAATCAAATTTGTGAATATCTATTTGTATGAAATAGGGATTTTCTTTTCTTTAAAATCTATCTTTGGCATCCTTAAAAAAAAATATTATGAGTACAACTTGGTTCGAATGCAAAGTAAAATATAGAAAAATTGATGAAAATGGTGGACAAAAAGTAACTACTGAACCTTATTTGGTAGATGCTTTGTCTTATACAGAAGCAGAACGCCGTATCAATGAAGAGATGGCGGCTTATATTAGTGAAGAGTTTAAAATCACCAATATTAAAGTAGCCAACTACGCCGAAATTCATCCTTTTGAAAATACTGATCGTTGGTTTAAATCCAAAATTTCTTTAATCGCTTATGATGAAGAAAGTGGAAAAGAGCGCAAAACAAACATGTACTTTTTGGTACAAGCCAATGATGTGAAAGAAGCCTATGATAATACCGTTCATGTGATGAATAACACCATGGGCGAGTACAATATCCCCGCTATTTCGGAATCACCTATTATGGACGTGTTTCCTTATTTCAGTGGAGAAGATAGTGATCTAGAAAAGATAGAAAAATTCAATACTCTAAAAGCTTCAAAGCCTGTAGTAGAGGAGGAGAAGATCGACTCAATGGAATTTGAAACAGAATTATCCGAACTAGAAGCGTAACTATAGGATTGAAGTTTTACTACTGCCATCTCTAGTATTACCCTACAATTGACGACTAAATAAGCACAGTGAGAACTGTGCTTATTTAGTTTACACCAGTTTGCAAAAACAGTAAAACCGCCTATTTATTTACAATTCTCAATAACAAATAATCACAACTAGTAGTAGAGATCTACATCGCAAACGGTATTTTTTTTAGGTATAATAACCGCAACGTTCTGTCCCTATATAAGCTTCTCTGCAAAGGTGCTTGACTAGCTTGAGCCACTTTCAGCGAGACCAACTAGATGTTTTTGAATCTATAGGACTTAATCAGCAGTTGTAATGAATACTTTAGGTAACTTATTACCTTTGCACTCGAAAGGAATCGTACAATAGTGAATGAACCCAATTTTGATTGTTGTTTCTTATTTGGAGCAGTATGTTAGGCATTTTTAGGAAAGTATGTTCCCGCTTTTCGTTACAATCTTGTGGGGGCATAAATGCCAGCCCCCACAAGGATTTTCACTGCAATCGGGGCTAAAGAGACCGATTTTTCTCTTATTTACAAACCATTCTAAAACCCAAAAAAAGCACAACTTTCGATCTGCTTTTTGGTGTTAAATCAGAATTTTTCGTTTCTAATCCCGAACCACAAGTAAAGATTCGGAAGATAGCGTGGTTCTGTCCTTTAATTGGTATAAATCCTTTTTTTATGTTTTCTAATTTTTGATTAGCACTGTTACTTTAAGCTTTTTATAATCGCCATAACATCTTCCTCTCCAAAACCTTCGTTTTCAGCCTTACTATAACTGTCGAGTAATGGTTGTGCTAATGGAGAATCTAAGCCTGCATCATTGGCCAGTTTTAAATCTTTAACAAGATGCTTAAGAGCAAATGCCGCTGGAAAAGAATCACTTAATATGGCAGTCGATTTAATCTTTGTAATGCCATTGGCACAAGCACCTTCGTTTACTATTGATAGCATATCATCTTTACTTACTCCATTGTTTTCTGCAAATAATACAGTTTCTGCCAATCCCTGAAGATTAAGACCAAGGAGGTAATTGATAGCTAATTTAGCCGAGCTGGCTACTCCAGCGATACCCACATAAATCGAAATTTTACCCAGTACATCAAAAACTGGTTTTACATGTGTATACGTTTCTGGTTTTCCTCCAACTATGATTACTAATGTCCCATCTTGTGCTGGTTTCACACTTCCAGAAACGGGTGCATCAATAAAACCTATTTGCTGTTCATTGCAAAGCATTGCCAAATAACGGGAAGTATCAGGTGCAACCGTACTCATGTTGATAATTGTTTTTCCAGCAAAGCTTTTTGACAACAAACCGCTAGTCTTATCTTCAAATATTTCCTTTACGGCTTCATCATTGGACAACATCGTCACAACCACATCGCAATGTTCTATAAGTTCCTGCGGACTACTCGCCGAAGTTGCACCAACCTCGATTAGCGGTGTTTCTTTGTCTTTGGATCGATTGAATACGGCCACCTTAAAACCCGCTTCCAATAAATTGCGTACCATTGGATTTCCCATGTTTCCTAGACCAATCCAACCTAATTTTAAATTTGTATTCATTTTTGTGCTGTTTTGATTTTTTTAAGCTTCAGTCCTAACAAATATAAAACAATTTCTCAATCACAGAAATCATAACTAGTATCAATGAGCCGCGTTGCAAACGCTACGTTTTTTGGTCGTAAGGTAAATAGGTACTCGACGCAGTCAAGCACCAGGTTGGGGGACAAACGAGCGCTAGTTGGAGTGTTATTTATTGTCAATTAGATTGTCAATTTCGACTTTAAGTTTTGGAAGGTGATTGATTAGAATTGACCAAATATTTTCGTCAGAAATATTGTCATAAGCATGAATTACTTGATTTCTAAAACTAATAATCGCCTTTGCATTTGTAATTTTAATTTCAAAATTTTGATCACGAGTAATAATTCGATTTATTGCTTCACCAATAATTTCTAAATCTCTTTCAACTGCCCTTTTTAACATTAGGTTATTGCGATATTTTAAAAAGTCCTTTACTTCATCCGAAAAATAACTATCGATTTCCTCAATAGCCATTTTAACATCAAACAGCCATTTTAATATTCTCTCATCCATAAATAAGTTCTTTAGATTTATTTATCGATTTTATAAGAATCGGGTTTTTGAGGGTTTGTTCTTCAACTAAATCTATTTCTCGACCAAATAGTTTTTTTAAATTTTCTTTTAGATTGATGTAATTTTCAAAGTATTGGGATAATTCAAAAGACTTGAACTTCACTAAAAAATCAATATCACTTTTATCATTAAAGTCTGAATTTAATGCCGAGCCAAATAGATACATTTTCTCAACATGGTATGTTGAACAAATGGATCTTAAGCGGTCGATATTTTTTTCAATTAGTATCATGTTCAAATTTAGTAAAAAAGTTTCGATACGTATTGCATAATGCTTGTAATTTATCAAAAACGCAAACTTCTTTCTCTGGCGCTTGACTGCGTCGAGTGCTTGCTTTTATTTTGCAAACCAATCGTAGCGTTTGCAACGCGGTTCCTTTACTATAAGACTTTACTAATTACACTCTCATTATAAGTGAGAACAATTATAAAACTAATTGCCAATCACAAAAAATCATAAATGGTATTAATGAGCCGCGTTGCAAACACTATGTTTTTTGGTCATAAGGAAATAGGTACTCGACGCAGTCAAGCACCAGGTTGTGGGACAATCGAGCGCAAGTTGAGCGATATTTTTTTCAATTAGTATCATGTTAAAATTTAGTAAAAAAGTTTCGACACGTATTGCATAATACTTGTAATTTTTGAAAACGCAAACTTATTTCTCTGGCGCTTGACTGCGTCGAGTGCCTGCTTTGATTATGGAAACCGGTCGTAGCGTTTGCAACGCGGTTCCTTTACTATATGACTTTACTAATTACGCTCTCATTATATGTACGAACAACTATAAAACTAATTCTCCATCACAAAAAATTACAACTAGTAGCAGTGATCCGCGTTGCAAACGCTACGTTTTTTTGGTCATAAGGTAAATAGGTACTCGACGCAGTCAAGCACCAGGTTGAAGGATACACGAGCGCTAGTTGGATAGCACCTTTTCTTTAATTCTTTACTTTTACTGTTCCCGTGCAAACATCACCTTCTTCAATGCCAATGATCCAAGTCTTTAATTTTGTAATTCGTTCGTTGGTTAGTATTTCTAAATAATGGTTCCAACACATTGGTTGCACACTACCGTAATATCCAACTTCTCTATCGGGAAACTTAGCATTCATTTCGGCATCACGAAATTGCACCCAAAGTCTTTGCGCTTTTTTAAAATTTGCAATAAAGACCAAGTCACTTTTATACTCTCTTAGTATTTGTTGGTACACTTGATTTAGTTTTTTATCCGAGGTATTATAATCTTTAATAGCTTCTGAATTCAAATCTAATTGCGTTTGTGAAAAACCCAAGACACTAATCATCAAACAAATTGTAGTAAGTATTATTTTCATTAGGTATCGTTTTTATAAAAATATTTCTCTACGCTGCCACTACTTTAAAAGTCAAATGCACTCCTGCAATCTACTGTAATTTATCAAAAACGCAAACTTCTTTCTCTGGCGCTTGACTGCGTCGAGTGCTTGCTTTGATTTTGGAAACCGGTCGTAGCGTTTGCAACGCGGTTCCTTTACTTTAAGACTTTATTAGTTATCATTTCCTTATAAGTACGAACAACTATAAAGCTAATTTTCAATCACAAAAAATCAAAGCTAGTAGTAATGAGCCGGGTTGCAAACGCTACGTTTTTTGGTCGTAAGGTAAATAGGTACTCGACGAAGTCAAGCACCATGCTGTGGGACAAACGAGTACGAGTTGGGATATATTTATTTTTAATTTATTTGTTGTCCTAATTTAATTAAATAAGTTAATCCTGCTTCATCTTTTAATTCATTTAATTTTCTTTTGTGTTGCACATAATCTATTGTTACATCAGTAGCTAATGACATTGAAGCTGTTAATAAATCTAAATTTGAAATGTTTGGTCTACCTATTACAAATTTTAATTTATCACCTACAGGCGATAATATTCTATAAAACCAATTTTTTTTATCTCTAATTATTTTTTCATTTAAATCTATTAAAACAGGCCTAATACTTACATCAACTATATTTTGACATTCAAAGATGGCTTCTTCTATATTTTTGCAGTTTTTAATAACATTTTTACCTTCTTGAGAAAATTTAAGCATTGCAGACCAAAATTGAGGTAAATGGTCGCTTAATTTATCCCTTGCTTCAAGTATTAAACAAGGCTCAACACCTATCATTGATGGAAGTACCATTTCTATTGATTGCATTGCAAGTAATGCTGCAATGCTTTTATCAGGTATTTTATCAATAGCTAATATGTTAGATTTAATTTTGTCAACTCCAATTAATGGTACACTACCATTTCTTATTCTTTTTTCAAGTTGATCTACCCCTTCAGTCGTAACAAAAAGTGGATTTTTTTTAACTTGATACTTATTTAAGTTACCATTTTCACCTTTCTCAATTAGTTTCACTGAGAAAACTTCATTATTTTTTAATAAATCTGTTTCAAAAAAAGAAGGAAATAATTCATGATTGTCTATGCAAAACTGATGAGCCATCATTAAATAATGCTTTGCAGTCTTTTGTTGGTCTTCTGTAAGTTTCTCTAGTGGATTTTCTTTAAATTTGAATTTACCTTCAATTCTTTCAAAGTTAAAATTTATATTTTTTTCAGAACTTGTAGATATTTTATATTTTTTTGAAATATCAATTACAATCTCTAATTGATTTGGAAGATATACTTTTTCAAATAATAATCCCATAGATGTTAACATTGCAGGATCTGTCATGAAAAAGCCTGAAAGATAACAGCCTTCAAATTTTGACAATTTTTTTGATAATTTATTCTCTTCCATAATATTATTAAATTCGTCTTCGTTTCTAAAAACACCTACCAACAAGTAAATGCCCACAAGTTTATACAATTTCCCCCAAACTTCAAAACAAAATTAGGTTTTTTCTTTCGAATTTAATCACTTCAACAAATCGTAAATTTAAAAAACAACTTATCCAAATTTAGCCCTGATCGAGGCGGCATCCTTTATGGCTTTTTCGGCCATAAAGATATAGCCGAGAGCAGGACTGGTTGTCCTTATGAAAACCAGTCGTTCTGCTCCTAAACAAAAAAACACCAACCGAATCGATTGGTGTTTTTGGAATACTGTCACTGTTTATTTTTTGAATTCGATTTTGATTCCGATTACGCTCCAGTTGGGTAATTGGGTTGGTTTGGAGATGACCAAAGCTTCGTTTTCTGCTTTCCACTTTAGTTTTTCTTTGCTTCCTAAAATCGAAATGTTGGCGATTTTTTTGTCGTTCAATTTGGAGTTTGAACCCAATGACTTGATGCGGACATCTTTGGTGGGTTGCTCCAAACAGAAGGCATACAAAGTGTTCTCTCCTTTGGTTGTAAAACGAATATCGTCTTCGGCATACTTGATGTTTTTTTCGTTGAACTTGGCCGTTTTTACCGTTACGGCTTTTACTGGTCTTTCGCCAAAAACTTTCCAAGGTCGTGAACCGTAGATTCCTTCACCATTGGTGGCAATCCAAGTACCTATTTCGTCTAGCGCTTTTAGTAAATCACCTTCAATATCTCCTTCTGGCGTTTGTACGATATTGATCAATAGGTTTCCGTTCTTACTCACAATGTCGCACAACATTTGCAAGGTGTAAGTCGCCGTTTTGTACTCCTGACCTGTTTTGTAATACCAATCCCCGATAGAGGTATCGGTCTGCCAAGGATACGGACTGATTCCGTCCATCACGCCACGTTCCATGTCTTCAACCCATTTTCCGTTTGAAAATTCTTTACAGTTATAAATGGCTTCTAGTTTTCCGTTGTTGGCCTTTAGATTAGTGTTGTAAAAATTGGCAATCATGTCTCTCCCCACATCTCCAAACGGCAATTTACTATCCGAATACAATAGATCGGGTTTGTAGGTATTGACCAACTCGTTGATGCGTGCCAACCATTGTTGTTGCGATTCTGGATCGGTTGTCATCCATTCTTTATCATCTGGAGCTAATATTTTATGGTATAGATCTACAAATTTCGGGTCGTTTCCGTCATACGGAATTCCTGCCATTGGTCCTTTTTTGTCGGCTCCTTTGTTGGTTTGCCACCAAGTGTAACTCGCTCCCAAATGCTCTGAAACTCCAAATTTCAATCCTTCTTTTTTGGCGGCATCTTGCCATAATTTTACGATGTCTTTTTTAGGTCCCATTTTCACGGAGTTCCAATCATGCAATTTGGAATCCCACAAAAAGAAGTTGTCATGGTGCGTACCCATACTCACAAAATATTTGGCTCCAGCTTTTTTGTAGAGTGCCATCAATTGTTCTGGGTTAAATTTTTCGGCTTTCCACATTCCAATAATATCTTTGTACCCCACTTTAGACGGATGTCCGTAGTGTTCTACATGATATTTATAAACCGGTGAACCTTCTTGGTACATTTTTTTGGCATACCAATCGCCTTGTCTCGGCACGGCTTGCGGTCCCCAGTGTGACCAGATTCCGAATTTGGCATCTCTAAACCAGTCTGGAAATTGGTATTTTTCTAATGATTCGTCTGTGCCTTTAAAAGGTCCTGGAGCAATAGCAGTCTGCGCTTGGCCACTTAATGAAGCGCCTAAAAACAATAATAACGCCCATTGGGTTAGTGTTCGTTTTTTCATAATTTGGTTAAATTTTGGTTGGTTTATTACCGTCTCTAGCGGCGTTGAAAGCTGCAAAAAGTTGCTCTACTTTAGCTTTGTATTTTGGGTCATTAATTAAGTTACCATTCTCTTTTTCTTCGACATTATCGACAAGGTTGAACAAAGCATTTGGTGTTCTTTTAGTATCTGATTTGTCTTTTTTATCGAAAGCAATAATCAACTTCCAACCATTTTCGATAATTACCCCTTCTTTGGATGTTCCCGATTGCGTCATGATATAAGGATGCACAGGAGCTTTGCTTTTTCCTAAAAATAATGGCAATAAGTTAGCCGAATCAATTTGTTGGTTTTCAGGTATTTTTTGGTTGGTAATTGCCGCCAAAGTTGCCATCACATCCAATCCTAAAACAGGAGTCGTATTAATGGTTTTGGCTTTGATTTGTCCTGGCCACGAAGCTATAAAAGGGACTCTGTGTCCGCCTTCATAAGCTTGGTTTTTTCCACCGCGGTAAATATCGCTGGATTGGTGCCCTGCTTGCTTGTCTTCTTTGACTTGCAATCCTCCGTTGTCTGAGGTAAAAATGATAATCGTGTTGTCATAAACACCTTTTTTCTTCAAGCTTTGTACCAACATTTCTATTTGTACATCGAGCTCTTTGACCACATCCAAATGCGAACTTGGTGTAGTTCCTGCAATCTTTTTACCATTCAAATTCTCGGATGGCGTGTGTGGCAAATGCACCGCAAGCGCACAGTAGTACATAAAAAAGGGTTTGTCTTTGGAGCTGTTTTCTATAAAATTTACCGCTTTGCCAACCAACTGAGGCCCCATATAATGTGGATCCCAATTGGAATCGCCCAGACCTTCGTCTTTGTCAAGCGTCACTCCAATCTTGGTCATATTCTCTTGAGAAATGAAGGTGATTTTGGAATCTTTTTTAAACGGAGCCCATTTTTCATTTTCGAAAGCCAAATACGGTACGTCTTGAATTCCAGATGGGAACATATAGCTGTAATCAAAACCATTTTGTTTGGGTCCGTTGCCTGCAATTTGGGTTACATCAACATCCATAGCAATTTTGACACGGCCACCTTTGTAAATTTTGGTGTTGTCATTTTTTTCATAATAATCAGAGCCAAAACCCCATTTTCCGAAGAAAGCGGTGCTGTAACCTGCATTTTTCATCACTTTACCCAAGGTCAAATCATCGGGTTTTATAGGTGATTCCGCATAAGGACTCCAAACGCCCCAAGGCGCATAACTACGGTAGCAGTTTTTTCCGGCCATGATCGCCGCACGCGTGGGCGCACATAAGGCTGCCGGCGTATGCGCATCTGTAAAAGCCATTCCTTCCTTGGCCAATTGGTCAATCGCTGGAGTTTCGACAATAATATCGTTCGAATGCATTTTTCGATAATAAGAAATATCTCCAAGTCCGATATCATCGGCTAATACAACAATGACATTTGGTTTCTTTTGTGCTGTAACTCCCAATGATAGTGCTAAAGCAAGTGTAATAAGTAGGTTCTTTTTCATTTTATTTTTCTAATAATAACCAGTTCAAATTGATAATTTTATCGGCGCCATTTTCAGATTTAAAAACCACAACTATATCTTGAATTCCTGTTACAGTTTCTAACAAATTAGCTTCAATAGTTTGCCAAGAATTCCACCCTCCTGTATATTTTGCTGGGAAATCGGCTATCATCTTTCCTTTGGCATCTTTGAGGTGTATTTCAAAATTCCCAAAACGCTGTCCGGATGCATATCGTGCTTTAATTTTTTTGGCTGCTCCTTCACCAAAATCTACTCCTTTAAATTTCACAGAACTCATATGCTTAGTGTCCGACACCATCCAACCAATTGGTTCATTTCCTCCAACAAAAGAAGTCTGTGCTTTGTCAATTTCGTTGTATCGATCAATTTGTATAGTATCTCCAATTTTTGGATTCCCAATACCTCTTATGGTTGGCTTTACTTTTTTGATGGTTCCATCTTCTTTAAATTCCATGTAATCGGCTTGAATTGAACGCAATTTATTATGTCCACTGATAGCCCACCAATGGTAAAATAAAATCCATTTCCCTTCATAATTCACTACCGAATGATGGTTAGTTCCATTACTAATATTGTCCATTATCTTGCCACGATATTCAAAAGGTCCCATTGGACTACTACTAGTTGCATATCCAATATTATAGCCTTCCTCAGGATACACATGTGCAAAAGTGAAATAGTAAAGATTATTATATTTAAAAGGAAAGGATCCTTCTTTGTAACCCGCAGGCAATCCTTCAATTTTGATGGGTTTTCCCTCGATTTCTATCATGTTGTCTTTTAATGGCGCAACAAATAATTCTTTACCACCACCAAAATACAGATACGCTTTTCCATCATCGTCCAATAATAATCCAGGATCAATTCCAGAAACTCCTTCAATATACTTTTTCTCCCATTTGAACGGCCCAGTTGGATTTTTGGAAATCCCAACTCCTATTCGTCTAAATGCTGATTTGTCGGCAGGTTCTGCAGGATAATAGTAATAATACAAATCTCCTTTTTTTATACAATCGGGTGCCCACATTCCATAGGAATCTTTCTTGCCCCAAGGCACTTGATTTTGATCTAAAAGCACACCATAATCTTTCCAAGTACTTCCGTTTTCCAAGGAATACATATGATAATCGGGCATACAAAAACGAGGTGCTTCAATACCTTCTTTTGGCACCACATCATGCGAAGGATAGAGGTATAATTTGCCATCAAAAACTCTCGCAGTTGGATCGGCAGTAAATATTTTGGTTACTAGTGGATTTTGAGCTAGCAAACCTTGAACTGATAAAAATAGCGCTGTACTTATTGAAAATAATTTCATAATGATTAGTTTAATTTAAATATAAAAGCATCCGATTGGAAAGCTTCTTTATCATTGGCTGCTTTTAATGGTCGAATAAAAATTTGTACGGTATACGATTCATTAGCTTGAAACTGAGTTCCCAAAGCTAATTCCACATCTTTTCGACCAAAACCTGCGTAGGCAGGAAATACTTTGTTTTCAATCACTTTATTGGCACTGTTTTTTACTGCCAAGTGAATTTCTCTATCGGTTTTTGCTTTAAAGTCAATCGGGAAAACAATTGATTTGGCATTTTTGATATGCATTGGTTTTTCGATAAAACGAATGGCTTCATCAAACATAAGAAAGTCTTTCTTGATTGCTGTTTTACTTCCTTTTTTATTCAAGAAAGGATCCAGATAATCGCTATCTACATCTACCAAAATATAGGAACGAACCCAGTCGTAATAGCAAGTATTCTTGGTAGGATCGGCCAATTCGGTATCATTTGGCAACTCAATCCAAGGGTAAGGATAGGTTTCCGAAACCATATTCATTTGCATGGGTTGATCAAATGATTTCTCCTTAATAGTACTATTGAAGTTCATGTGCTTTGGTGCGTCATTATTGTAATAAAAGCTCACTTGGTTTTCGTCTTTCCACCAACCGCCATACACGTTGAAATCTTCGGATGCTAATTTGTCTGATCTAAATTTTACTTGCGGAGCACGCAAATCTTGTTTCTTTTTGTCGCATCCTGTATACCAATAATGTCCATTTGAGTTCATTCCGTTGGCAAAGTGATCTCCTTTGAAATCTCCAACACGACCAATACATTCCTGAATATCCAGTTCCAAACCGTAATTGTCACCACAAGGCAAATCTCCTTTATATGATTTACCTGTTGAAAACCAAAAAGTCGTTGACATGGTTGTTTTGGCTGCTTTGAATTTGCATTCGTAATAGCCAAAATACGCTTCTTTGTTTTTCGAAATTACTGCACCGCCCGCTATATTAAATGTTTGACCGTTGACGATGGTGTCTTTTGCCATTTTTTTTCCTTGAATCATCATGTATCCGTCACCTACACTCACTTGTGATGGCATGAATAATCCCGGTGCACGCCCTTTCCAGGTTGGATGGTAATCGTACCATTTGGAAGCATCCAATTTGTTACCGTTGAACTCATCTGAATATTGTTCATTCACAACCCATCTTTTCCCAACAGGTGGTTCCGGCGGTTGTGCGTAATTGATAAAGGATAGCAATAGTAAGGTTAAATAATAAGGTGATTTCATTGATTAAGGTGCTATTGGTTGTTTTAATTTTGAGCTTATAATTCTTATTTAATTGTCGCTTTGGCCCAGCCGCTTCCTTTCAAAGCGCACCATAAAACAGCAGCGTCTTCTGGATCCGGTTTTAAGTCGATGACACTGTCAGGTTGTCCTAAATTCTTGTTGATTTTAGTCCAGGTTTTCCCCGCATCTTTAGACAAGTAGGCTCCAGGGTTCAAACTAGTTACTCCTTTATTTTCGTCTTGGCTTGCCACTGCAACGGTAATAATATTGGAATCTACTGGAGAAACTTCGGTTTGCCATACATAGGGCATATCAAAAATCTTGTCCCAATCTTTTCCGTTATTTTTACTTTTCCAAACGCCGCCTTCCTCTTGCGTGCCTCTAGCACGACCGCAGGAAATAAACATTTCGTTGGTTTTTTTATCTATAAAAAGATTGTTTACCGCAATGATGTCGTTTGGTGTTTTTGCTTTTTCCCAGTTTTCTCCTTTATCAACCGATTTATACAAGCCTCCATCAATTTTTCCATCGGCAGATTGTACCAAAGTGGCATACAAAATATTTGGATTTACAGGATCCATAACCAAACGTCTCACATTGATGACTTCTTTTGATGCTCCTACGGTTGGCAATCCTTTGTTGATTCGAGTCCAAGTCAAACCGCTATCGGTACTTCTAAAAATTCCGTGTTCGCTAAATGGTGCTTTAGGACCACCTACTTCAGAAATTGGAGAGGCAATCGTGTTGAAATAAATATTTGATGGCGTTTTGTAATCAATCAGCAAAGACGATTGCAGAACATTGTTTGAAATATTTCCACCTGCTTTGAAAGCGATTGCAACATCATTCCATGTTTTTCCGCCATCAATAGATTTTCTCAAAGCCCCACGATGGTCTTGACGGAACATAATAATATAAATGGTATTTGGATCGTTTGGATGCACTGCTACCGAAGCAATTGATGTTGCTCCTTTTTCGTTCAATTGTCCTTCTATTTGTTTTACGGCAACTGCATTTTTGTCTGGATAATTATCCAAACTAGCATTTTGCCACAATCCGTGTTCGCCGCTACTGAAGAATTTTCGACCTTTGACACCAGTGTCCAATAACATAAAACGTCCTGGTAAATTACTGCCACCACGACCTACCCAATGATCACTTCCGGGTTTGGTTTCATTATCATCTACCTGAATCCAAGTTTTTCCGCCATCGTTGGAACGCAAAATTTGTTGTTCGATACAAACAAAAAGTTCGCCTTTGTTATTAATTTGCATGAAACGATTCCCTGAAACCTCCGGTTTATGATCCATTTCTTTTTGTAAATGCCCATAAGTTGTGTTGACACCAACTGGATTATTTCGGGATTGCCAGTAGGCATCGTCTTTCCCTTTCATCCAATCCACTCCTGTGCGTGCGGTTGCAATCCAATTTTTTCCACCGTCAGCAGTTTTCCAAACATCTCCAGGTCCAAACGCTTTGTCGTGTTTAACATTATGCGAAATGTAGACTTCATTTTTGTTTAATGGATTCACTACAATTCTGTTGAAAGTACTGAACATTTGTGTAGGCAAATCTGGATGTTTTTCTTTCAGTTCTTTTTCTGGTTTATCAAACCAAAAAGACATCGTTTTCCAATAGCCTCTTTGTGCATCATAACTTGAAATTTTGTTATAATCTAAAGCAATGTTTCCTGAAATGGATGTCCAATTTTGACCACCATCAGTACTTTGATAAATACCGCCTTTGGCTTTGATTGTTTTTCCGTCTTCTTCATAAAAAGTTTGTTCCAATTCGTATAAAACATACTCTTTGGTTTTTGGATTAAAGTAGAAAGTCAAGTCTCTCGGAAGATTATTCGGCAAACCTTTGGCACTCATTTGCCATGATTCTCCTTGATCCGTACTTCTATACACACCAAAACTAGTTGCTATTACCAAATTTTTGGAGTTACTAGGATCCACAATAATGCGTCCGATATCCATAGTTGGAGGCAAACCGTTGGTGATTTTTTTCCATGTTTTTCCTTTGTCGGTACTTTTCAAAATATTTCCGTAAGAAGCATATTTGGCAACTTCACCTTTTGGATTGTTTAGACTTCTGTGGTTTGCTTTTACATTCCAAAAATCACCTGCACCTGCATACCAGTTATTATCATTGGATGGGTCAACAGTCAAAACGGCATACCTTCCTTTACTCGGAAAATCGTCTATTTGTTCCCAGTTTCGGCCTAAATCGGTGGTTTTGAATAATTCGCCACGAACGCTAATGGCATAACCAAAATTCTCTGATTGATGCGAGAACACAATATCTTGCACGCGACGCATATCACGCCCGGTTCCATCATTATCTTTGATGGTTTGCCATGATTTTCCGTTGTCCCAAGATCCGTAGCTATTGTACATATCTGGCGACATAAACATGACATTGGTATTGGTAGGATGGCACCAATATTCTTCGCAATAACCAGACATTCCTGGTCCAAACTGTTGCCATTCGACCGAATTGCTAGAAACAACTCTTTCGGATTGTAACTTTTTGAAGTATTTTTTATCCAGCTGACTGTAGCCTTTACAGCTAAGTAAAACCAGTAATAGTAGGGTGCTTTTTTTCATTTTCTAAAAATAATGTGGTGTGAATTTGGGTTGTTGACTAGATATTACTCTTCGCCACCATCCTCTTTATTTTTCTTATTGCCTTTCTTTGGTCCTTTTTTGGCAGCGCTATTTTTTTCCATTTCGTCAATTTTTAATTGATCTTTTGCTGACATAGGCCCGTTTGGAGCTTCAGCAAATTTGTTAAAACGAGGTAAAATGGACTCCAATTTTGCTTTTTCTTGTTTTTGTTCGGGAGTGGCTTTCGACCAATCTGTAATTTGTGGAAAACTGATTAAGTCGGTTGGGTTTTTCGATACATCATACCATTTATTTCGTCCGTCTTTAAGCACTGTATTTCCTCTAATTAACTGCATTGGTCCACTGTAAGCGTACAACCAATCGCGGTGCGTTTTTTTGTTGGTTGTTAAAAAAGGAACTAAACTTTCGCCATTGATTTCGTAGTCTTTTGGTAATGTTACGCCTGTAATCTCGGCAATTGTTGGTAGCACATCTGAAATATTTACCAAAACTTCTTGCTTCCCTTTTTTGGTCATTTTCATTCCCGGTGCATAGATGATAAAGGGCACATGACATCCTTTTTGAACATCAGGACTATTTTTTCCATAACCACTCGTTCCATTGTCTGCGCAAAAGATAAAAATGGTATTGTTTTCGATTTTTAACTCCTTCATTTTTTTCAAATACAAAGAAACTTGGTAGTCCAAATAATTGACGTGATTATGAATTCCAGGACCAGTTACTGTTCCGTGGGTATCATAAACACCTTTTTCACCTGTTACATTGGGTTGTGTTCTATTGTATTTTGTTCCGTCCCATTTTACGATTGGTGTTCCTGGCCATTTGTTTTTTTCTGATGGATTCAAAAAGTCCATCGCATCATGTCCTAAATGTGAGGTATGGTAAACAAAGAATGGTTTGTTCTCTTTGGTTTTTCGTTCCATAAAATCCAAAACAAAATCCAATTCTACATCTGGACCGTACGTACTGTTGCCGTATTGTTTTTTGGATTCGGCAGTATTTGGCCACCATTGAAATTTTTCTTTCGACTTGGGTTGGTTCATCAACATTACGTGTGGTCTCCAGTACCAACTAGATTGAGCGTAAGAAGAAACAGCTTGTCCATTATTTCTATTGATTAATGTTTTTTTGCCATCAATTTTTTGCTCTGCCAATTCAAAATCGGTAAACGGATTTTCGGTATTCAAAGAAGTACTTTCTCCGGGAGTGAAAACACCTTCGTCAAAATCAAATTTTTCGATTTCGGCATTTCGCATCTGTGATTTCCCAGCCCACATAGAAGCATATCCTCCTTTTTTGGCGATAGTCCCGATGGTATTTGCGGAGCTAGAATATAAATTATAGGTAGTTAACTTTCCTTTTTCGTTGGTAAACTTTCCGATATGTTTGTTGTCCCACCATTTATGCAAATGTGCATAGCGACCCGTCATCATCATGGCACGACTAGGCGAACAAACCACAGCAGCCCAAGCAGTTGAAATATAACAACCTTCATTGGCCATTTTATCTAGTACTGGAGTGCTTGCTCTGTACTGTAGATCTGTAGTATTACCACCAGATGGTGGACTCCAAACATCTGACTTGTAAATAGGTAATTCTCTGGCGCTAATATCATCAGCGAACAATAGAATAATATTTGGTTTTTGGGTGTTGCTCTTTTGGGCAAAACCTGTAACTGTCGAAACAGCGAGTACTAATGATAAAATGATTTTCATTACAGATTTATTGTTTTATTACTTTAATTTTTTGAGAAGTCTTTTCTGTTTCTAAGACTAAGAAATAAACTCCTGGGTTTAAATGCCCTAGAGTCAAATCAATTTTTTGATTGGTAAGTGCTGGCATTTTATATTCAAACTAATTGTACTCACTTGCGCATAGGCAACATTGTAAAAAGTCGCACTGCCTAAACTTGCGATGACTGTAAACGTGGTGAAGTAGTTTTTTTTCGAAATCATTTTGGTTGGTTAATGGTGGTTGTTTATCTAACAAATGTAAAATAAAGGTAATTTTTACCCTTGAACATATGTTTTAGACTCTATCACTAATGGTTTTATTGGCTGTTCTATCTAGGTTCCTACAAGATTCTTTCGAAAATAAAGTAAAACAAAAACAGCCTAAGTACTTGGTGGTACTTAGGCTGTTGTGTTTTTAATGTAGTTATATTTTCTAATGTTACAAATTCTTCAACTTGGAAGGAAACTTCGTTATCGGTTCAATTCGCATATTTTTATAATATACTTCTGCTGCTTCCGATTGAATTTGAATTTTACCTTTATCAGCCGGAATCGTTTTTCCGCCCACATCGTAGCGTGCATTGTTGACGCGGTTGACCACATGACCGTTTACCAAATGGATACTTTGATTGTCTAAACAATAAATTTCGAGTGTGTTCCATTCTCCAGCTGGATTCTCATAATTATCAGATTTTGTGGTTCTACCAGATTTATAGTTTGGGGCGTATTTTATAGGAGTGTTTTTTCCTTTTGGATTGTAAATGAAATTTGATTTTCCATTGGTATTCACTTTTTCGTCTGCAGGAACATCCCCGTAGACTTCACCCAAAGCGATGAAATCACCACAATCTCCATCTTGCACTTGGTATTCTAAACTATGCATCCAAACCTTCCAAAATGTTCCATGAGGACCTTTGGCATGGTACAATATTCCACTGTCTTTTTTGTCTTTCAAACGAGGTTCCCATTTTTTGTCTCCCCATTTAAATTGGGTTTTCAAATGATAATCGCCATATTCATTTTTGGTAGTCAAACCACCATAAATTTCGCCCGAAACTTTCAAAATATTTTCGCCATTTTCTTGAATTACAGAAAATACTTTTTTGGGATCATTGTTCAATCCCATTGGTTTTCCTGTGTTTACATTGGCCGATTTTTCGAAATTGATATCTACCGATGGATGAACCGCTCCCATCCAAACGTCCCATTTTGCTAGTGTAGGTTCCAGCATATTTTCTCCACCTTGTGCAATCCCAACATTAGTTTCACCCAAAGCCCAACGGATTCCTTCTTGCAAATGTTTTAAAAAATTAGGATCTACATACGATTCATCTGTGTGTCCCATCGCTGTATAAAAAATACGACCACCCTCATAGGTATGGTACCACGAAATAGGGTGTGAAGTTCCCATTGTACCGCCTTTATAACTATTTTCGTCCGCAGACAATAGTACGTTTACATGGGCACCAACTGGTTTTTTAAAATTATACCATTCATCAAACTTCTCAAAAGTAGCAGGATAATGTGTCGTTGCAGGATGCGGATTATTGCTGTTTTTATTGACAACTACTTTTTGTTGCTTAGGGTGTGATAAGAACTGTGCACCAATCATTTCGGCATAAAAAGGCCATTCGTACTCAGTATCTGTAGCGGCATGAACGCCCACAAAACTACCTCCATTATTGATGTATTTCTCAAAAACTTTCTCTTGTTCGCTATTCAAAATATCTCCCGTAGTGTTTAAAAACAACACCAATTGAAATTTTGAAAGTGTCTCTGGACTAAATAAATTGGCATCTTCGCTAAACTGCATTTTCCAACCTTGTTCGTCGGCCATTTTTTGTAAAGCAACAATCCCTTTTGGAATAGAAGTATGTCTAAATCCAGCGGTTTTAGAGAATACCAAAATTGATTTGGTCTCAGTCACGTTACTTACACTAGAGTTTGTTTTATTGGTTGTTTTACAACTATAAACCAAAACGCTGCAAATAGTCAGTAAGGCAACTACATATTTATTAATTTTATCAAACATACTTATAGTTTTAAATTGGTTTTTATAAAAGGATTAGCTCCTAGATCAATACTTCGTTGCGATGGCAAGCAACCTCCAATATACAAGGAATAATTGCCTTTGCGCACAATGGATTTTCCATTTTGATCAACTTGGTTAAAAGTGGTTTTGTTCAAAGCGAAGCTGACTGTTTTGGTTTCGCCTGCTTTCAAAAGTTCTCTTTTAAAGGATTTTAAATCATAAATAGGATCTCCTTTTCCTGCCAATGGCGAACTTATGTACAACTGAATTACCTCTTCAGAATCTGTTTTTCCGGTATTGCTTACGTCGACAGTTACGGTAAAATCTTTATTGATTTTAAGGTTTTTATATTCGAAAGTAGTGTAAGACAACCCAAATCCAAATGGATACAAAGGCTCTTCGGTCATGTATTTATACGTACGCCCAGCCATGTTGTAATCGTCAAAAGCGGGTAATTGCGTTTCTGATTTCGGGAAAGTGATGGGTAGTTTTCCAGATGGCGCAACGTCTCCAAACAAAACATCTGCAACGGCATTACCGCCTTCTTCACCTGGATACCACACGAACAAAATAGCATCAGCAATATCATGAATTTCTGGAATAGCAATGGGGCTACCTCCAGTTAGTACCAATACCAATGGCTTTTTACTTCCTTTCTTTAATTTCTTCAAGTAATCAATTTGATTTTGTGGTAGTCGCAATGATTTTTTATCTCCTTTATCATCCGATGCAATAGCTTCTCCTTCTTCCCCTTCCAATAATCCTGAAATTCCCATTACTGCAATGCAGACATCTGAGTTTTTAGCCTCACCCGTAGACCAATCAATTGGATTATTATTTTTCGAAAAAGGCATGACTCCCATTTTATAATTGATGCTCGTTCCTGGACTCACTTTACCAACTATTCCGTCCAAAATGGTTTGGGTACTGCTTGATACACCATAATAATTCCCGAGTAAAACCTCTTCACTAGATGCGTTTGGCCCAACCACATACACAGTTCTAGTTTTTTTATTGATTGGCAAGACATTATTGCTATTTTTCAATAGTACAATTGACTTTTGAGCCGCCTCAAGCGCTAGTTTACGATGTGGCTCAGAATCGACCACCGAGGCATCAATTTTATCATAAGGATTGGTTCCAATAGGATCAAACATTCCTAATTTGAAACGGGTAGCCAAACTTTCTTTCAATCGAATATCAATTAATTCTTGTGTTACTAAACCTTGGCTCAGTGCACTTTTTAAAACTTTATATACATTTCCGCAATTGATATTGGTACCATTAATCAAAGCCAAAGCAGCTGATTCTTCAGGAGTTTTTGTGATTTTATGAAATTGGTGAAAATCTTGAATTGCACCACAATCGGAAACAATATATCCTTTGAAACCCCATTCTTTTTTTAGAATTTCCTGCAATAAATACGGACTACCAGAACAAGCTTCGCCCAGTGTTCTATTGTACGCGCCCATCACTCCTTCGACTTTTGCCTCTTGTACTAAGGCTTTGAAAGCGGGTAAATAGGTTTCGAATAAATCTTTCTTGGAAACCACAGCATTAAATTCATGTCTCGATTCCTCAGGACCTGAATGCACTGCATAATGTTTGGCGCAAGCGGCAGCTTTCATGTATTTTGGATTATCTCCTTGTAATCCTTTTACAAATGCAACACCAATGCGGCTGGTTAAATAGGGATCTTCGCCGTAGGTTTCTTGACCACGACCCCAACGTGGATCTCTAAATATATTGACATTAGGCGACCAAAAAGTCAAACCTGCATAACGACTGCGGTTATCAATTTTGATGGCTTCGTTGTATTTTGCTCTGGCTTCGTCTGAGATTGCATTGGCTACTCTCTGAATTAGACCATCGTCAAAAGTCGCTCCCAGACCAATCGCTTGCGGAAAAACGGTTGCTCTACCATTTCTGGCAATTCCATGTAGGGCTTCGTTCCACCAGTTGTATTCTGGAATTCCTAATCTTGGAATTGAAGGGCAGACATCTAACATTTGAGACACTTTCTCTTCCAAAGTCATGGCACCTACCAAAGCATCAATACGCTGTGCATTGGTTAAATCGATATTCTCCCATTTAAAGTTTGTGCGATCTATGGAGTTGTAATGGTTTTGTGATTGTACTTCATTCGAAATAAAAAAAGTACAGCCTACTACAAATGCCAGTAGTGGTTTTGAATAATATTTCATTGTTGATTTTTTGGTAGTTACTATTGCAATTGTAAGAAACGACAAAAGCACATCTCTTACAATGTGCTTTTGAATCAAATATATAAAATTTTAAAGTGTAATCGCAATCGTATAAGCAAAATCTCCAGGTTTAGCGTTTGGCATTTTTACTTTCAAACCTTTATCAGTTTGATTCCATTCGATTTTCTCTTTACTTCCTAATACGCTAATGTTTTTGATTTTTAAATCTTTAGCATAAGTAGCATTTTTTGCAAGTGTTTCAATGTTTACAAATCCATCTTTTGGCCAGTCCAAAACAATTGCATACAATTTATTGTCTTTTTCTGTGAAACGAATATCTTTTGATGATAAACCTTTGTTGTTTCCTTCAGAGTGGTGACCTTTTTTAACTTCAGTTGGTCCTTCTCCAAAAGTTTTCCAGTAATGCGTATCATAAACAGCTTCTCCGTTCATATCCAACCAACTTCCAATTTGAAGTAAAATATCTTTTTGGTCTTGTGGAATCGTACCGTCAGATTTTGGTCCAACATTCAATAACAAACAACCATTTTTTGAAATAATATCAACTAAATCATCTACAATTTCGTTAGCCGTTTTAGACTCCCAGTTGCTTACATAACTCCAAGAATTTTTTCCAATTGAAGTATCAGTTTGCCAAGGCAGTTTTCTAATACCTGGTAGTTTTCCTCTTTCTAGGTCATACACTACTGTTCCTTCTGGGAAAGCTTCATGCGAAAAGTTTTTGTCTTGTAAAACAACTTCTTTACCCCATTCGATACCTTTGTTGTAATAATAAGCAGCCAGTTTTGGTCTTTGATCTGCAAAATCTGGAATATCTAACATAAAATCAAACCATAAAATATCTGGTTGATATACATCAATGATTTCTTTCGTTCTTCTCCACCATAAATCTTTAAATTCAGCTGACGTAGGCTCGTTAATATTTTTTCCTTTTTTCGAATATAAATCTGAATACAGAGGATCTGTGGTGTCAAATTTATCTTTCTTGTTATAGTAAGACCAGTTGAAAGCAAAGTGAGAAGAAGCTCCCATGATCATCCCTTTGTCACGTCCTGCTTTAAATAACTCCCCTAAGATATCTCTTTTTGGTCCCATGTCAACAGCATTCCATCTGGTAACAGTAGATTTGTACATCGCAAAACCATCATGGTGTTCTGCTACAGGAATTACATATTTAGCTCCTGATTTTTTGAATAAATCTATCCATTCTTTAGCATTAAATTTTTCTCCTTTGAACATTGGAATAAAATCTTTGTAACCAAATTTCTTTTGATCACCCCATACTTCTTTGTGGTGAAAATACTCTTTTGCAGCCCCTTTCATATCTGGTTTCAATTGAGCTGAGAATTTGATAGAATCCATATACATATTACGTGGATACCATTCAGATCCAAATTCAGGAACAGAGTATGCTCCCCAGTGGATAAAAATTCCAAATTTGGCTTTGTTGAACCATGCTGGATCTTTGTAGTTAGCTTTAATAGATGCCCAATTTGCTTCGTATTTAGGCTTTCCGTTAGCGGTAACTTTCGAAGAACCCGATTGGGTAGGTTTACATGACGCAATAAGCAGCACAGCAGCTATTGGGATCATTAAGTTGAGTTTCTTTAAATTCATCTTAGTGCGAAATTAATTGATTGTTTATTTTACTTTGCGAAATTCGTTTACTAGCCGTTAACAATGTGCTACGTATGTCTTAAATCATAGCTTAAATGATTCTGTACAGTTTTAACTAGACTTTTTTGGCTTTTAATCTTGATATAAGTATCGAATCCGCTTGATTAGACCAAGGTGAGATGAACTTTTCTCCTTTTATATTCCCCGTTTCGGGAGTCAACTCTCCTGTTATTACATTAAACCATTGCATCGTGCGATCCCCGTGCTCTGGTTTTAGATGCCAAGCATTGAATCCGTAGTTTTCTTTATTAACATACATTAAAGTTACAGCTCCATCCTCTGAAGTTAAATTATACGCACTTCCATTTTTTTGAGGAGTAGGTTTCATTTTACCAAAATCGACCATTGTAAATAATTTTTCCATGTGTTTGAAGTACTCAAACTTGGGTTTCATAAAATCTACTGGTTGCTCATATGGATTGTAAATTATAGCGTTCCATGATGTTCCTTGCCAGTAATATGTTGTGTAAACACCTGCAAAAAGACACATATAATTGCGTCGCAAACAATGTTCAGCATTTATATAATCTCCTGTAAATACCACATATGGTGATTCTTCATACCCACCATGTTCAATATTGAAAACTGGTTTTTTGAATTTGGTTTTTGCCTCCAGCATTTTGTTGTATAAATTATCAGACCAATCTTGAGTGGAAATAAAATCTACATTTTCTGGGTATTTCGAACAAAATTTAAAATCATGTACCGACAATAATCGATTGAATTTATCCCCTTTTCTAGCACGCTCAATGCGACCATTGATGTATTTTTCATCGGCTCTACCGTAAAATAATGCTTCTTTAGAAATGTCCCAAACCACATTCGGAAAAGCTTGATACCTTTTGATGACATAATCAAAATACATATTATCAGCTTCTGTATCCATATCTGGCCAAGCGACCAATTTGTTCCAAACATAAATCATCAAGTGAGAGGCGATTCTTTTGTCATGCATCAAACTGATGGTTCGGTCTAACTTTTTGAAAAATTCAGGATTCAAACTGCTAAAATCTGGTTTTTTATTATTTCCTAAAAAAGGATAAATGTCCTGAGGTCCACCAAATTCATGTTCAGGATGGTCTTTTAATTTCGGATCTTTTTTCCAACTCACATCATAAGAAAAGACATTCATCACTACTTGATTGAACCCATTCTCTTTAATAAGGTTCAATAAATGCTCTGATTTTGGGGTTGCTTTATCATTTTTATAATCCAAAGCAAATAACCAATCACACTCAAATGCCAATAGGAAATAAGGGGTTCCATCTTGGTAAAAAAAGTTTTGCGGTTTGTCTTTATTAATTACTATTCCTCCATGGTTGTCTGCCTTGTTTTTGGTTACAGTGACTTTTCCTTGTTTATTATCTAATGCTTTATCATCTGCAAAAGTGACATAGTTCCATTCACCTTCTAGAGAACTAGAAAAGCGAATTACCCATTCATTATTTCCATTGTAAAATCCAGGAACTTCTTGTGTTGTTCCATTTTTATGGTTGAAAGTCGCTCCAAATCGAGTTGTAAATGGTGATTTTTGGTTTGATTTGGTAGTAATTATTATATCTAAAACTTCCCATTTTGGAATACTACTATTTTGGTTCGATTTGTATTTTATGGAAGTTATTTGGCTACTGATTTGAATCGAAAAGAGTAGTAGGGCAAGAGCAGTTAATTTCAATAGTGCTTTCATGGTTATCAAGATTAGTCATTCCAATGTTGGTCAATCACTTTTTGAATGTGAGGGAATTTTTTTCCATCTTCTTCTTTTAATTCTTTTCTTTTTGCAGCCAATTGTAATTTCAAGTCGGCAATAACCTCCTTATAGGCTGGATTATTATAGGCATTATTCATTTCCTCTGGATCTTTTGATAAATCATAAAATTCCCAAGCTGCTGGTGTATCCATTTCAAAAAGATTTCCCCAACTTTTTTTATTCCAATCTGCTTTTGGATCTTTAGTATCTACCCAATATTTTCCGTAAAAAAAGATTAGTTTATATTTTTTGGTACGAAGTCCAAAATGTGCAGGATTTGCATGGGAGTGTGCCATGTGCATCCAGTACCTGTAGTAGGTAGATTGTTGCCAACCTGCAGGCTCTTTTCCGGTTTCAAGAATGGTTTTAAAACTGTGGCCTTGCATTTGTTTTGGTGCTTTTCCTCCCGCTAATTCGATTAAAGTTGGAGCAAAATCGGTATTGTTGATAATAGCATTGGTTCGTTGACCCGCTTTAATTTTTTCTGGATATCTTATAAAAAATGGCATACGCATGGATTCTTCATACATCCATCTTTTATCAATATAATCGTGCTCTCCTAGCATAAATCCTTGGTCACCAGTATACACAATAATAGTGTTCTCATAAAGTCCTTCTTTTTTCAGGAATTCGATTAATCGCGCTACATTATCATCGACACCTTTTACACAACGCAAATAACGTTTTAGGTACTCTTGGTACGTAGCGTGAGTGTACGCATTTGGAGACATATCATCTCTAATTTTTTTAGCTGGATCGAAATTAGGGTCTGAATTTTTAAGGGAACTTTTGTTCCATAACATCATTCCTTGACTTCTGATGGTATTTCTTTTAGAAACGGATGATCCTATAACATGTAGCAACGAATCATTGGCGCCTCTAGTAGCGATTGATCCATTGTTACCGTTGTAATACAAACTTGCTGGTTCTGGAATTTCGGTATCCTCCAGATAATCTTTGTAACGAGGAGCGTATTCAAAATTATCATGTGGTGCTTTGAATTGGTGAAATAATACAAACGGTTTATTTTTGTCTCTCTTATTTTTTAACCAATTGATCGAAATATCTGTAATTACATCAGAGCTATGACCTTTGTATTGTTTCCCAATTTTATCTCCTGCATCTGGATTTGCATAAGGTGTTCCAGATTCTGTTAAATACGGATCAAAATAAGACCCTTGTCCTCCGTGCTGCGTCAACACGCTGTAGTAATCAAAATTGGGTTGATCATGTAAATGCCACTTTCCTATTAATGCTGTTTGGTATCCTAATTTCTTCAACTCAATAGGTAAATATTGTCTGTCCATTGGTAATTCTCCTTCAAGATCTAAGACGCCATTGGCCTGGCTGTATTGACCTGACATGATAGCTGCCCTACTTGGTGTACAGATAGAGTTATTCACAAAGCAATTATCAAATATAATTCCTTCGTTTGCAATTTTATCTAAAGTAGGAGTGGGGTTTAATTTTGCCAATCGACTTCCATATATACCAAATGCTTGAGTGGTATGATCATCCGACATGATGTAGATGATGTTGGGTTTTTGAGTTTTTTTTGAATTTTTTTGAGCATTTATATTGGTAGAAATCACCAATGCAAGAACACAAGTTGCAAATGTTTTAGGAATCATTTTTTTTATTTTTATTGAATGATAAATATCTATATTTAGAAGTGAAAGGACTACCACATATGATTTTTATAAGGAAACAATGGGTTTTATATGCTAAAAGGAGCGGTCTGTGTAGACCGCTCCTTGACAAAACTAGACAAACTAGCTCTTATTTTTTAATTATTTTGGCAGATTGACCATTGTCTGTTTTCAGCAAATAAACTCCTTTTTTCAATCCTGATAAATCAATAGTTTTTTGAGCAGGGATTGATTTTATTATTTGTCCTAAACTATTAACGATAGAAATCGTTTTTACACCATCAATATTCGGTAATGTCACATAATCTGATGTTGGGTTTGGAAAAACATTAATTTCGCTTAGGTTTGATTTTTTAAGTCCCAATGATGTTGTAACTGTAAAATCAGTAGTATTTGGTTTTACTGGGGTGAAATTTGGATCAGTTCCATCTGCAATTCTAAACATATAAATATAAGTAGGTGCAGGTGTTGAAGCATGATTCACATAATTATTTCCAGCATCTCCGGCATTCGGATCAAATACAGGTCCTAACTCTGATGATAAATACATTGACCCCGTACTACTATTAATTAAAGCAGCAGGTACATTTACATTCAAAATTGCAGAAACATTTGTTCCTGCTGGTAAGACAGTACTGTTAGTTACTGCACCATGCCACACATCTGAAAACAGATTTACATCATTTACAGTCCCTCTAGTTTCTGTCCAAAAAATAAATTTTATTCCGTCTACAGCAATATCTGTATCTGAAGTGTACTTAATTGGAACAGCCAAAGATGTTGCTGAATTAAAACTCATAGGACTTGCATCCCACGACCATGCATCGCCAGAAGGAGCTACGATCGTAATATTTTGTTCTACCGCACCACTAGACCATTGCAAATTGCTATTTTGGAACCCCACTCTTAAAACGTAATATTCACCTGGTGCTAATTGCGCACTAGTAGGAAACGCGACCGCAGGATTACCAATTGTAGCTGGTATAGTCCATGCTTTTGTTGATGTCCCAGAATTTGTACCTGTAGCTGTTGCATCATTTACACCTGCTTTCCAACTAGATGAACCTGCAGCATTTTTTAACTGAATACTGTATTGCAGAATATTGCCACCACCAGGTTTACCTACCGTGTAATTTGTACCTGCGCCATCATTACCAGCATCATAGCTAGCAGAGAAGGTGTAGTTTTTTCCAATTTCAAGTGTGGTATGATTTGAAATCCAAGTTACAGTTGGTGCGGTTTGTGCAAACACAATAGTAGACATTATTAGAACGGTTAATAGTAGTATTTTTTTTATCATCTTTAATATTTGTTTTTTGTTGTTTGTATTAAATTATAAACCCGTTGGGTGAAATTAGTTTTAGAAAGTAAATTTTAATCAGTTCGAGTGATTTTTGATAGAACCCTGAAGCGTCGGGAGTATCGAGAACTAGAAAATTTATTTTCAACGCTAATAGTTATGTTTTTACCAACTTCACCCAACGAGTAAATTATAAACAGAAATTTAGGCGTTTTACAATTCTATTCTGCCTACTAAAATTATAGTATTTTGTAAATAGAATAATTAGATAATTTCAAAAACCTTTTGAAATTAATTAGCAATTATCATAGTAGCTTGAACATTCTTAAGCTCTGGAGTAAACGAAGCATCATTACCTTTAATCATACGTAGCTGATAAAAGTAATTTTTGATTGGAGCTTTGTATTGGTCATCCTTAGCATTTGGGTCATGACTAGCCAACTCAGCTGACGGCCAAATTAAATTGTTTGTTTCCAAACCTGTAGGAGGATTTATAGTGATGGTAGTACTCACATTTGTTCCTGCTGGCAACACCCTTTTGTTAGAATATAAACCGTGCCACACATCACTAAATGGATTTGTAATGGTCCAGAGGGTGAACTTCAATCCATCCACTGCGATATCTGTTTCTGAAGAGTAAGTAATTGGTATTTCTAATTTTTCAGCTGCTTTCAAGGTGATTTCTGCTGCTTTAAATCCAACAGCATCCGCCACAGTTTCAGAACCTCCTATAATGATTTCATATTCTGCGGATGCTTTTGCCCAAGCATCATTATCATTTTGAAAGCCAACTCTCATTACATATACTGTTCCTGGAGTTAAGCTAGCCGACGGTGCTAAAGATGGAATTTTCCAATCCCTCCCAGCCATACCAGCATGCTTATTAATAGATTCCGGAATAGTAACACCTGCTTTCCATGTGTATTTATTCCCTGCTTTTTCTGAAATTGAAAATTGAACAGTTGTTTTGGCATTGTATTTTTTTCCATGCCCATCATCACCAGCATCATATTTAGCTGCCAGTGCATATGTTTCACCCACTTCCATTTTTGCGGGTGGCGCACTTAACCAAGTAGAAGTTGGAGCAGTTTGTGCAAATCCTACTGCTGTAGTCAATAGTAGTGTTAGTAAGTGTGGTTTTCTCATAATCATTTGTTTTAAAAAATTAGTATTTTGTCAAAATTAGAAACTAATACTGCCTACCCCTTGTACAAATGGTTTTGAAACTACCTCAAATGATCTAATACTGCGTTTTTCACAATAAAAAGCCGTTTGCGTCTAGTTAAACTAGACACAAACGGCTTTTGTAAAAATAGAATTATTTAAAGTTTACGGTCTCACAGACTTAACAGCGATGTAAAAATTGTCGTAATAAACCGTTCCTGCACCTGGATTTAATTGAATATAAAAGGATTGACCAGCTGCATCTGAGGTAGGTACATAATCGATTTCGTAGGTTTTCCATTGATCATTATCTGCAGCATTATAGGTAGAACTAGGTCCATTTATTTGTACTTGCGGATAAATTAAAAATATTTTATCCCCACTCACGGATCCTCCTGATTTTACAAAACGGCTGTAACGAATGGTATAAGTAGTTCCTGCAACAAGATTAAAAACTTTTGAAGTTCCGTTTCCTGAGCTCTGAAAACGTGCTCTTTCTACTCCTTGCGCAACTGCTTTTATACTTGATGATCCTGTTAGCTTTTGCTCTGTCGAATAAGATATTGTCCCGCTGTTATTATTACTTGCTACCCAAGTTGCACCAAAAACATCTTCAAAACCACCAGCTGCTGTTCCTAAAAAGTTCAGATCATAATTAACAACTGCTTTATCTGTAAAGGCTACTAAATTTCTTTCATCCGAAGATTTTATACTTCCAGCTGCATAAGAAATAGTCACTACATCTGCAGGGTACAATTTACCAATTACTTTAATATCTAATATTGATTCATTAGTTGCATTTTGTGTAACCGAATTAATCGGGAAACTTATACCGTTTACTTTTACAGTAAAAAAGCTTTTTTGATCTGCAAATCCAGGTTCAATATCGGCACTCAATGGAAGTTGAATTGTTCCATCAACAAGTGTTTTTATCGATCCTGCTTGTACAAAGGGTTGATCAGAAGGACCTACCCTAAACTGAATTGGAATTTCATAGATTGTAGAACTACCGGGTACATTTTCTGTAGCTGCTCTCGATGCTGTTAACGTCGCGCTGAAAGTTCCTAGTTTTTTGAAAATGATAGATGCTATTTCCAGTTGAGAACTCACAATTACAGCTCCAGTAGCAATGTTTGTAATTTTCCAAGTACGACCAGTAGGTCTTGAAGTATTAGGTACTAATGCACTTAGATCTTTGAACTCCAATTTCTCACCTGCTTTTAAATCTATAAAAGCGCCAACTTGCTTGTGGTCAATAATAGTTCCATTTTGTGAAATACTTAAATCTGGAACAACAAGATCATAAACATCTACAATGATATCTATTTCAAGAACGTATTTTCCAGCCCATTGACCTTCAGTTTGTAACACAGCGACCACATCACCACCCGGATTATTTGCATAGATACTTGCTGGTCCTCTTCTAAAGGTTACAGGTTCGTTAAAAACATTAAACATTTTAACTTTTGAGGTAATGTTTCCTTTTTTGAATAATACATTTATTGTTTTCTCCTCTGTCTTTGTTTGTCCAGGATTAGCAATCAGGTGGTCATATGTTTTTGCACCTTGAGGAATTGGTCCTTTTAAGAATTCATTTCCTTCTTCTATTTCCCAAGTATGGTATATAGCCCCTTGTGAAACATCTTGAAAAGTTTCATAGGAACCATAAACTGCTGTTTTATTATCTCCTTTTCCATAAGTACTGTAAAATCCAGCATCAGAATAGGTACTTGGCACTACATAATCTTGATTACCACAACCTACTGCAACGAATACAAGCAGTATGGGTGCTATTATTTTTATTATTTTTTTCATGACTTTGTGTTTTTTTTTGAACGTTTTTTCACAACAAATCCTTATTTATAAAGACTTGAATTGGCATTGATTTCAGAAAGTGGGATAGGTAAATATCCATGTCTTTCGGCATCATAATTTGCAGCCGCTAGTACGAATTCATTTAATTCTGGCTCAGCAATTCTTTGATTTACTGCATTGGCATCTGGAATATCACCCGTGTCATAAACTACACATCTAAAACGGATAGGGTGTGTACCATTAGTATTAGCTTTTAAATTATAGTTATCATATCTCAAAGTAGAAAGATATTGAAAACGTTGTTTTGTTATTCCCCATCGTCTTAAATCCAGTAATCTATTGTCTCCACCTTCAAAAGCTAGTTCTAGTGGTCTCTCAGTATGTCTTAAGTGCTCAGTAAGTGTAGTCTTCGTATAAACTATTTCGTCAAAAGAAGTTTTACCATCATTAAACTCAGAATTAGCAGGGTTTGTTGCGCTACCTAATAAAACTACATGCGAACGTTTTCTAACCTTATTAATATATTTTGTTGCTTCACCAAGATTACTAGATTCAATCATACATTCTGCATACATTAAGAATACATCGGCCAAACGAATCAATCGTACATTAACTCCTGATCTACCTCTAATTCCTGAAGCAGTGTTTGTTTCATCTTTGGTTTGAATATCCCAGTTGGTATATTTTCTCCAATACGATATGTGTTGTTTATCAAATTTAGCTAATTCTGCAGTTGTATTAGCCCCATAATAACCAAAATCGGGATTAGTATCATCTGCTAGAGCAATAGAATAGGAAGCTCTTTCGCTATACCTTCTATTTTTGATAACACCATAAACATCTGTAAGTCCAGTATTTTTTGGATCCAACATATCAACAGGGTCTTTTTTATACTTCATAATTACCCAGGTAGCTGGAAACGACCCATTCCATCCTCCAGCACCAATTTGTTGTCCTAATTGACTAGAAAGCAATTGATCATTATTAGTTTGATCTGCTTTTAAAGTAGCCGTGTAATTCACTTCCAAAATTGATTCTTTATTGAATTCATCTTGGGTAGTAAAATTACTTCCAATGTTTGGCATCAATTCATACCCATAATTATCAATAACACTTTTAAAATAAGTTGCCGCTTTTGTAAAATTGCCCTCATATAAGTAACTTTTACCCAATAGAGCTTCACAAGCACCAGCTGAAAATCTTCCTGCAGGAGCATTATCTGCTAAAGGAACTTCCAACAATTTTTCTTTAGCGATTTCTAAGTCATCTCTATAGAATTTTAGAACTGCATCAGAAGAAGATAATGGTTTTTGATACTGTGTTTTGTCTTTTGGCACAAAATCAAAAAGGACAACAGATCCTTTGTTGAATGAATTGTGTAGCATAAAATAATACCATCCTCTTAATGCTCTTGCTTCTGCATAAATTCTTAACGCTACTAATTCACTATCTGCATTAGCAAACGTACCTTTTAATCTATCATAAGCTTCGATTACTTGATTTGCTCTAAAAACTCCTTGATACAGCGCAGACCATTTGTTGTCTGGCAACTTACTTGTATTATTAAAAAGCTGCTCGTAGTATTCAAATTGTCCATTTAATGGTCTCAAATAACTAGGATATGCAATATCACTTCTTTCGTTTTCACTGGTCATATAAACACAATTCTCATCTTTAAAGGAATGATAAACAGCATTTAGTCCACTTTCTAGGTCACCTGTAGTTTTCCAAAATTCACTTGCAGGAAGTGCATTGGGATTTTTTTGATCTAAAAAATCATCTTGACAAGAGTTAAGCACTAGTGCCAACCCAAGTAAAATAATTAATCTATTTTTTATATTTTTCATCTGATTGTATTATTTATGAAACTTAGTAATTAGTTATCTTCTCTTAAAATTGAAGCTGAAGTCCACCGTTAAATTGTGATACCGTTGGGTAATTACCTCTATCTAAACCTCTTGTACTTAAACCATTATTACCAACTTCAGGATCATAACCAGTATATCTAGTTAAAGTTAATGGATTTTGTGCTGTTACATAAAAACGCACCTTACTAAAAGCGGTTTGACTTAATGTCTTTTTAGGAATTGAATATCCAAAAGTTAAATTTTTCAATCTAATATAAGATCCATCTTCTAAGTAGTAATCAGAGTTTCCTCTATAACTATTTGTATTTACACCTCTATTAGCAGGAACCTCTGTATTGGTATTTTGAGGACTCCAAGCATAAAGTATATCTTGATGTGTTAATGATTGATAAGCATAAGCTTTTGTACCATTCATTACTTTTGAACCCGAAACACCATACCATTGCATAGATAAATCAAAATTTCTGTAATCTAATGAAAGATTGAAACCCATCTCAAAATCAGGTAAGGCACTACCAAAATAGCGTCTATCTGCTTCGGTGATATATCCATCTCCTTTATCAGCAACACCATCATTGTCAGTATCAATAGTTGGTTGATCAACATATCTTAAATCACCTAGCTTAACATTTGCATTAGGAACTAGTGCCTTATACTCATCTAACTCTGCTTGATTTTTAATTACTCCGTAAGAATCTAATAAGAAATAAGCACCTGCTTCATAACCCGGTGTAATAACTGTTACCAAATCATTATTGTTGGATCTATTACTGATGTAGCTATTATCAAGATTAATAAATGGATTTTCTGGAGGTGTGTGTGTAACTGTATTTTGGTTTTTAGTATACGTAAGTCCTACATTAATTTTCATTTTTTTGGCATTGAACTTATAATTAAGCGCATGCTCTATTCCGACATTTTTCATACTACCAATATTGAATACAACATCTCTGTTCGATCCAGATACACCTGCAGAAGGAGGTAATACAATACCAAATAATAGATTTTCTTTCTTACTTTGATAAATATCTGTAGTTAAGGTAAGTTTGTTTTTGAAGAAACTCATATCATAACCAAAATTAAATTCTTTTGAAGTTTCCCAACCCACTTCTTTATTTGCATACTCTAACTGAGTGGTACCATAAGCAATTGATTGACTGTTTCCAGTACCGAAGAAGTAATCTTGAGTTGGAGAAACAGTTGATTGATACGTATATTTAGAAAAACGATCGTTTCCTGTCGCACCATAACTTGCTCTAAATTTGAAATTATTGACTATATCTTTATACTTTTTCCAAAAATCTTCGTCAGACACATTCCATCCCACAGAAACCGATGGAAAATAACCAACTCTACTATCAGATGCAAATTGTGACGAAGCATCTCTACGCAAACTTGAGCTAAACAAGTACTTCCCTTTGTAGTTATACTGTACTCTACCCAAGAAACCAACAAGTGTAGCAGTGTAATCATTATTGCTTGAACCTACAATTGCACTACCAATATAATTATCTAAAGTAGTAATTAGCGGATTTGCATTTTGTTGTTTAGTTGCATAAAAACTAGAAAACTCTGTTATCTCAGAAGATGCTACTAATACAACACTTAAGTTATGTTGTCCAAAAGCTTTTTTATAATTGGTAATAAATTCTCCTGTTAACTTAGAATAAGTATCACTAGTAGTTGTGTTTGAAGAAATTGGATTTTCAGGAACTAATTCTCCATTACTTCTATAAACATCCAATTTTGGAATAATTCTAATTCTTTTAAAATCATTAAAAGTAGCACCTCCACGAGCGGTAAAACTTAAATTTTTTGTTAACTTATATTCGGCTTGGATGTTTCCAATACTACTGTTTCCGTTTTTATTATCCTGAATTTTAAGGTTTCTAGCTACAGACGCTAGTCTTTCTCCTTCAACTCCATCATCAACACCTGCGATTAGTTCAACTCCAGGCTCCAATGATTGTTGGTAGGCATGGTATCTTAATATTTGTAAATTAAGACCATTGTTTCCTACTTGCTGCTCGTCTCTTCTAAAACTTACTCCAGTATTAATTTTCCATTTTCCTTTAGTAAAAGCAGTATTAGAACGAATATTAAAACGAGTAAATCCTGAATTAATTAAAACTCCATCTTGCTTGAACAAACTAGAGTTAAGACTGTATGTCAAATCTTCTTTACCCCCAGAAACGTTTACGCTATGATTCTGAATAGGAGCATTATTTTGTAAAATTGTTTCAGACATATTGGTGTTGTTAGACAACTGCGACTTATTTCTTTCAATATTATTAGCAATACTTCCAAATATATTTGCAGGATTTGCTGCTTCATTTTGAATCAATTGTACATATGATTCTTGTTCTGGCGAAAGAAAGTGGTTCTTTGAAGTAATCTTTTGGATTCCATACTCACTATTCACACGAATAGCCATGGTGCCTTTTTTACCTTGTTTAGTCGTAATTAAGATAACTCCACCCGCAGCACGAACACCATAAATAGAAGCAGAAGAAACGTCTTTTAACACTTCTACAGATTCGATTTCGCTATTACTCAAACCAGGATCACTGTCAAATGGAATACCATCAACAACAAATAAAGGCTTGTTTTGTCCTTCTAATACCGAACTAAAACCACGAATAACAATGTTTGAATTCGACCCCGGATTACCTCCACTCGATACAACATTCAATCCAGCAACCTGTCCTTGTAAAGCATTACCCAAATCAGAGGTAGTTTGTCTAACAAGATCTTCTGCAGTAATCTTTGTAACAGCTCCAGTAACTTCTTTTTTCTTTTGTGTACCGTAACCTACAATAACAATATCATCAAGTTCGTTAATAGTTGTTTTTAAATCAATATTTACTGTAGTTCTGCTATTTAATTTAGCATTTTGAGTAACAAAACCGATATAACTAAAGCTTAATATATCAGTCTCTTTTGCTTGGATTTTGTAATTTCCGTCAAAGTCTGTAATAGCACTTTTACCATTAGGTCCCTTGATAATTACACTCACCCCAGGTAAAGGACCTCCGTCGCCGGTTACCTTTCCTGTTACCAATTGGACTTTCTGTGCTTGGACAACTCCAAAACAAAATAATAACAACATTGTTATTGTTTTAGATTTGAGTTTCCAATTCATTAGTAAATTGAATTTCATAATTGTTTGGTTATTTAAAGTTTAGATTACAAAGGTTTAAATTATATAGGTTTCACAGGGGAACATATGTTTTTAAAACTGTAACATATGTGCGTTTATGTTAAATTCAGTTAATTTATGATAAAATTATCTTTATTATTAGAGATTTTTTATTAAAATAAATTTTAAATTTAATTGCTACTTTTATAAGTAAACGGAGTCATTGATAATAAATTTACTAATTTTTTCCTCTTTATTATTCATAACATAGTTAATTCCTATAATATTTATAGAGAGTTGTAGGAAACTATAGAATATGTATTGACTACGCTAGTACTGAGAGAATTATTCTAACTATTATTTTACAGTTATCTAGTATTATATAGTCACAAGTAGAAAATTTTTCTATACAACAAGCTAATAATTTGTATTAAACAAAAAAACGCTACACAAAATGAATTGTAGTAACGTTTTCTTTGTTAATTATTATAATTAAAAGCTTATACCAATTGAAAAACTTTTTCTAAGGTAATCCATTTTTCACCATCTTTAGCCCAAGGCAATTCTTGTTGGTAATTCCACATTAGTTTTTCCCATTCTTGCACTTTTGGGTTTTCGGCATCCATTTTTGATTTTTGAACTGGGTCGAAAGTTTCATCGACTTCCATAATCATAAACATTCTATTACCTGTTAAGTAAATTTGCATATCAACAATACCAGCATCTTTGATACTTTTTGTGATTTCTGGCCAAGCCTTACCTGCGGCATGGTATTCTTTGTATTCAGCGATTAATTTGGAATCATCTTTTAAATCACATGAAAAACAATATCTTTTTGTACTCATTTTTATTAGTTTTTTGAAAGTTTGTACGTTGAATAACCGTATAAAGTCACAACAGATAAACAGATTAAGGGTAATAAGAATGAAAAATTAACCTCAGGAATAAATCCTAAAATTTTTACATCCGAAAAACCAGGACCTCCCCAGTCTAATATTCCTCCTTGTAAAACGGGCATTAATGCACCACCTACAATTGCCATAACTAATCCTGCAGATCCAATTTTAGCTTCTTCTCCCATATTTTTCAATGCAATTCCGTAAATTGTAGGAAACATAATTGACATAAAAATAGAGATACAAATTAAAGAAATCAATCCAGGAATTCCTTGTAAAACAATCGCACCTGCACAACAAAGCACTCCTCCAATACCAAAAAGCATTAGTATTTTGGATGGATTTATTTTTTTCATTAAAGCTGTACCTACCCATCTTCCTGTTAGGAACAATATCATCGCAGTTACATTATAATAAGTAGCTGTCAATTCTAATCCAAATGTTTGATTGATATTATCAACATATTGAAAAATATAAGTCCAACACATAATTTGAGCACCCACATAAAATGCTTGTGCAACTACACCTAATTTATAATTTTTATTAGCAAACAGTTTCGAAAACGATTCTGACAATGACATTTTATCTTCTTGAGGTGTTTTTGGGATTTTTGTAAAAATGATTATCGCTAATATCACTAGTACTAAAACTCCTAGACCAATATATGGAATACTGATGATTCCTAAATCATTTTCACGAATGGAAGCTACTTCAGTTGAAGACAAAGCATTGTATGCTTCGGTTGTATAATCATCAGATTTCAAAGCATTCATTACAAATACTTGCGCCATAATCATTCCACTTAAAGATCCTATTGGGTTAAAAGCTTGTGCTAAATTCAAACGCTGTGTAGATGTTTCAGGGTCACCTAAAAATAAAATCAAAGGATTTGAAGTAGTTTCCAAAAAAGCTAAACCACAAGTAATAATCCATAATGAAAGTAGGAAATAGGTAAAGTCTTGATAAGCTGCTGCGGGATAGAACAAAAAAGCACCTGTAGCATATAAAAGTAAACCTACAATGATTCCTGATTTATAACTGTATTTTCGAATAAAAAGGGCCGCTGGCATAGCCATGAAAAAATATCCGAAATAGAAAGCGAACTGCACCAAAGAAGCTTGCATGTTTGACAACTCCGGCATTACTTTTTTGAAAGCAGAAACCATCGGATTAGTTAAATCATTTGCAATTCCCCACAATGCAAATAAGGAAGTAATAATGATAAAGGGAAAAAGTAGTTCTTTGCGGACTACTGGTTTATTCACGGTTGTATTCATAATTTGTGGTTATAATAGTTATCTGTTGCTATACTAAAAGTTTTCAGTTGATAAAAACAACAATTAGGTTAAATTATTAGAAATCGTTCTTGTTTATTTTTTTAAATTCGTTGAGGCTAATTTAGCAGCAATGATGGTTTCGGTAATTTCATCAAATATAGATTCCTCTAATTTACCTTCTTCCCAAGCATTAAGTAAATCAACCATTTGTTCTTTTTTACTTGGTCCCACCACTACTCGGTCTGCCTCTTCGATAGAGAAGACGTATCTTAATGCTAATCGAGACAATGGGATGTTATTTTTAATAGCTATCTCGTTAATTTTAAGGGCTGTATCTACGTCTAAATTGGTTACCCATTCATTATTTGGTCTATCGGTATTATATTCTTCCAATCGTCGTCCTAACAATCCCATGTGTAATGCTGAAGCCGCATAATAAGCAATATTCTCCTTTTGAATTTGAGGAATATCTCTCTCAAAACCTGACAAGTTGCAAGCATCCATTTTTAGAAATCCCGAAAGCACATCAAAGTTTTTTTTAATCATATGAGGATAAAAAGGCTCAGTTGGATTTCCCCCAATTCCTAACATTTTGACAATACCTTCTTTTTTCAAACCGTTCAAGCAATCCATAATTTCATCCATTCTTTCTACAGGTACCAAATGTGGCTCGTGTATAAACAATAAATCTATAGTATCTATACCAAGTACATCTAAACTTTCATAAACACTTTTTCTCATGGTTTCTGGAGAATAATCAACGATACAATCATCTGCTCGATCTGCTTTTAAGCGTCCGACTTTTGTACTAATGAATGGTTTTTCGCCAGTCCATAATTGCAATGTTTTCCCTAAAAACTCTTGAGATCTGTTGTAGGACGGGGCTGTGTCAAAAACACGAACTCCATTTTCTAAAGCATACATTAGCGTGCCAACTGCGTCTGATTCCTCAATAGGTCTCCACACTCCTCCTAAACCGGAACACCCACAAACGAGACGGCTTTGATTATTAAAAAAATCACTTTTTGTATAATCCCCTTTTATATAAGTCGGTTTTATTTTCATTTTATTTACTATTAAAGGTTATAAAAATTAATCGCATTTTTTCCCATAATAGCATTTTGCTGTTCTGGTGTCAAATGAGCTATAAATTGTGTTACTAATTCTTTTGTTTTTGTATAATTTCCAGCCACTAAACATACTGGCCAATCAGACCCAAATAATAATCGCTCTGGCCCAAAAGCTTGTAAAACCAAATCTATATATGGTTTGATTTGCTCCGGTGTCCAAGATTGATAGTCGGCTTCAGTAGTCATTCCAGATAGTTTGCAATACACATTTTCGTGTTTTCCAATAGCCAACATTAAATTTGCCCAACCTTCATAAAACCCATCTTTGATATAGGGTTTTGCGATATGATCGATGACAAATTTTTGGTTTGGAAACTTTTGTACTAATTCTAAAGCTGCTCCTAACTGATGTGGTAAAATCAAAATATCATAGGTAAAACCATAATTCTCTAAGGCAGCAATACCTCTTAAAAAATTTGGCCTTAGTAGAAAATTATGATCTTCTTCTCCTTGAACAACGTGTCTAAAACCTTTTAGTTTTGGATACGAACTATAAACCTGAAGTACTTCTTCAATGTTATTAGCTCTTAAATCTACCCAACCTACAACTCCTTTTATAAAGTGATTCTCATTAGAGAGTTGCAATAAAAAATCAGTTTCTTCTAGCGTTTGATCAGCTTGAACTGCAACACAACCATCGATTTTATTTTCTGAAAAAACTTTTTGTAAATCTTCGGGCAAAAAATCCTTGCGAATGACAGCCATTTGGTCGTCAATCCATTCGTGTTTTTTAGACTCATATTGCCAAAAATGTTGATGTGCATCTATTATCATGACAATACATTTTTGATACAAGACTCAATACCATTATTTTCAATTTCTTCCAAGTTTTTTGCTACAGTAGCGCTTAGATTTGGTATAGTATTTAGGTTCACCCCCCAAATGGATTCATTACCTAATATTTTTTGTACCAATTCAGTGTAACCAATCGAATCAGCATCTTTTTGACTCCAAATTATTTTGAAGAAGTCTAGTGTCTCTGTAGCATCATTGATAGGAATGATTTCGTTGTTGTATTCTCCTTTGTAAAAACGAATTAAACAAGAAAGTGAAAAAGCAATTCTTTTAGGTAATTGCCCTTCATTCTCCGTGTATTCTTTTAAGGCAGGATACAATCTCGCCATAAATTTGGAAGTGCTATTTAAGGATATACTAATCAAGAAATGCTTTAATGTTGGGTTCTTGAAACGATCTAACACTGCATTGACGAAATTTTGCAGTTCATCATCTGGGAAATTTTGTAATGTTTTGGTGATTTCTTCTGATAAAACTTCCTTTACAAATTGTAAAATAACTGGATTATCCATCGATTCTTTTACTGTTCTTACACCTAAAAGATATCCAACTGGAACTAACGAAGTATGTGCTCCGTTGAGAATCCGCACTTTCATTTCGCGATAAGCACTTATATCATCTACAAATTGTACGTTCAAATTGGTTTTAGCAAAAGGCAATTCTTCCTGAATAATTTCAGGTCCTTGAATTACAAAACTGTGGTAATCTTCACCAGCAACTAGTAAAGGATCATTATAACCAATTTTCTCTAAAATCTCATCGGCACGGTCTGTTGGGTAACCAGACACGATGCGATCGACCAATGTATTACAGAAATAATTAGAATCTTCAATCCATTGAATAAAATCATTTGATAAATTAAAATGATGCGCATATTGAAGGATGGCTTTTTTTAAAGCTTCACCATTATTTTCAATTAATTCACAAGGCATCAAAATACAACCTTTGGAAGGTTCACCCTTAAAATGATTAAAACGGTGGTGCAACCAAACGGTCACCTTTGCAGGAAATTCGTGTGGAGGATTATCGTTTAATTGGTCAGTTTCTGAAAAACGAATACCCGATTCGGTTGTATTTGAAATGATGAACCTCAAATCTGGATTTTCAGCTAGTTTCAAGTATTCATCCCATTCTGTGTAGGGCTGAATCACACGACTCACGCTTTCTACAAGGGTAACAGTTGATATTAAAACTCCTTTTCGGATACCATCCAAGGCAACATGAAATAAACCATCTTGTTGTTTTAGTTCCTCATAATCACCTCTTTGTGTAGGTTTTATTATTACGACACTTCCTTTGAACTCCGTTTCTTTATTTAATACATCAAACATCCAGTCGCTAAAGGCACGAAGGAAATTCCCACCGCCAAATTGCATGATTCTTTCTGGTGCAGTATAGCTGTTGTTTGCTGTTTTTCTATTTAATGGTTGCATGTTTTTTCTATTTAAAATTATAGTGAAACACCTCTTTTCCAAGGAATAAAATCGTTTTGTCCTTTTAATTCGGCTTTCGTAATTATTTCTCCGCTGGCTGTTTTGATAATAAATTCTAATAATTTTTCGCCCATACTTTCAATCGTATCTTCACCGGTAATTACTGTTCCAGCATTAATATCAATGATGTCTTTCATCTTCTCGTAAAGCTTTGTATTACTGGACATTTTAATAACTGGTGCAATAGGGTTTCCTGTTGGTGTTCCTAATCCAGTTGTAAAAACGATAAGATTACAACCAGAACCGGCAAGTCCTGTAGAACATTCTACATCATTTCCTGGGGTACAAAGTAAATTTAGACCTGGCTTTGTGATTCTTTCTGCATAGTCTAATACTTCAACCACTGGCGAAGTACCACCTTTTTTGGCCGCACCAGCCGATTTCATAGCATCGGTAATCAAACCGTCCTTGATATTTCCAGGCGAAGGATTATTTTCGAAACCAGAACCAACTGCTATTGCAGATGCTGAATACGCACGCATAAGAGTTGAAAATTTGGTTGCATCTTCTTTAGTTTCACATCTATTGATAAGATCTTGTTCCACGCCATTCAATTCTGGAAATTCAGACAAAACAGGAGTTCCTCCAAGCCCTACTAATAAATCGGATGCGTATCCCAAAGCTGGATTAGCAGAGATTCCTGAAAACCCATCTGATCCTCCACATTCTAATCCTAGAACGATTTTGTTAATAGGAGCAGGCTTTCTTTCGATTTTATTGGCTTCAATTAAACCAATAAAAGTATGTTTTACCGCTTCTTCGATTAATTGTCTTTCGCTAGCACTTTTTTGTTGTTCTAAGTAATGAACTGGCTTTGAAAAATTAGGATCTAATTTTTTGATCGCATTCTGAAGCATTTCTATTTGGGCATTTTGACAACCTAAACTAAAAATAGTAGCCCCCGCCACGTTTGAGTTTACAATATAGCCTGCTAATAAATTGCATAATACTTGAGAATCCTCACGAGTACCACCACAGCCGCCATCGTGTTTTAGGAATTTTATTCCGTCCACATTTGGAAAAAGTCTATTTTTTGTTATTTCTTCTTTGGTAGCAATAATTGGTGTATTCAAAATATCTTCGGCAGAACCTCCTTGCTTGTATTTCTGAATCAAAGCATCGGTATCAACAGCGAAATCTTTTTTAGTTTGATAGCCTAATTTATCAGCTAATGCGCCTTCGAGTACATCAATATTTCTATTTTCACAAAAAGTAAGCGGAATCACCAACCAGTAATTTCCAGTTCCAACAGAACCATCTGCTCTGTGATACCCGTTAAAAGTGCGACCTTCAAATTTTGAAGTGTCAGGAGCTTTCCATATAAACTTTTCTTGAGACTCATTAAAATCTGCTGATGCATGTTTGATGTTTTCAGTCGTAATTGCAGCCCCTTTTAAAATAGGTTGTGTTGCTTTAGCGATTAAAACACCGTACATAAAAATTTGGTCCCCAACTGCTAAATCAGTTGTGGTAAATTTGTGTTTTTGTTTGATGTTTTCGACAAGCGTGATCTCAACATCATTATGTGTAATTACAGTTCCTTTTGGTAAGTCAACAAGGGCTGCAATTATAGTATCATTTGGATGTATTTGTACAAAAGTTTTTGACATTTTATTTGAATTAAGAATTAAAAACTACAGTTGCTTTGATAACCCCAGTTTCGGGATTTAACCAACTATCAAAATTTTCAATCATTTCTGTAAATGGAACCGAGTGCGTTATAAATGAATCTGTTGGAAACTGATTAAGCACGCTAATTACGTGCTCAAAATCCTCAGTAGTAGCATTTCTACTGCACATTAAAGTCATTTCTTTAGCATGTATTTTTGGATGAGTATAAGTCAGTTCCCCTTTTGATAGACCTACTAAAACAAAGCGTCCTCCATGAGACATATAGTCTGGACAAGCTTCTATCGCGTACTTGTTTCCAGAGGCATCAAATACGGCGGTACATAGATCACCGTTTGTGATTTTCATAATTTCTTCTACTGCATTTTCTCCTGCTTTTACAGTATAATCAACTCCTATATCCTCTTTGGCATATGCCAAACGTTGTTCGTTCATATCTATTGCGATTACTTTAGCACCCGCAATTTGAGCTAATTTCATAATTCCAATCCCAATAGGACCACAACCCACAACTGCAACAGTTTCGCCCGGTTGAATAGCCGCTCTACGAATGGCATGCGCGCCAATAGCTAATGGTTCTACAATTGCCATTTCGTTATCCGAAAGGTTATTGGCTAGTAAGAGAATATTGGATGGAACCGTAATTTGTTCTTGCATACCACCGTCAGTATGAACACCTAATACTTTAATATTGGTGCAACAGTTTGTTTTTCCATTTCGACAAGCGATACAAGTTCCGCAACTTATATACGGCATAACAACCACCTTGTCTCCAGATTTTATTCCTCTTGCATTTTCTCCAATTTCAATCACTTCAGATGCTAATTCATGACCTAAAATTCTTGGATATGTAAAGAAAGCTTGGTTACCTGCATAGGCATGTAGATCAGTTCCACAAATTCCAACTTTATTAATTTGTAATAAAGCTTCATTTTCTTTTCTAATAGGAGCTTCTTTTTCTTTTAAGATAAATTCTCCTGGTTTTTCGCAAACAATATATTTCATTTATAAAATTTTATGTGGTTTAGTGACAATAATTCAATCGATTGAACAACTTGATAAAAATAAAAGATTTACATTAAATCTTTTATTGAGTTGTCTATCTATAAGTACTTGTTTTACTTATAGATAGATGTGTATTTTTTATAAAATATATATTTTGTTTTTTAATAAAAAGGATATATATTTGTTCAATCGATTGAACAAATATAAAAAAAAATTGGAAATAAAAAAAAAATCAACCATAAAAGATATTGCAGCTGCTTTAGGGTTAACTCCTTCGGCGGTATCTAAAGCGCTGAGTGATCATCCGCGGATAAGTGATAAAACGAAGGAAGCTGTTAGGCAAATGGTTGTGACGTTAGACTATCAACCAAATACTTTATCCAGTGCATTGCGAAAAGGAAGGAGCAACTTAGTAGGCGTTATTATCCCTAGGATAAATAGTAACTTCTTTTCTTCGGTAGTAGAAAACATGGAAGAAGTTTTAAATGCTAATGGTTACAATATTGTCATGACGCAGTCTAATGAGTTATATGCCAAGGAATGCAAAAGTATTGATTCCTTACTTGGTATTCAAGTTGATGGAATCATAGCTTCTATGGCAAATGAGACAATTTGTTTGGATCACTATGAAAAAATTAAATCCAAAGGAGTTCAATTAGTGCTATTTGATAGGGGAGAAGATGAATTACAAGTAGACTACGTAGGTATTGATGATTATAAAAGTAGCTACTTAATTATCGAACATTTGTCGAAACAAAATTGTAAAAAAATTGCTCATATCGCAGGTTTTAATCATATTCGCATTTATAAAGACAGAGCTTTAGGATATAGAGATGCCCTTGAGAAATATGGATTACCTTTATACGAAGAAATGATTATCGAAAGTAATTTACGAGTTGAAGACGGGCGAAGAATTATGAAAGAATTATTAGCTTTGCCGGTAAGACCAGATGCTGTATATGCTGCGGGTGATTATGCCGCTCTTGGTGCGTTACAAGTTTTGAAAGAAGAGAATATAAAAGTGCCTGAAGAAATTGCTTTAATAGGGTTTAGTGACGAGCCCTTTACTTCATTGTCATCTCCTTCTATTACCACGATAAATCAGCACAGTGCGCAAATCGGAAAATTGGCGGCCGAATCTTTTTTAGAGAGAATAAAAAACCCTAATAGTAACAAGAATTTAAAAAAAATTATTCTAGAACCCGAATTAATTATTAGAGATTCATCAAATAAAAAAACACATAAGAAAAATTAATACACTCAACAATGCCACAAGCTAATAAACATACAACCAATATTTCCCGTTTTTCTACTTTTATAATATTCTTTTTTTTGTTTACATATGTTTGTAATGCACAAAAAAAGAATGCCTTTATTCATTTAACTACAGAAAATGGTTTGTCACAAAGTGATGTAAATACTATTTTTCAAGATAGTCAAGGCTATATGTGGTTTGGAACTCACGACGGATTGAACAAATATGATGGTTACAATTTTACGGTATTTAATCCAATTTTAAATAATAATAAAAGTATAAGTAGCAATCTCGTTTGGAAAATAGTAGATGATATCAAAGGCAATTTGTGGATTGGAACTACCGGAGGTGGGTTAAACTGTTTTGATAAAAAAACAGAAACTTTTACTCAATTTAAAAATAAAGTTGGAGACTTTAATAGTCTATCGAACAACACCATCAATTCTTTATTTAGAGATAAAAAAAACAGACTCTGGATTAGTACTAAAAATGGTATCAATATGTTGGACTTAAATAAGCCTATCAAGAAAGCTATATTTAATCATATTGGTGTAAATCTATCCAAAATGAGTGTAACTAATAGTAATCGAGGTTTTCAATCTTTTTTTGAAGATTCTAATGGGGATATTTGGTTAGGAAGTAATTTAGGACTATTGAAATTATCAAGAGATAATCAAGGTGAACTTTTTTTTCAATTGGTTAATCTAGGAGGTGAACTTGAAAACACATTGGTTAGAAGTTTGGTAGAAGATGATTTTGGGAGATTGATTCTGTCAACTTCTAAAGGGATGTATATTTTTACTAAAAATGGAGACAATAAGAAATTAGTAAAAATTCATAACGAGAATTTCAATATTTTACTAAGTACCAAAGGTTATCTTTGGGGATCTTCGAATAATGGTTTGTATCGTTTTGAAAATTCTTCGGATTTAACTGTGCCAAAAGAAATTAATTATTATATCAATGATTTAAAGAATCCCGATTTTAGTTTAAGTAAAAATGATGTTCGCTCATTATTCATCGATAGGGCAGGAATGTTATGGGTAGGAGTCAATGGTGGTGGAGTAAATAAATTTGATCCAAATATCAAAAAGTTCAAGCATGTAAAAAAAGATCTTAATCCCAAAAGTATTAATAATGATAAAGTACGTGCACTTTTTGAAGATAGCAATGGCTATTTGTGGGTAGGTACTGAAGGAGGTGGATTGAATTATTCTCCAAAAGGAGATAATACTTATACTTCTTTTGAAAAATTGAATTCTTCAATGCCTAAGATTTTTTCATTTGCAGAAGTTCAGGAAGGAGCAACAAAAAAACTACTTATAGGTGGTGAGTTTCAACATGGACTTTATGAATTGGATATCACCAACCCGAAGACTATTTCTTCAAGTAAGCTCAAGTATATAGATGGTGTTAATCTAAGTGTGTTTTCCCTATTAGTCGATTCCAATAAAAATATATGGATTGGAACTTATGGTACTGGAATCCACAGATGGTTGGCTACAAAAACTCCTGGAGTTTATAAAAAAGACATCCTTTATGAAAATGTAAATAATTTGAAAAGTGTTCCAAGTAATATTATTCGATCTATATACGAGGATAAAAAAGGTACTATATGGTTTGGAACTGGTGATGGTTTATGCAAACTTCCAAAAGATCAAATTAACGCTATAAGTCCAAAATTTGAGGTCTACAAAAACATACCCAATGATGATTCTAGTATTAGTCAAAATTATATTTTGTCTTTGTATGAAAGCAGTAAAGGGGATCTATGGGTTGGTACTTTTGGTGGTGGTTTAAGTAAATTAATTGCTGGAAAAGGAAATAATAAGAGTGCATTCAAGAATTACACTGAAAAAAATGGATTACCGAGCAATGTAATCAAAGGTATTCAAGAAGATGATTTTGGGAATATTTGGATTTCAACCAATAAAGGTTTATCTCGATTTAATACAAAAATTGAAAAATTTAAAAATTATGATGTAAACGATGGTTTGCAAAGTAATGAATTTAGTGAGTTGGCTTTTTGTAAACGTGCCAATGGAGAAATGCTTTTTGGTGGTGTAAATGGATTTAATGCTTTTTTTCCAGCTGATATAGAAGATAATTTGATTCCACCTAAAACTGTTTTAACATCCTTATCTATTTTTAACAAGCCTATAAATATTGGAGATGATTTTAATGGTAGAATTATACTTCCTGAATCGATAAGTACTATTAAAGACTTAGAGTTGAAATATAGTGAAAATAGTTTTTCTGTAGAATTTGCTGCTTTACATTATTCTGCTCCTAGAAAAAATCAATTTGCCTATAAATTAGAGGGCTTTAATGATAATTGGATTTATACCACATATAAAAACCGATTAGCTACTTATACAAATTTAGCACCAGGAACCTATACTTTATTAGTTAAATCCTCTAATAATGATGGGATTTGGAATGAAACGCCGACGGAGTTATCCATAACAATTGTTCCCCCTTTTTGGAGATCTGATTTAGCTTATGTGTTTTATTTATTATTCTTTGTTGGCTGTTTAATGGCTTTTAGAAGGTTTACAATTATTCGAACAACCAAAAAGCACCACTTAGAATTAGAGTTATTTGAAAAAGAAAAGCATGACGAAATGCATCTTTTAAAACTAGAATTTTTTACGAATATTTCACATGAATTTCGAACACCACTGACATTAATTAAAGGTCCATTAGAATATTTACAAAAAAGTGATAATTCTATTTCTCCATCAAAAAGGAATGAACAATATACTATCATGCATAAAAATATTGATTATTTAATGCGTTTGGTAAATCAATTATTGGATTTCCGTAAGATGGATAAAGGTAAAATGGATTTAATTTTATGGAAAAGTAATGTTTATGAATTTGTAAAACTTGTTGGTGAACCTTTCCAGTTTTTGAGTCATAAAAAGAATATTGATTTTAAAATTTCTTCAAAATTAGAAGCACCTATAATTTGGTTTGACACAGATGCTTTAGAAAAAATAATGAATAATTTGTTGTCAAATGCCTTCAAGTTTACGGCTGAGGGTGGCAAAATTCAAGTCGAAGTGTATTCTGGTGAAGCCAATGAATTAGTACCTAATATGGAAATTGTAGGTAATCCTTCTGATTATATTGTAATCAAAGTTAAAGACTCGGGTGTTGGGATTCCATCTCATCGACTTAAAGTAATTTTTGAACGTTTTTATGTAGATAAAGATTTTAGAAAAGTAAATGGAGAAGGTACGGGCATAGGATTGGATTTTACCAAAAAATTGATCGAATTACATCAAGGTTATATTGATGTTGCCAATAATAAGAAAAAAGGAACTTCTTTCTTTATCTGGTTACCAAAGAAGAAAGAAGCATATATTAATGTTCAGGGAATCAGTTTTGGAGATAATGATTCGGAAAATAATGTTTTTAATAACGAAATTAACGCTGAAACACATGCTGTTGAAGTATTAGATGAAATTGTGGATCTAAATGAGCACAAATCAAGATCAAAACTCCCTGTACTTTTAGTAGTGGAAGATAATCCTGATATTCGAACATTGATTAAAAATGGTTTAGACAAAAGCTATGATATTTATGAGGCCGAAAATGGTCAACGTGGTTTCGAATTAGCCAATAAATTGATGCCGAATATAATTTTGACAGATATATTCATGCCAATTATGGATGGAATGGAGATGTGTGAAAAATTAAAAACTACCTCAGAGACTAGTCATATTCCTGTTGTAATGCTTACAGCAAAAACATCACAAGAATGGGAAAAAGAAGGTTTAAAGAATGGTGCCGATGGTTATGTACGAAAACCATTTGACATGGAAATTTTGGAATTAAAACTTAAAAATATTTTAAAATTTAGAGAGGATTTACGTAGAAGATTCAATAGAGATACGACGCTACAACCTCATGAAGTAACGGTAACATCAGCAGATGAACGCTTTTTACAAAAAGCTATTGAAGTTGTCGAAAAACACATGATGAATACGGAATTTAGTGTGGAGTTAATGGTAAAAGAAATGGCTTTAAGTAGAAGTAATTTATATTTGAAAATCAAAGAGTTAACCGGTTTGTCTTCGAGTGAATTTATAAGAAATATTCGTTTAAAAAGGGCTATGCAACTTTTAGAACAAAGTGATTTATCTGTCAAAGAAATTATGTATATGACTGGATTTAACACCGCTTCTTATTTTTCAAAATGTTTTAAAAAGCAATTTGGTGTCATCCCAAGTAAATATTTGAGAGAAACAGAAGTAGAAGAGGAGAAAGATGACGAAGCGGATGAAAATTAATTAAGGAGTTTTGAAAATATAAAAAGGGATGAAGTTCATTTTGAACTTCATCCCTTTTTGATTGGTATAATATAAATTGCCTAAGCTTTTTCTTTTTCAAATCTATTAATTACATCTTGATAATAGTCAAAAGTAGTTTTAGCAATTGATTCCCAGCTAAAGATTTTCAAAACACGTTCACGACCTGCTTTTCCTAATTTTGTTGCCAATGCTTCATCGTCTAAAAGGAGGTTGATTTTCTTAGCAAATTCCTTTTGGAACAACTCAGGATTAATAGGATTGAAGTCAGTTCTAGATTTACTTTCTAACGGAATTAAATATCCTGTTTCACCTTCTACAATAATCTCAGGAATTCCACCTACATGGCTTCCTACGACAGGTGTTTCACAAGACATAGCTTCTAGATTGATAATCCCAAAAGGTTCGTATAATGAAGGACAAGCAAAAACTCTTGCTTGGCTATAAAGTATTTTTATTTTATCTCTTGAAAGCATTTCTGAGATTAGAATAACACCTTCTCTTTGGGTTTTTAATTCGTCAATTAATTGTTCCGTTTCGGCAGCTATTTCTGGAGTATCTGGAGCACCTGCACAAAGCACAATCTGACAATTTTTGTTGAAATATTTAGCAGCAGAAATTAGTTGCGAGATTCCTTTTTGACGAGTAATACGTCCCACAAATAAAACAAATGGAATATTTGGATCGATTCCTAATTCTTCCAATAAGGCATTGTCAGTTGTAGGTTTGTAAAACTCAGGATCGATTCCGTTGTGTATTACAGTAACTTTATCAGGATTCACTCCATAAGCTTCAACAACATCTTCCTTCATTTGCTCACTTACAGCAATAATTCCATCAGCGGTATTGTAAGCACTGTTCTCAATCCAGCGAGATAGAAAATAGCCGTTTCCTAATTGTTCTACTTTCCATGGACGATGTGTTTCTAAGCTATGTGTGGTTAAAATTAAAGGTACTTGTAATAACTCTCTTGTCAAGACACCCGCTAAATGGGTATACCAAGTATGACAGTGTATGATATCAGCTTGAGGTGTAGCCTGTGACATTTCTACATTTTTACTAAGATTATGAAACATCTTAATGTGAGAATTGTTTTCGTCAACAGGATTGCTAAGACAAGAATTTATACCACGAACGTTAATATTCGCTTTGTCTTCTTTTTGGTCTCCAAAACATCTCACTTCAACTTCTCCTAATTTCAAAAGTTCTTGACTAAGGAAATCAATATGTACACCTGCACCGCCATAAATATTTGGAGGGAATTCATTGGTAAAAAGAGCTATCTTCATTTGCTATTAATTTAATGTATATTGTTTTAGTTTATTGTAATAGACTAATTGATTAGTGTTTGGGTATTGTTCAATAAATAATTAGATATGAAAATCCATTATTTTACTAAAGTAGCAAAATAATGCTATAAAATCCAAAAGGCACCTAGTTTTGTAAAATATTTTTCATGAACGCTAAGAGAAAAACGGGAATTATAGAGCCTTTTTATCTCCTTTGTTTTCATTACCATCTCCTAACAAAATAGCTAATGTTTTTAGGGAATCTGTTCGTTCAGCAATAAGTTTTACGATACTAATAAAGGGTATAAAAAGAATCATTCCAGCTGCTCCCCATAAGATGCCACCGGCACTTATCATAATAAGAATTACTAGTGTGTTTATTTTTAAACGTCTTCCTACAGCATATGGGAAAATAATATAAGCCTCTAACAATTGAACAAAAGTAAAAACAATAATTACAGCTATAGGATATAAAATGGAATTATAAGTAATCCAAGAAATTGCAATTGGTAATAAGGCGGAAATCAATATTCCAACATAAGGGATGAAAGTTAATATTGAAGCAATAAACCCAAACATGATAGGGTGTGGGATGCCAATTATTGCCAGACCAATACTATTCAATGTACCCACAATAAGATAAACTAATGCCATACCTTTAATGAAATTATAATAGGCATTTATTGTTTCGATTAGGATTTCATAAATGGTTTCTTTTTTATTGGTTGGAAATAAATGAAACAGAGCTTTAACTAACAAGGAACGATAATACAAAATCAATCCAGAAAATATAGGGATAATTATTAAATAAAATAATGATTCTGAAAAGGAATAGACCATATTCTGAATTAATGAAAAGGTTTGATTTCCAGAGTTATTAATAGCATTTTTTATAAAAAGGATTTGTTCTTCATGGCTAATTTTGAAATAATCGGTCATATAGAAACTCAATTGATTAATTGTTTCCAGAAGTTTTATTTTGAAGGTATCCCATTCATTTGAAAATTCATATAATTGTAAAAATAGTAGGTAAAAGAGACTAACAGTAATTATAAAAATGCTGGATAATGTAATACATATGGCAATAACTTTGTTAATTCCTATTTTTTCCATCCTTTTGCATATTGGATAAAGTATAAAAGAAATCAATAATGAAAAGCTTAATGGAATAAAAAGTAACTTTCCAAAATACAATACTAAAGATAATAGTACAATATATTGCAGGACTTCAAGTGTAGAGTATTTTTTACTGGATAGGTTTGGTTTCTCAGTTAATGACATCATAAATTTAGAAGCTTAATTGTTAATAGATTGAATAACATTTTAGAGTCCTAAATATAGATTAAACGATAGCAATAAAGTTTAGTCTCTAAAGGTTATGGTAAATTTTGCGCCTTCATTTAATTTACTGTCAACATTAATTTTACCCCCCAGATTATTGATATGGTTATAAACTAAATAAAGTCCAATACCATTGCTATCTGTATTGTTGCTAAACTTTTGATGTAAGCCGAAAATTTTATTTCCGACTTTTTTCATATTAAAACCAATGCCATTATCCGTAATAATTAATTGCTTTTGACCATCAATCATTTTAGTATAAATAGATATAATAGGTAAAACATCAGGTTTTGAGTATTTAATAGAGTTTGTAATCAAATTTAAAAAAACGCTTTTTAAATATATTTTATTAAAACTAATATTTTCAAGTTCAGAAAAATCAATATTGATCGTAGTTTTTGAATTAGAAATTAGTGAACTAATTGAATAAAGTACTTCTTCTAATACTTCTTCTAAATTTAGATATTCAAGTGAAGCACTACTTTTATTTCGCTCATTAAAAATAGATATGTATTCATTTAATGAATCTCGTAAATTGTGAGAAGTTTCTTTTATAATAGAAATGTACTCTAAAGTATCAGGGTCTTTTATTTTATTAGTATCTAGCAACTCAAATATTGAAATTAAATTATTCACAGGCGATCTTAAATCGTGTGTTGCAGTATAAGTTAATTGTTTAAAGTCATTATTGATTTGAGTAAGTTTTGCTAAATGATAATTGCGTTCTTCCTCAAGTTTCTTTTTATAAGTAATGTTTTTACCAACAGCGTAAATTAATTTTTCATTTTCTAAAGGGGTTGAAGTCCAAAGTAACCATACCAGTTTACCGCTTTTAGTTTGGTATCGATTTTCAAAATCGATTAAAGGATTTCTTTCCCTAAGTGAGTTTCTAGCTGATTTAGTTTGAGTTTTGTCTTCATGATAAACAAAATCATTGATAGGCCTTGATAATAATTCATCTTTCGAATATTCGAGTAATTTACAAACAGCAGGATTAATTTTTTTAAAATACCCATCATATCCAGCAATGCATAACAAATCTAGTGAATGATTAAAAAAATCTTCAAATTTAGCGTCTGCGTTAAAATTGTTGTTTGATGCATTATTAATAATGCGCATCATTTTTCTCATCCTCATTCTCTATAATTTTTTCAATAAAAGCATATTTGCTTTCAGATTGCTTATTTATAAAATGATTATTTTTAAAGTAAGTTGAATGTTCCTAATGATCGTGGTATTATTTATATGATAATTTTACCAACTGTCTAGTTTTTTAAGAAAAATAATAGAATACACTAGTTGATATTTCAAATAATGTATTCTATTACTATTAATACAACACCACTAAATTACAGCTAATTATCATATAAAAAAACATGCTTATGGTTATTATTAGGAATATTTATTTAAAACTGTTGTGTTTGAGTAAGAATCGATTAAATTCTAAAGATGCCCCCTAAAGCAATAATTCTTTGAAAAAAGAAAAACTCTTGAGATGCACTATCTTCAGTGTTTATTGTAGTACGGATATCCTGCATATTAATGTATCCACCTTTTAATTCACCTTGTATATAAAAATGTTTGAAAAAAGTAATATTCAGTCCCGCTTTGATTGAAGTTCCAAAACCAGAAACATGAAAATCGTCATGACGGTCTTTACCTAATATTTTTGTATTGGTTTTTGGGTATAATAATCCAAAACCAATACCTTCTGTTAGATTAATTTGAATTTTATCAGTATTTCCAATTTTAAATATTTTGGAAATATCATCAAATCGAGAAACCTCAGTATGAACATAATTTAATCCATCTGTATGTTCGTAGGTTAAAAATGTTTCGTTTGTAAAATCAACTGGGATATTGTTGTAAACACCATTATGTACAGAACCAATTTCTGAACTTGGTAGATGAATTTCACCACTAACATTGGCTGTTTGATTTTGTGTCATTACATATTTCATGTGGTCAACGCCAATGGTTACACTATAATGATCATTAAAAAAATAGCCTAAACGAAAATTAGTTTGAGGAATTGTCATACTTGCAGGATTAATATAATCAACATGCCAACCTTTTGGTTTGTCATGAGCGGTCATATTATCTATCGTGAAATTATAATCTTTACCTTTAAATGTTACATCTGATTTGCTGTAACTTTCTCTATTTCCTCCCCATGAGACAAAGAATTTGCCTTTGTTATGAGCAGTATATTTTTCCTGTAATTTAATTTGATCCTGAGCACTTAAGGTATTGATAAACAAAAGTCCTAGTAAACAAAAGCAAGTAATACTATTTTTCAATGTGATATAATTAAAATGAATTAATAGTTTTTCTAATAGCGACTAATTTAGTCATCAATGCTTCAAAATAGTCTAAGTGTAGCATATTGGCTCCATCACTTTTAGCATTAGCTGGATCAAAATGAGTTTCAATAAAAATCCCATCAACACCTACAGCAATTCCAGCTTTAGCAACGGTTTCAATCATATCTGGTCTTCCTCCAGTTACACCAGCAGTTTGATTGGGTTGTTGTAATGAGTGTGTTACATCAAGTACAGTGGTTGCGTATTGTTGCATAGTAGGTATTCCTCTATAATCTACGATCATGTCTTGGTAACCAAACATGGTTCCTCTATCAGTAACCATTACATTTTGATTGTTACAATCCAATACTTTTTGCACAGCATGTTTCATGCTTTCAGGACTCATAAATTGTCCTTTTTTCAAGTTGACTGTTCTTCCAGTATTTGCAGCAGCAACAACTAAATCTGTTTGGCGAACTAGGAATGCTGGGATTTGTAAAATATCCACGTATTGAGCAGCCATTTCAGCATCTTCATTTGTATGAATGTCTGTAACGGTAGGAACATGAAAAGTTTCTGATATTTTTCTTAGAATTTTCAATGCTTTTTCATCTCCAATACCCGAAAAACTGTCAATTCTAGAACGGTTAGCCTTTTTAAAAGATCCTTTAAATACAAAAGGAATTTCCAATTTATCGGTAATACCTATTAATTTTTCAGCAATTCTCATAGCCATTTCTTCTCCTTCAATGGCACAAGGACCAGCCAATAAAAAGAAGTTTCCGCTATCGGTATGTTTGATTTGAGCAATTTTTTCTATGTTCATAATGGGTTTTTTTTTAAAGTGCAAAGGTACTTGGATTTAAACTTTTCACTTATAGAATTAACGTTTATTTTAGTTGTCTTTATTTTTTTATCGAAAGGCCTACAGGAACCATCAAATAACCTTTTTCATAAATATTCATATACAGCTGAATAGGTTTTTTTTGTCCTTCCCATTTCAACTCGTATACATCAAGAAAACCAGCTCCCATACCACTTCTTTTAGTAGGGAAAGGGCAACAACTTTCTAGCTTGGAATAGCTTATTTGTTCTCCCTTAGGCCCTGCCAATGCATTAAGGAAACGTACCGCATTGATGGTATCGTTATAGGTATTCATAAAAAATACATTTACAGGGTAATCTTCCTCGTAACCGTACTTTTTATCTTTACTATATTCAGATATGATAAAGGTATTGTACGAACCTAATTGTGGTGTTGGAGCATTGTCATCTACATTTTTTAAAGTAGATTTTGTACTCACACAAGAGGCTATTGCCAGTGAGAAAGCGAGTGTAATAAATGTTTTTTTCATATTGGAAAGCCTCATACAAAGAGTAAAAATGGATTACTATTTTTTACTACAAATATAATGAGAACTTTAATTTTATTGATTCATGTCAGTTATAAATTTAATTAATTCACATCCATTAAGAGTAATGAAGAACAGATCTTATTTCGAATCGTTAAAAACAACCTATATTTGCACACTAAAATAATTAATATGAATGTATTTTTTCAAACTTGGCCTTGGTATGTTTCTGGTTTTATAATTGGAATGATTATGTTAAGTTTATTGTATTTCGGTAAATCATTTGGAATGTCTTCCAACTTGCGCTCGATGTGCGCAATAATGGGAGCTGGAAAAAATGTAAGTTATTTTGATTTTGATTGGAAATCAAAACGTTGGAATTTGTTAGTCGTTCTAGGAGCTATGCTAGGAGGATATGTAGCGGTAAATTTGATGAGTGATCCTTCGAATGTTGCTATTAATCCCAAAACTATCGATGCTTTAGCACAATTAGGTATTGATGCACCAAACGGACGTTTAGTTCCCGAAGCACTTTTTGGTAATCAGACCTTCCAAGACCCAATAAACATAGCTATTTTATTAATTGGTGGAATCCTAATCGGTTTTGGTGCTCGATATGCCGGCGGTTGTACCTCTGGACATGCAATTTCAGGTTTGAGCAATATGCAACTTCCGTCTTTGAAAGCCGTTATCGGTTTCTTCATCGGTGGTCTCATCATGGTACACCTTTTATTCCCTTTAATTTTTTAAGATTATGAATATATTAAAATATATAGTTGTTGGTTTTGTATTTGGAATCGTTTTAACAAAATCAGAAGCTGTTTCTTGGTATCGAATTTATGAAATGTTTCACTTTCAATCCTTTCACATGTACGGTATTATTTCAGTAGCAATTGTAACAGGTGCCATTGGAATACAATTAATCAAGCGCAATAACATCAAAGACATTGATGGTTTGTCTATCGAAATTCCGAATAAAGAAAAAGGAAATTACCGATTTTGGATTGGTGGTTTAATTTTTGGACTAGGTTGGGGACTGGTAGGTTCTTGTCCAGGACCTATTTTTATCTTACTTGGTGCTGGATTTTATACTATTATAATCGTTTTAATAGGAGCCATGTTGGGAACCTATTTGTACGGTGTCATCAAGGACAAATTGCCAGATTAATCTATAATGTAAAGTAACAATAATATTATTTTAGGCGTGCCCCGCCGAAAAAACCGGGTCGAGCTATTCGTTACAAGTCCTCAACAAGTTCCGCTATCGCTACACTTATTTGTGGGCTTTTCTCTGCTATCTCTCACGCAAAATCCAGTTCGTAATCAGTAATCAAAACAAAAAAGCATTCTCAAATTTTGAGAATGCTTTTTGTTTGAATAGAAAAGTAGTTTTTAAATAATCTCTGCACTAATACCTGCTTCTAATAATTGCAAGCATTGTGGTTTTAATTTCTTTAATGGACCTGTTTTTACAGTACATTTACCGTTATAATGTACGATTAACGAACATTGTTCGGCTTGTTCCGGACTATGCTCACATACTCGAATCAATGTATCAATAACATGATCAAATGTATTTACATCGTCATTATAAACAACTATTTCATTGTTTAAAGTCGGGATTTCTTTAACACTGACTTTCTCTCTTATTTTTTCTTTAGTACTCATTTTTTTGTGGTTTTGTACTTGTGATTGATAAAATAGCTAACTCTAATTTACGTATTTTAATGATACCCAGTTGTTTCTTTCGAACTTTTTAACATAAGTTAAGCCTTTTTCAGTACAAGAAGCATCGATAAAGGGAATGTCTTCGGTATAGAAGCCACTTAACAACAGCGTTCCTTTAGGATTTAAACAATCTACATACGCCTGCATATCGTTCAACAAAATATTGCGATTAATATTGGCAATAATGAAGTCGTATTTTTTATCTTTCAATAATGAAGCTTCGCCTTCATAAACAGTGATGTGTTCACAATTGTTACGTTCTGCATTTTCAATTGAGTTCAGGTAACACCAGTTGTCAATATCAATAGCATCAATAGGTTGTGCACCTTTCATTTCTGCAAGAATTGCTAAAATTGCAGTTCCACAACCCATGTCAAGTGTTTTTAATCCCGTAACATCTGTTTCTAGTAAATGCTGAATCATCATATGAGTCGTTTCATGATGACCTGTACCAAAACTCATTTTTGGCTCGATTATAATATCAAATTCGGCATCTGTTTTTGGGTGAAAAGGTGCGCGTACGTGGCAATTTCCATCTACATCTATAGCTTCAAAATTCTTTTCCCATTCTTCATTCCAGTTTACTTGTTCGATTTCCTCAAAAGAATAATTGATTTTAAACTCTTCCGATTGCAAAATTTGGATATTTTCCAATATTGCTTCGTCCCACAAATCTTTTTGTACAAAGGCAGATATTCCAGTTTCTGTTTCTGTAAAACTTTCAAAAGCAGTTTCTCCTAATTCTGCAATCAGAATTTCAGACCCTAATTCTTTAGGCTCTACAGTAAAATGGTATCCGATATAAATATTTGACATTTTATTTTTTTTGCAAAGGTAGTATTTCTCTTTTATCGTTTTTGCATAAACCATAAAAAGTATTTATTTTTTGATACTACTTTTGATTGATAACCAAGGAAACATTAATTTATTTAGTAATTATGGTACCACCTAATTGTAACATTAAAGAATAATTTCTGAAATATCTTTTTTTCTTAAAATATTGATTTTTTCTCTTTTTTAGGAGGTAAAAAAAAGATTTAATAGCGTTTTTGGTTGGATTTACGGTTGTTTTTTGTTAAGTTTGAAATATTAGTAATCAAAAAAAAGTTAAATGAAAAAAATTGTAACCCTTTTATTTGTCCTGTTTTTATCTTTAAGTATCAATGCACAACAGAAAAAAAGTTTTAATGACGCAGTAAAAACACTGAATCTTCCAAAAGAAACTGTACATAAACTTCAAGAAGTTAACAAAGAAAGAAATGTTAAGGCAAAGGAAATCGTAGCAATGAAGCTAAGTAAAGAAGACCAAAAGGCTAAAATGAGGGAATTAGCAAAAGCAACTTATCCTAAATTAAGTGGAATTCTAGGAAAAGAAAAAACAAAAGAATGGTCAGCTTATTGGAGAAAATAATTTCAATCAATAAATAATACTACACAAGGCTAATCTACATGATTAGCCTTTTTTTAAGTTTTTGTAAGTCAATTAGTTTAGCGCAACAACTTTTGAAAATCAAGGAGGTCTTAGCAGTTACCGGCAGTTTTTTTTAATAGTAAACTGTAGTTTTAGAATTAGAAAAGGTTAATTTGTTATCTCCAGGGTAAAAACCATCCATAGTTGATAAAAGTTCCATTTTCATAATAATCGATTTTTTCTCGATTTTTGAGTTTTCATTTTTGCAGTCTTCGGTTTATTTTTCGTAATTAATTCTTCTATTTGATAAATTTGTAAAAAAAAAATATTTATTTACTAATCAATCTACCATTACTTTAAAACACAAAAAAAAAGCGGTAAAACTTAGTTTTACCGCTTTTAAGTATTTTGTAATCAAAAAAATTTATACAGCTGCTTTTACAATAGCTAAGAAATCATCTGCTTTCAAAGCAGCTCCACCGATAAGACCACCGTCCACATCTGGTTTAGAGAAAATTTCAACAGCATTTTCTGGTTTTACACTACCACCGTAAAGGATCGATACTTCTTCAGCAATATCAGCTCCAAATGATTTGAGAACTGTTTCTCTGATAAATTCGTGCATTTCTTGTGCTTGTTCTGGAGAGGCAGTTTCACCTGTACCAATAGCCCAAACTGGCTCGTAAGCTAAAACGATTTTTGACCAAGATGCTTTTTCGATTTGGAACAAACCATCACGCAATTGGTTTTCAACTATATTAAAGTGTTGTTTGTCTTGACGATCTTTCAATTCTTCACCAAAACAAAAAATTACGGTCATGTCATGTTTCAAAGCAGTATTTACTTTCTCAGCAATTACAGCGTCAGTTTCGTTAAAGATAGCTCTACGTTCAGAGTGACCTAAAATTACTGTGTTTACTCCAACGCTTGTTAGCATATCTGCAGTGATTTCTCCTGTGAATGCACCACCTTCAGCTTGATGTAGGTTTTGAGCAGCTACAGTGATTCCTTTTCCTTCCAATTGAGTTACAGCTGCCGCCAAGTTTACAAATGTAGGTGCTACAATTACTTGAGCAGTTGTGCTTGCAGGTAATTTAGCAACTAATTCGTTTAATAATTCAGCAGTTTGTGCTGCATTTTTATGCATTTTCCAGTTTCCAGCTACAATTTTCTTTCTCATTTTATTCTGTTTTGTTAGATTTTAAATTTTTATTTTAGTTCAGTAATTGTTTTATTTATTTGATCAAAATCGGTTTCGATGGCATGATACAAAGCGATTTTACCAGTTTTATCTATGACGATATATCTTGGAATCCAATCTACGTCAATCGCTTTTGCAAATTCCCCTTTCATTTGGTCGTTAGCCATATAGTGCGCACCGTTTAATTGGTGTTTCTCAATTCCGTTTTGCCAAGCAGTATCAGATTTGTCCATCGATATAAATACATAGTTTACATCTGGATGATTGGCTTGCAACTCTTTTAGTTTTGGTATTGCCTGAATACAATCGCCACACCAAGAAGCCCAAATTTCGATAACCGTTGTTTTACCTTGGTTCTCTTTTACAATGGACTCAAATGAAACTTGATTTCCTTCACGTGTCAATAAAGTTTCGGTTAAAGCTTCCTTAGAAAAACTGGTTTTTTCCGAATGATTTTTGGAACAAGCTATAAAAACAAAGACTAATATGAAAAGTGATATTATTTTTTTCAAATGAATTAAATTTTTGCTAAGTTAATTAAAGTAGAAAGATTGCCCTATTAAAAGCATTCAAAATCCCCTTTTTGGTTGCTTTTTTATCGTAAAATCAATAAATTTCTGTTGATTTGATTATGAAAACGTAATAGTTTGTTTGACTATTGAATATTTATCATAAGTAAACCTATTTACTTTTGGAATCTATAATTTCAAATTAGAGATATCGTTATAATGTACTTTTTGAATAATTGTTCCTTGATTCAAAATTACAATACTAGGATTAGCTCTTTCAATGGTTTTTAAGGTTATAGCATCACAGAAGTAAAAGTCAAAGTCAAAAGCATATTGTTTTTGAGTGTTTACAATCTGTTCCGGAGTAGAGGCTGTCATTCCAATAACTTTGTATCCTTTTGCTTTCGCTTCAGTTGTCAAAGTTTTTAGCTCATTCATTCCTTCAGGAGAAGCATTTGGCAAATCGTAAGCCACAAAAATCATAAGTTTAGGTTGTGCAAGAAATTCTTCCTTGTAATCAGAACCATCCTTCATCATCGCAAAATCATGAATTGGAGGAATGTAACCTTCTGTTATAACTTTATCTTTTCTGTCTACAAAAATAGCGCCTTCAGGGATGTTCATCAAATCTTTATCAGTAAATTCAGTGTCCACACCGTTTACTTTGTAGATAAAAATCATTTCCACAACCGATTTTGGTGCGTCTTCTGGAATCTCCATTCCTTTTTGGATGTTGGTACCTACTTGGTACGGTCTAAAATCTATTACAGGTAAATGATTCAATACATAATACCCCAAAAATCCTGATGCTACAAAACTACTTAAAGCCAAAAATGTTTGAGTTTTTGGTCTAAATAATGGTTTTACTAATTTTTGATTGAATGTCAAAATCAAAATAAAGACTAATAAAACAATATCTTTAGTAAACGATTCCCAAGGGGTTAAGTGCAAAGCATCTCCAAAACATCCGCAGTCTTTTACCACATTAAAGTATGCAGAGTAGAAGGTAAGGAAGGAAAACTTGACAATCATAACCAATAAAATCCAAATCGTCCATTTGGATTTATAACCAATTAATAAAAAGACGCCTAAAACCACTTCTAGAATTACTATAAACAAAGCAATTACCAAAGCGTACGGAACAAAGAACGGCATGTTAAAGACGGGTTCGCTAAAATATTCCGCTAGTTTATAAGAGAATCCTAGTGGATCATTCAATTTGATTAATCCAGATATTATGAATAAAAGGCCAACAAATAGTCTCGAAAATTGTGTAAGTATATTTTTCATTATTTTTTGAATCCCATTAGTATTAATGCAAAAACAGAATAGTTTAGCATGTCTTGATAGTTAGCGTCAATTCCTTCAGAAACCAATGTTTTTCCTTTATTGTCTTCAATTTGTTTGACACGCAAAAGTTTTTGTAAAATCAAATCGGTCAAAGAACTCACTCGCATTTCACGCCAAGCTTCCCCATAATCATGGTTTTTAGCTTCCATTAATTCTTTGGTTAATAATGCTTTTGCATCGTATAATTCGGTTGCTTTTTCTAGGTCTAAATCGGGTTGATCCACAACTCCCAATTCCAATTGAATTAAAGCCATAAGGGAATAATTGATGATTCCGATGAATTCTCCTGTTTCATCTTCGTCTACTTTGCGCACTTCGTTTTCTTGTAAACTGCGAATACGTTGGGCTTTGATAAATATTTGGTCAGTAAGTGATGGCAATCTCAATATGCGCCATGCACTTCCGTAATCTTTCATTTTCTTGGTAAATAAGTCGCGGCAAATTGCCATAACCTGATCATATTCCTGAGAAGTATTCTTCATTATTGATGTATATTTGTCTAAAATTTCATCAAAAATAAGGATAAAATTTAAAAGGAATAAGTTTCAGGTTTAAAGTTTCAGGTTTAAAGTTTTTGGTAGATAAAGTTTAATCTTTTAAACCTGATTTTTTACACTGAAAAATTCAAATAATTTCAAGATTTATGTGAATAACTTTAAACAAAAAAACTTTAAACAATTTTGTAAATGACAATAAACTGCAAAGGACAATTAATCGATTTGAATACACCCAAAGTAATGGGGATTCTAAATGTAACACCTAATTCATTTTTTGATGGTGGAAAGTATAAGGAGAAAAACACTCTACTTTTACAAGTAGCAAAAATGCTTACTGATGGGGCTACTTTCATTGATATTGGAGCTTATTCCAGTAAACCCAATGCTGAATTTGTTTCAGAACAAGAAGAAATCAGTCGGATTGTTCCTGTGGTCGAATTGATTTTAAAACATTTTCCAGAAACGTTACTTTCGATTGATACGTTCAGAAGTCAAGTAGCTAAAATTTGTATCGAAAGTGGGGCTGCTATAATCAATGATATCTCAGCAGGAAAATTAGATGTTAAAATGTTAGAAACCGTTGCTCATTATAATGTACCTTATATCATGATGCACATGAAAGGAACGCCACAAACGATGCAATCCTTGACTCAATATAATGATATTGTCAAAGAAATGTTGTTCTATTTCTCCGAAAGAGTGAATCAAGCTAGAAGTCTTGGTATAAACAATTTGATTGTAGATCCTGGATTTGGATTTGCCAAAACCTTGGAACAAAACTTTGAAGTACTTCAAAAACTAGACTTGTTTCAAATGTTAGAATTGCCTTTGTTGACAGGAGTTTCAAGAAAATCTATGATATATAAAACATTAGAAAATAGCCCAGAAGAAGCTTTGAATGGAACAACCGTTTTAAATACAATGGCATTAACCAAAGGCGCAAAAATTTTGCGAGTTCATGACGTTAAAGAAGCGGTAGAAACCGTTAAATTGTGGAATAAATTAAATTCATAAATGATGAAATATTTAAGTTTACTAGTAGCACTAATGCTTTTTTCTTGTGGAAAAGAAGAAAATATAATGTTGCCAAAAGCAGCCAAAACGATTGTAAATGATGTTCAAGACCATTCGCCAATCTATATTTTTTTTAGAACCAAGGACAAAGATACTTTGGCAGAAGTCAATCGAAAAAACAGTATTATTTCCACCAATTGGATATTGAATATAGATGCTCGTTTACCGTTGAAATTAGTCATTCCGGAGGTGATGAAGTTACAAGATAAAAAACGAAAAGAGAAAGCTCACAAAAACGAAAAAGCCGAAAATTACTATGCTTACGCAGATACCATTGGAAAAAACATGGCGTTTATTTCGTTTACAAAAGTATTTTATACCGTTGGCAAACCAAATAAAGATAAATTAGTTTTTCACTTTCGAAAAGGAAACGATTTTATTTTTCTAAATGGTGTTGAAGTAAAGAAAACAGATTTGATAACAGAATTTAGTAAAATTAAGTTTGAAATTATGCCTGATGTTGTTTTGCTATTCGACAAGAATATGTCCTATGGTGAATATATTCAAGATAAAATTCTAATAGAGGATTTTAAAGGTACTAATCAAGAATATATTTTCTAAGATGGATTAATTCAATTGCGTCGAGCTTTAGCTCGATGATTATAAAAGAATATTATAAAGGCTTTATCCGAAAACTTTCAGGGTTTTGGCTAAAGCCTTTTTCATTTGGGAATATTTCAATCGGTCTAAAGACCGATTCTATTGATGAAAATCAGTAATCAAAAGTCAAAAACGTAAACAGCAACTGAGAACTGATAACCGTGACTGTAAACGGATAAATGCTACTGAAAACTAATTCTACTGGTGATGATACGGTTCATTTTTCAAAATCGTAAAGCCACGGTACAATTGTTCGATAAAAAACAAACGCACCATTTGGTGAGAGAAGGTCATTAGCGAAAGCGAAATTTTGCCTTTTGCTTTGACATAAACCGTATCTGAAAAACCGTAAGGACCACCAATTACAAAAACTAGGGTTTTGACACCAGAATTCATTTTTTTTTGCAAATCTTCGGAAAAAGCGACACTCGAGAAGGTTTTTCCATTTTCATCTAATAAAATGAGTTGGTCGGTAGGGGTAATTTTGGATAAAATTAATTCGCCTTCTTTTTCTTTTTGTTGGCTTTCAGACAAGTTTTTTACATTTTTGATATCGGGAATCACTTCTAAATCAAATTTGATGTAAAAAGACAAACGCTTAGTGTAATCGTCAATTAGTGATTGAAGTGCTTTATTATCTGTTTTGCCAATAGCAAGAAGTTTGATGTTCATGAGGTTTATTTTTTCAATAAAAAGCAAAGATAGGAAACTAGTTTTGTATTCTAATTTCCCCTTCAGAACCTGTGGCTTTTGGGGTTAATTCGAAAATGGAATTAGGTGCTAATAATTTTTCAACGCGATGAGAAACAAAAATAATTGCTATAGTGGTTTCTTTGGCTAAATGTGAAATAAGTTGAGTAACCAAAGCTACGTTTTCATCATCCAAACCTTCTGTTGGTTCGTCTAGAATCAATAAAGGAGGATGTTTTAATACAGCGCGAATAATCATTATCACACGTTGTTGCCCTACCGAAAGAAGGATAAATGGTGTTTTCTTTGCTTGTTGCATGTTAAGAAAATCAAGCCATTCATTCATTTTTTTTATTTGCAAACTACTTGGGATATTATAAAGACCAACTGAATCGAAAAAACCAGAGAGAATCATTTGTTCTACACTATGTCTTTTTTGAAACATTTCGATCATTGATGACGAAAATTGCCCGATTTTTTTCTTAATGTCCCAAATACTTTCGCCACTGCCTTTCTTTTTTCCAAATAAATACAAATCTTGTCCGTACCCTTTTGGGTTGTCGCCTGTAATCAAAGAAAGTATAGTACTTTTTCCCGAACCATTTGGACCAATGAGTTGCCAAAATTCCCCTTTTTTAATTGTCCAATTGATGTTGTTTAAGATAGGTTTTTCGTTGTAACTCACTTTTAGATTGTTCATCTGTATTAAAACAGGATTAGGACAATCTATCTGCTCGATGGGTTTAGGAATTGCTTTTAATGTAAGATAATGTGTATTTGAAACGGCTGTCAAAGGGTTCAAATCAAGTGAATGATCATTGATTTGTCGTTTGTTCTTTATAAATGGTAATAAATCGGCTGAACGATTCACTAGCTGAATCAAAATGATGTTATGGGCTAAGTCTTCTAGATGAATATGTAATTCTTTTCTAGAAGCAAAATCCAAATGATCCAAAGGATTATCGAGAATTATAAAGTCAGGATTCCGGTTGATACAGTATTTTAAAAAAGCTTTTTTACGTTCACCAGATGAAAAGGTTCGTAGTTGGCGATGCATTTCTGGAGCAGCTTCAACAGATTGGTATATGTATTCTTTTTCGATAAATTTTTCTATTGATAAGTCTGAAAATAGAATTCCTTTTTTAGTATTGAATGGTTCTAATTCTCCTTCGGCTTGTCCAGAAATGATTTTGTCAATAAAATCTTTTTTGGCTACTTGATTGCCTAAAAGGATGTCCCAATGAGTAAGATGCTGCATTATATATTTTTTATAAATTCAATTTTAATTATCGTTTTTAGTTTCAATGTTGGGCAAAAATCCAGTTATAATACCGATTAAAGGTAAAAATGCACAGACTTGAAAAATATATTCTATAGAAGTCATATCGGCAAGTTTTCCTAAAACAGCAGATCCAATTCCAGCCATCCCAAAAGCAAACCCAAAGAAAAGCCCCGCTACCAGACCTACTTTTCCAGGCAATAACTCGGTGGCATATACCAAAATTGCAGAAAAAGCAGAAGCCAGTATTAATCCTATTATTACGGATAAAATGCCAACCCAAAATAAGGATGCGTACGGTAAAATAAGCGTAAAAGGTGCGACTCCAAGAATAGAGGCCCAAATTACATATTTTCGACCAAATTTATCACCCAATGGACCACCAATAAATGTTCCAACTGCAACAGCGCCCAAAAACACAAATAAATACATTTGGGATTCTGGAATGCTAACATGGAATTTATCAATAAGAAAGAACGTATAGTAACTCGTTATGCTGGTTAAATAGAAATATTTTGAGAATATCAAAATCAATAATATAACCAGTGATGAAATAACTCTATTTCTTGATAAATGATGAACAATTGTTCTTTCGACCGTTTTATTGATGCGTTTTAATTCTAAATGGTCACGATACCAAATACCTATTTTGTACAAAACAAAGATACCTAGTAAGGCAATCAAACAAAAGTAAATAATGTAGTATTGTCCGTTTGGCATGATAATTAAAGCAGCTAGTAAAGGACCAATTGCGCTACCCGCATTACCGCCTAATTGAAAAATAGATTGTGCTAATCCTTTTTTACCGCCAGAGGCCAAATGGGCTACTCGGGAGGATTCAGGGTGAAAAATAGAGGAACCTATACCAATTAAGCTTACTGCAATTAAAAGATGAGTAAAGCTGTCAGCAATGGAAACAAAAAAAAGTCCAACTAAGGTAAATGACATTCCTATTATTAAGGAAAAAGGTTTAGATCTTTTATCGGTGTACATTCCAACAAATGGCTGTAAAATGGAAGCGGTTAGTTGGTACGTAAAAGTGATCATACCAATTTGAGCAAAGCTAAGTTGGAATTTTTCTTTGAACAATGGATAAACAGCTGGAATGATAGCTTGCAGTAAATCATTTATAAAATGTGCAAAACTAATAGTGAACAGAATAGAGAAGATAGTCTTCTGGACAAATTCGGGTGATTCTCTAGTTTTGACTATCGATGGGATTTCTGCTTGCATGAGGCATTTTTTTTATTTTACAAAGTTCGGCTAAAACATTCTGTCCAAATTACTATATTTGAACAATGAATAATGATTATCAGACATATTCGGTCATGGATTATGGATTTCAAATAAATCCATTGTTACCCATCATAGGGTATACCGAAGTTATTTCGGATGCTGTTTGCTTGACACATTCACATCCTCGTGGACAGTTGTTATACGCTACGACTGGTGTTATGAAGGTCATTGTCGAAAATCAAATTTGGTTTGTTAATCCACTGCAAGCAATTTGGATTCCTGGGGGAGCGGCGCATCAAGTCTATTTTCAAAAGAATGTGGGGTTGTACAGTGCTTTTATAGATCCATCGGTCGCTAGCAGTTTGCCCGCAAAAAGTTGCGCTTTTGATATTTCTATTTTTCTAAAGGAATTACTATTTAAAATTATTTCTTTTAAAACGGATGATGAGCTTATGTTAATTCAAGAAAGAATTATTGCCGTTTTTTTGGATGAAATGGCATTAATTGTTCCTAGCGAAACTTTTTTGCCTATGAGTAATAACATGAAGTTGAAAAAAATAATTGATTTACTGATGAGTAATAAAGCAAGTAAACACACTATAGATTATTATGCGGATGTTGCTTGTGTCAGTAGTAGGACCTTGTCACGGCTTTTTATTAAGGAATTAGGAATAAACTTTAGCGATTGGTGCATTCGATTAAAACTAATGGAAGCTATAAAAATGTTGGGAGACAAGAAATCCGTGAAGGAGATTGCATTGGGCTTAGGGTATGAAAACACGAGTGCTTTTATATATATGTTTAAGAAAAATACAGGAAAAACACCTGCTACTTTTATTATTTAATCAATGGGAATTAAAGATTGTTTTAGAAAAAGGTATTTACTACGTAAGGACTGTTTTGTGTGAGGGATGGAGGCGAGCTACCGAAGTAGCGCCGAGAGCCCGACAGCAGTAAGGAAAGGGGCTGAATAAAGACAAAGTGAAATAAGCCCCTTTTCTTACTGCTGGCACACCCGGAAACTTTTTAACTTAATTGATTGGACGATTGTGGTTGATAAAAAATGATAAAGACTCGGGAACTAATTTTCATTTCGCCAAAAATGTCCTATTTTAGCCTAAATAAATAATGATACCAAATGATTACTGAAGCTCAATTCCAGGACGAATTACAAATCTTAATTGCGAATGCTATCCGAGAAGACGTAGGGGATGGTGATCATAGTTCGTTGGCCTGCATACCAGAGTCGGCGCAAGGAAAAGCAAAACTTTTGGTAAAAGACAACGGAATTATTGCTGGAGTGGCTTTTGCAAAAATGATTTTTGAATATGTAGACCCTAACTTGCAAGTGGAAACTTTTATAGAGGACGGTGCTGCTGTGAAATTTGGAGACGTTGTTTTTCATGTTTCTGGGAGTTCACAGTCAATATTGAAAGCGGAGCGATTAGTGCTGAATTCGATGCAAAGAATGTCGGCTATTGCGACTAAAACCAATAGTTATGTTCAATTATTAGCTGGGACGAATACCAAAATATTAGATACTAGAAAAACAACACCTAGCTTTAGAGTGGCCGAAAAATGGGCTGTGAAAATAGGTGGTGGCGAGAACCATCGTTTTGCTCTTTATGATATGGTGATGTTGAAAGACAATCATATTGATTTTGCAGGCGGAATCTCGTTGGCAATTGCCAAAACAAAAGAATATTTGACAGCTCAAAATCGCAATTTAAAAATTATTGTGGAAGCGAGAGATATTGAAGAAGTCAAAGAAATTATGGCTTGCAAAGGAGTTTTTAGAATACTATTAGATAATTTTGATTATGATATGACTAGAGAAGCGGTGGCTTTAATAGGAAATGAGTGTTTGACTGAATCATCTGGAAATATTAATGAAGAAACTATTAGGGAGTATGCAGAGTGTGGTGTAAACTACATTTCCTCAGGTGCATTAACGCATTCTATTTATAATATGGATTTAAGTTTGAAAGCTTTTTAGAATTAATTCTAGTAAATAAATTATCGATTAATGTCAGCAGAAATTGAAGAAATAATCAATCGAGTCCCTGTACTACGAAGCGTAGTAAAGGGGTTAAAAAAAGTAAAACTTCCTAGACTAGAAGGGCTTACTTTATACGATTTATTGGAACTGTACGGACTTGGTTTAACCGAGGGGGCATTTTCTAATAGAGCAGGGTCGATTGCATTTAGTTTTTTCATGGCATTATTTCCATTTGCCTTATTTATCTTGAATTTGATTCCTTATATTCCAATTGAAGGATTTCAACAAGATTTTTTAGAATTTGTTGCTGATGGAGTTCCTCCTAATACGTATACGGCTATTGAAAGTATTATTGATGATATCCTTAATAATAGTCACTCCGGATTATTATCTACGGGTTTTTTATTATCCATTTTTTTAATGGCTAATGGACTGAATGCAATTTTGGGTGGTTTTGAAAAATCAGCACACGTATTGGTGAAAAGAGGTTTTTTTCAACAGTATTTAGTGGCATTGGGAATGTCATTATTTTTGTCTTTCTTGTTGATCTTGACAGTAGCCATTATTGTTGTATTTGAAATTGTTATTCAATTGAAGGCAATTCAGGATGTTTTGAGTGATAGTATTCCTTTTATCATTATGGGTAGATATGCTTTTTTGATATTAATGTTACTAATCACGACTTCTATATTGTTTAAATTTGGTACCAAGCATAATTATAAAGGAGCGTTTATATCTGTAGCATCAATATTTTCAACATTATTAACCATTGTGATTTCTTATTTTTTTGGAATTTGGGTCATTCATTTCTCTAAGTATAATGAATTGTATGGCTCCATAGGAACCTTATTAATTGTTATGTTTTATATCTGGATTAACTGTATGGTTTTACTCCTTGGATTTGAGTTGAATGCAACAATTGGTAAATTAAAAAAGGAAAAATTTCAAGAAAAAAACGAAAAATAAATTTCAATTTTACCTAAATCACTTATAAATTATACCAAATGCTTTTTTTTGTTGAAGTTATTATGCCACTTTCACTTGCTAAAACATTTACTTATAGTGTTTCAGAAGCTGAATATAATTATATTAAAAAAGGAATGCGATTGGCGGTACCTTTTGGAAAAAATAAAATATATACGGCTTTGGTTATTGACATTCATCAAAACAAACCCAGTTTATATGATGCCAAAGAAATCCATCAAATTCTAGATGAAAAACCAATAGTTACCGAAGATCAAATTGTACATTGGCAATGGATTGCTACCTACTATATGTGTGCTATAGGAGATGTATATAGAGCGGCTATGCCTTCAGCTTTTTTACTAGAAAGTGAAACTCAAATTCTCCAAAAACAAGGTGTTTTTGTAGATGAAGCTCAGTTGTCAGACGAGGAATACTTGATCTATCAAGCGTTACAGCTACAATCATCATTGAAAATTCAGGAAGTCAGTGCAATTTTAAATAAGAAAACAGTTTTTCCAGTCATTCAAAAAATGATTGATAAAAATATTATAATATTAGAAGAAGAAATTCAAGAGAGTTATAAGCCAAAATTGGTTCGTTACATTCGTTTGCATTCTAAATACGATTCGAATGAAGGTTTGAGTTTGTTATTGGAAATGTTGAAAAATGCTGCTAAGCAAAAAGAAATTGTATTATCCTATTTTCAGATTAGTGCTGTTGAAAAGAAACCTATTGCGGTAAAAAAACTAACAGAAGTTGCCAATACAAGTTCAGCTATAATCAAAGCTTTAATTGATAAAGAAATATTTGAAGAGTATTTTATTCAAGAAGATAGGGTGCAGTTTAAAGGGAAATCTTCTGAAGATCAAATTGTTTTGAGTGAGGCACAAGAAAATGCTTTCGACACCATCAGGCAATGTTATGAGACAAAGGATGTTTGTCTTTTGCACGGGGTGACTTCGAGTGGGAAAACTGAGATTTACATAAAACTGATTGAAGAATATATTGCTACAGGAAAACAGGTTTTGTATCTGTTGCCGGAAATTGCTTTAAGTACGCAACTGGTTAGTAGATTACGGGCTTATTTTGGTAATAAAATAGCTGTTTTTAATTCTAAATATAATAATAATGAAAGAGTTGAAGTTTGGAATCAAGTATTGCATAAAGCCGAAAAAGCGCAAATTGTAATTGGTTCTCGATCTTCGTTATTTTTGCCTTTCCAAGATTTAGGTTTGTTGGTTATTGATGAGGAACATGAACAAACTTTTAAGCAAATGGATCCTGCACCACGATATCATGCTCGTGATGCTGCCATTGTTTTGGCTAATTTATACAAGGCCAAAGTACTACTAGGATCTGCAACTCCAAGTTTAGAGACCTATTATAATACTCAAACTAATAAATATGGCTTGGCGACCATTACAGAACGTTTTGGAAAAGTCTTGATGCCAGAAATCGAGTTGGTAGATATTAAGGATAAATATTTTCGAAAACAAATGACGGGCCATTTTAGCCATATTTTAATCGAGAGAATTACTAATGCTGTTTCATTAGGAGAGCAGGTAATTTTGTTTCAAAACAGGAGAGGGTATTCGCCTTTATTAGAATGTATGACATGCGGCCATGTACCACAGTGTCAACAATGTGATGTAAGTTTGACCTATCATAAACATAAAAACCAATTGCGGTGTCACTATTGCGGTTATTCTATTGCGAAACCCACCAATTGCCATAATTGTTCTAGTATTGATTTGACGACTAAAGGTTTTGGGACAGAACAGATCCAGCAAGAGTTGGTGCAGCTTTTTCCAAATGCTAAAATTGGAAGAATGGATCAAGATACGACTCGTGGAAAATTTGGTTTTGAAAAAATTATTGATAGTTTTAAAAATCAAGAAATTGATATTTTGGTGGGAACCCAAATGTTAGCCAAAGGTTTGGATTTTGATAACGTAAGTTTGGTAGGGATTATGAACGCTGATAATATGCTATTTCATCCTGACTTTAGAGCTTTTGAAAGAAGCTTTCAAATGATGACTCAGGTTGCTGGAAGGGCGGGAAGATCTTCTAAACAAGGAAAAGTTGTGATTCAAACGTATAATCCAAATCATAATACAATTCAGCAAGTGACTCGCAATGATTATATGGGAATGTATAAGGAGCAATTGTATGATCGAAAAATTTATTATTATCCACCTTATTATAGGATTGTAAAATTGACTTTAAGACAAAGAGAATATAATAAATTGAATGAAGGAGCAGCGTGGTTGTATAATGTGTTGACCCAAAACTTGAATATTCCGATTTTAGGGCCAGAAGAGCCTGCAATTAACAGAATTAGGAATGAGTACATAAGGACGATTATGATAAAAATCCCTCAAGACAAGTCAATTAATGGTACAAAAAAAACTATCCAAAAAATATTGAATAGTTTTGATGCTGTACCACAGTATAAAGCTATAAGAGTGACAATAAACGTAGATTTTTATTAAAAACTAGTCAATTGAAAGTGCTTTAACAAGATCTTCTTTTTTGTTTCTACTCAACGGAATTTTTGTTGGACCAATTTCAGCAAATTTACTATTGAAACGTTCTACTTTGTCAATATTTATAATGTAGGATTTATGAACTCTAACAAAACGGTTTCCAGGTAAGTCAGCTTCGAAGGATTTCATAGTAGAAAGAACTAGATTGCTGTCATCTTCTGTTACTACTCTAACGTAATCTCCAAAAGCTTCAATCCATTTTATTTTAGAAGTGAATATTTTTAATTTTTTTAAATTACTTTTAATGAAAATATGTTCTCCATCGTCATCTTTATTATCATTTTTATACAAATACTGGTCAACAGCTCTTTTGACTGAGGCGTTAAAACGATCGATTGCAATAGGTTTTTGCAAATAATCAGTAGCATCATAATCAAAGGCTTTCATAGCATATTCTGCTTTAGAAGTAACGAAAATAATTTGAGGCTTCGTTTTCAAACCATCCAAGAAATCAAAACCACTAATTACAGGCATTTCAATATCGAGAAAGATTAAATCTACATTATGTATAGACATACAGCTTTTGGCTTCAATAGCATTAGAAAAATCACCTACTAAATGTAGATTTGGATGATTATTTACTAACTTCGCTATAATCATCCGCTGTATGGAGCTATCATCAACAACTACACAATTTAGTTTCATAATTATTTTATTTAAGATTTGGTTCTGTAAAAATAAGATGTTTTTTTAAATAAAACTAATTTTATCGGATTTATTTGCCTTTAATCGGTTTTTCATGTATTTAGTCGAATTATTGTTCTTTTTGCTTGTGTGTTGAATTAAAATAATTATTTTTGCACCCAAATTAATAAATACATATATAATATGAATCATTATGAAACTGTTTTCATTTTAAATCCCGTTTTATCTGATGTTCAGGTGAAGGAAACAGTAAGCAAATTTGAAGATTTTCTTACTACTAGAGGGGCTACAATGGTATCCAAAGAAGACTGGGGCCTAAAAAAGATGGCTTACGAAATCCAAAACAAGAAAAGTGGTTTTTATCACTTGTTCGAATTCAACGTTTCTCCAGAAGTTTTAATCGCTTTTGAAACTGAATTTAGACGTGACGAAAGAATTATGCGTTTCTTGACTGTAAGTCTTGACAAACATGCTATCTCTTGGGCTGAAAGAAGAAGAGCAAAACTTAAATCTCAAAAAGCTTAATTATCATGGCAACATTACAACAATCTGCTTCAGGAAAAAAAGACGGAGATATCAGATATCTTACTCCTTTAAACATAGAAACTAACAAACAAAAGAAATACTGTCGTTTCAAAAAATCAGGTATCAAGTATATCGATTATAAAGATGCTGATTTCTTATTGAAATTTGTAAATGAGCAAGGAAAAATTCTTCCTCGTCGTTTAACAGGTACTTCATTGAAATACCAAAGAAAAGTGTCTGTAGCTGTTAAGCGTGCACGTCACTTAGCTTTAATGCCATACGTGGCCGATTTACTTAAATAATAATTAAAAATAAAGTTGTTGTCCCGATAGCTATCGGGACTAACTTCTATAACAAAGGACAACAACATGGAACTTATATTAAAACAAGACGTTCAAAATTTAGGATTTAAAGACGATGTAGTAAACGTGAAAAACGGATACGGTCGTAATTTCTTAATTCCTCAAGGATTTGCTCATTTAGCAACTTCTTCTGCGAAAAAAGTATTAGCTGAAAACCTAAAACAAAGAGCTCACAAAGAAGCTAAAGTTGTTGCTGATGCTCAAACATTAGCAGAAGCTTTAAAAGCTATCGAAATCAAAATCTCTGCAAAAGCAGGTGGTGAAAAATTATTCGGTTCAATCACGAATATTGATATCGCTGCAGTTTTAGCTAAAGGAGGTCAAGTAATTGATAGAAAATTCATCACTAGCGGTATCGTTAAACGTACTGGTAAATACACTGCAAGTGTTCGTTTACATAGAGATGTAATTGTAGAATTAGCTTACGAAATTATTGCTGAATAATTTATTATTCGCAATTGAATATAGAATCCCGATGAAAATCGGGATTTTTTTTGTTTGTTGTTGTTGCTGATTATAAAGTAATAACATCATATTAACTTTTAACAATTTGGAACGAGATTGCTTCGTTCCTCGCAATGACATGAAATACGCAAGATTAACAAAAGAACAATTTGAAGAATTAACGCAAGAATTCACCAATTTCCTAGCATCACAATCAATTGACAAAGGAGAATGGGATAGTATTAAAGCGGATAAACCAGAAGTTGCCGAACAAGAATTAGACGTTTTTTCTGATTTGATTTGGGAAGGAGTACTTTCTAAAGCAGAACATTTGGAGCATTTTTCCAAAAATCATATTTTCCTATTTCAAACTTTTGACACCTATATCAATTCAATTGTATTGAAATCATTGGTTCCTGAAGTAGATTTTTTGACTAATGAAGGCTTGCAGTGGTTGAGTGATAATATGTTCACAGACACCATTGAAATGAAAGTAGGTAAAAAAGAATTTTCAGAAGAACGTAATGCCTCCTTATTCGCACTGATTCAACAAGGTGCGTTTTTAAGTGACGGACAATTATACAAACAAATAAATACGATTATTGAATCGTAATTTGGATGTTATTTCTTTTAAATTGGTTATTTTAGTACGCAAAATTAAATACTAAAATAGCCAATTTTTTTTTATGGATATGCTACCAAAAATACTTTTGTTAAGAGAAGAACTCAGCCAGCACAATCACAATTATTATGTGTTGGACAATCCAACAATTTCTGATTTTGATTTTGATTCCAAATTAAAAGAACTACAAGAGTTAGAAAAAAAAAATCCTCAATATTTTGATGTCAATTCGCCTTCACAAAGAGTAGGTGGATCGATTACTAAAAATTTTATGACGGTAGCGCATGAACAACGCATGTATTCTTTGGATAATTCGTATTCCAAAGAAGATTTGTTGGATTGGGAAAAACGAACTCAAAAACAATTAGGAGAAATTCCATTAGAATATACTTGCGAGTTAAAATACGATGGTGCTTCTATGAGCATCACTTATGAAAACGGTCGTTTAATTCGTGCAGTAACTCGTGGTGATGGTTTACAAGGGGATGACGTGACTAACAATATAAAAACGATTCGATCTATTCCGCTAAAATTAAAAGGGAATTATCCACCTAAATTTGATATCCGTGGGGAAATTATCTTGCCTTTTAAAGGTTTCGAAAAAATGAACCAGGATTTAATCGAAATAGGGGAAGCTCCCTATTCAAATCCTAGAAACACCGCTTCGGGTAGTTTGAAATTACAAGACAGTGCTGAAGTAGCAAAACGTCCTTTGGATTGTTTGTTGTATTCAATAGTTGGAGATAATTTACCATTTGATTCTCAGTTCGAAGGATTGGAAGCGGCGAGAAACTGGGGATTTAAAGTTCCTTCGGCTTCAACGTTAGCTAGTAATTTGGACGAAGTTTTTGATTTTATAGATTATTGGGATGTTCATCGTCATGATTTGCCTTATGAAACAGATGGTGTAGTGGTGAAGGTAAACAGTCGTCAGTACCAAGACGAGTTGGGTTATACGGCTAAATCTCCCCGTTGGGCGATGGCGTATAAATTCAAATCGGAACAAGTTTCTACTGTTTTAAATTCGATTTCTTACCAAGTAGGAAGAACAGGAGCAATAACTCCAGTCGCTAACTTGGAACCCGTGCAATTAGCGGGAACGATTGTAAAAAGAGCTTCGTTGCACAATGCAGACCAAATCGAAAAATTAGATATCCGTATTGGGGATATCGTTTTTGTCGAAAAAGGAGGAGAGATTATTCCGAAAATTATAATGGTTGATTTGTCGCAACGTTCTACCACTGCTGAAAAGACACAATATATTACTCATTGTCCTGAATGTAAAACCGAATTGGTGCGATCAGAAGGAGAAGCCAATCATTATTGTCCTAACTTTTATGGTTGTCCTCCGCAAATTATTGGGCGTATTCAGCATTATATTTCGCGTAAAGCCATGGATATTGAAGGACTTGGTGGTGAAACGGTAGCATTATTGTTTAATAATGGTTTGGTGCGCAATTATGCTGATTTATATGAACTTAGTGTAGCTCAAATTATTCCTTTAGAGCGAATGGCACAAAAATCCGCTGAGAATTTAGTTAAAGGTGTGGCTGAATCTAAAAATATTCCTTTTGAGCGTGTGTTGTATGCTTTGGGAATTCGTTTTGTGGGTGAAACGGTAGCTAAAAAGTTAGCCAAACATTACAAAAACATTGATGCTCTGGCAAAAGCCACTTTGATGGATTTAGTTTTGGTGGACGAAATTGGAGAACGTATTGCGAAAAGTGTGATTGACTTTTTTGAAAATACCGAAAACCGTTTAATTATCGAAAGATTGAAAGAACAGGGTGTTCAATTTGAAATCGTAGAAAAAGTAAATCTGAATGCTACTGAAATCCTGCTAGGAAAAGTATTTGTAGTTTCTGGAGTATTTACCGAATTTTCACGTGATGATTTAAAGAAAGCAATTGAAGACAATGGTGGAAAAGTAGGAAGTTCGATTTCGACTAAAACCCATTATGTGGTGGCGGGTGATAATATGGGACCTGCCAAATTGGATAAAGCCAATAAATTGAATATCCCGATTATATCAGAAACCGATTTTATGGAGATGATAAAGGAATAAGATTCAGACACGAATTACACAAATTAGCACTAATTTATTTGTGTCTAACTTTTTTTTTAAATGTAATTATGAAAATATTCGTGGTTTTTTAGCCCCGGTTGAGGCGGTATCCTCTTGCTCCCAACCTTTAGGGAGTAAGAGATTGAGCCGAAAACGGGAGGAATCGTGAAAAAAAGTAGTTTCGTCTGCTCCTAAAAACTAAAATGGGCGGAATAAGTAGGGGCTTCCTATTTTCAAACTTCGTACCTTTGCCGCTTAGAAAATTAGAAGAAATGATTAAAATAGGAAAATATAATGCGCTGAAGATTTTACGTGATACTCAGGTGGGTTTGTTTTTGGGTGATCCCGAAAATGATCCCGAAGGTGTTCATGATGTGCTTTTGCCTAATAAATATGTGCCGAATGTTTTTGATATAGGAGAGGAATTGATCGTTTTTGTGTATTTGGATCACGAACAACGTCCTGTAGCTACCACTTTGGAGCCTTATATTTTATTAAATGAATTTGCGCTGTTGCGTGTGAATTATACCAATCAAGTTGGTGCGTTTATGGACTGGGGGATGGAGAAAGATATTCTGGTTCCGTTCAAAGAGCAAGCACGTCCAATGGAAAAAGGGAAACGTTACTTGGTGTACCTATATATGGACGAGAAAACAAATCGTTTGGTAGCTTCGAGCAAAACGAATCAGTTTTTGAAAAACGAAGAATTGACCGTTGAAAAAGGGGAAGAAGTCGATTTAATCGTGTCTCATATCACCGAAATTGGAATAAACGTAATCATCAACGAGCTACACAAAGGTTTGTTGTATAAAGATGAAGTTTATGATGATGCTATTCGTACGGGTGACCGCATGCGTGGATTTATTAAAAATATTCGTCCTGATAATAAAATTGACGTAGCGTTGCAAGAGCAAGGATACGCTAGTGTGGAGCCGAATGCTGAATTGATTTTGAATGAGTTGCGCGCAAGTCGTGGTTTTTTGCGATTGAATGACAAATCACATCCTGAAGATATTAAGACAGTGCTGAAAATGAGTAAAAAAATATTCAAAAAGGCAATTGGTGCCCTGTACAGAGAGAAATTAATTGAAATAAAAGAGGACGGAATTTATTTGATTGAATCGTCACTATAGTATAAAAAAAGAAAGACTAATCGATTGTGATTAGTCTTTCTCTTATTTAATAGCTCCTCTTATTTTTGAAGTGCTGTATTATTTAACAAATGGAAACTAAAATATGCTGTTTCCTTCTCGTGAATCTTTCCTTATCTTTTTTAACTACTAAAATTGTTTCAATCCCTATTAGAACCTTTGGTTTTTAGTATCGTCTTTGGATTTTACTTATTCATTTTACTAATTTTGCAATCAAGTATAGTAATCCAACTTTTAACCTTTGATGCTACCAGTGTTAACTGTAATTAATCTTAGTGTTTCCCATTTGGGCTCTTTTCTTCCGAATTTTAAATTTAGTACCGTACAAAAAAGAGTGATAAAGCGTGTTGTGTTTTTCAATAATCTTTTTTTAGGTTAATAATTCAGTGAAATAATTTTCAGTTAGTCCGTATTGTAAATATTTGACCAATGCTCCAACTAACTATGTCTAAATTAGTAAAAAAAAAGGTTTCAAAATAATAATTACGCAATTATTTTCTAAATTTTAACAGTATCATTGGATTAACGGGAGAAGGATTACTTGGAACTGTTGAAATCATTTGATCTAAAAATTTGTTAAAATTCTGCGGATGCGGTTTTATTCAAATCGAATACTTTCTGACTTTATCACAATTTCTTGGATTAGGCTGTCTAGCTCATTGCTGGAAATAATTATGTTTTCTATAAAAAAAGCTTTTTCTTCTTCAGTAACATCATGTTCTTTTAGAAGATCGGTAATCGCCATCAATCGGGATAGTGGAGCTCTAACCATATGAGATTGAATCCACGTGATTTGTTTTAAAATCTCATTCTGTCTTTCAATTTTGTTGTTATGCTCGATGCTTTTTTTGAAGCTTTCCTCTAAACCATGAAATAATTTAGGGACAAGTGCGCACATCAAAAAACTAAGAAAAATCAAATTTGAAAATACTGCAAATAACTCAATTGGATTGAAAGTTATCGAGGGGACGGGAGTTAAATTTAGATATGAGAGTATGATGTAAGCAATTGAGATATAAACATTCAATAAAGCAGGTGTGTATTGATTTTTAAAGCTATGTATGAATGTTGACAAGAAGCAAGTTGCAAGTAAATAAAGAGTGCTGTTTAGTCCTGCATAATAAATAAGGAATGTGCCTAGGATATATATTTCTCCAATAAATAGTAGCTTCCTGTTTTTTATGCTGATATCTTTTTTGAAGGCAATAAGTAAAACGACTAATAGGGCTAAGGTGTCTATTGTACACATGACGTATAGCTTTACTTCAAAAGACCAGATTAAGGACGGAAGTAAAGCAATTATGCTGAGAGGAATGATGTAAATAATGGTATTTGTAAACATATCATCCCGCCAGTATTTTAAATCTTTATTTTTGGATGAAGAAGTTAAAATATTGTTTCTAATGAAGGAAGCGTATTTATGCCATGTTTTCATAAGCGATTGATAGTAGTATTGTGGATTATTCTAAATATAACGATTTAAAGTAATAAAATACTTTATTAAATGAATATTTTTTGATGTTTTAATTTTGAATTGGGTAAACTATTTGTCTTTAGAGGGAAATACAAGTATTAGATTTGTGTAATGCAAAGAAAATAATTTATTTTTACACTATAAATTAAAAACCCAACTAGAATGGATTGGATTACTGCCAAAGAATACGAAGATATCACCTATAAAAAATGCAATGGTGTGGCTAGAATAGCTTTTAACCGCCCAAATGTACGCAACGCTTTTCGTCCTAAAACTACTTCCGAATTATACGATGCTTTTTACAATGCACAAGAGGACACTTCTATCGGAGTAGTGTTACTTTCTGCTGAAGGACCTTCTACTAAGGATGGTGTGTATTCTTTTTGCAGTGGTGGAGATCAAAACGCTCGTGGTCACCAAGGTTATGTAGGCGAAGATGGACAGCACCGCTTGAATATTTTAGAAGTACAACGTTTAATTCGCTTCATGCCAAAAGTCGTAATTGCAGTTGTGCCAGGTTGGGCAGTTGGTGGTGGACATAGTTTACATGTGGTTTGTGATATGAGTTTGGCAAGCAAGGAGCACGCAATTTTCAAACAAACAGATGCCGATGTTACCAGTTTTGATGGAGGTTATGGTTCTGCTTATTTGGCCAAAATGGTCGGGCAAAAGAAAGCGAGAGAGATTTTCTTTCTAGGTCGAAATTATTCAGCTCAAGAAGCTTTTGAAATGGGTATGGTGAATGCAGTAATTCCGCATGACGAACTCGAAGATACGGCTTACGAATGGGCACAAGAAATTTTAGGAAAATCACCGATGGCTATTAAAATGCTGAAATTTGCTATGAATTTGACAGATGACGGCATGGTAGGACAACAAGTTTTTGCCGGTGAAGCTACAAGATTGGCCTATATGACCGAAGAAGCTAAAGAAGGTAGAAACGCTTTCCTTGAAAAAAGAAAACCTAACTTTGAAAAGAAATGGTTGCCATAGAAAGGTTTCATGTTTAAAGTTTCATGTTATTAGAACGGAACTTTAAATTTTTAAACCTTAAACTTTAAACTAATTATAATATAATGAAACATTGGATTGAAGCCGCAAGATTGCGCACTTTACCATTATCAGTATCTGGAATAATCGTAGGAAGTATGTATGCCTTGGCACATCCTACTTTTGATATCTTAACACCAACCGAAGTATTCAACTGGAGGTTATTTGGTTTTGCAATACTCACTACTTTGGGATTGCAAATCCTATCTAATTTTGCTAATGACTATGGTGATGGAGTCAAAGGAACAGATAATGAAGATCGAGTAGGTCCCAAACGTGCCATTCAAAGCGGGGTAATTACTGCCCCAGCCATGAAACGTGCAATTATTATCACTTCGGCACTAACGTTGCTATCAGCGGTTTTACTAATTTATTATGCGTTTGGAAAAACTAATATTTTTTATTCACTATTCTTTTTGGTGTTAGGAATTCTTTCCATAATATCGGCTATTCGATATACAGTTGGGAATACGGCTTATGGATATCGTGGATATGGTGATTTATTTGTATTTATATTTTTTGGTTTGGTAAGTACTTTGGGTGTTAATTTCTTGTATTCAAAAGAACTAGACGATTTCTTGTTTTTACCTGCAATCGCTATTGGTTTGCTAAGTGTTGGGGTTTTGAATCTTAACAATATGCGTGATGAAGAGTCTGATAAAAAGTCTAATAAAAATACCATTGTAGTTAAAATAGGTGGAGCCAAAGCGAAACAATATCACTATTTTTTGATTGTTTCAGCAATGTTTTTAGTGCTGCTTTTTGCAGTTTTAGAAGACTTTAATTTTGATCAATATATCTTTTTGCTAGCATATATTCCTTTAATTAAACATTTAAGTACCGTTGCTAAAAACAAGAACCCCAAAGAATTAGATCCTGAATTGAAAAAAGTAGCTTTGAGTACTTTTGCTCTTTCAGTTTTATTGTCTTTGTGTATGATTTTCTTTTTCTCAGATATATTAGTGAATTTGTTTTTGGGAGGAAGATAGTTTTCAAAAATCAAAAATCAAATTTCAAAAATCAATAAGAATTGTTAAGCTAAAAACCAGCAGTCAATTTCAAAGGTCAATTTCAAAAGTCACTGTTTAATAACAATTGTAAAGCTAATAGCCAAAAGCCACAAAACTATGAAAATCACATTTTACGGACACGCTTCTTTAGGTATTCAAGTAGGCGGAAAAAACATCATCGTTGATCCTTATATTTCTGCAAATCCTGCAGCGGCTCATATCGATATCAATACCCTTGAGGCCGATTTTATTTTGCTCACACACGCACATGGTGATCATATTGTAGACGTAGAGGCAATTGCAAAGCGAACCAATGCAGTTATTGTTTCCAATGCTGAAATCGCAGGTTATTACGCTGCCAAAGGTTTTACATCGCACCCCATGAATCACGGCGGAAGCTGGGAGTTTGAATTTGGGAAAGTAAAATACGTGAATGCCATTCATTCTAGTTCTTTTCCTAACGGCAATAACGGTGGGAATCCAGGTGGATTTGTTATCGAGGGCGAACACAAAAATATCTACATCGCCGGCGATACCGCTTTGACGATGGATATGAAGTTGATCCCCATGCGCACCAAATTAGATTTGGCTATTCTGCCTATCGGAGACAACTTCACGATGGACGTTGAGGATGCTATTTTGGCTTCTGATTTTGTACAATGCGACAAGATTTTAGGCTACCATTACGACACTTTTGGTTATATCGAAATCAATCATAAAGAAGCGATTCAGAAATTTTTTGACAATGATAAAGATTTAATGTTACTAGCTATAGGCGAAAGCATCGAATTATAATATTTAGGAGCTATTTCCAGCTTTCCGCTATATCTCTTGTGTCCGCTATCGCTACCACAAGAGGATACCGCTGCAATCTGGGCTAGGGCAGTCCGTAATCAATTCCATTTCAGTGAAAAAAGTATATTTATTGCTATTCATTAGCATTTGTTTTCAGTCGGTTCAGGCACAAAAAGAAGGATATTGGGACAGAGAGCGTGCCATGACCAAAGAAATTTCGGTTTCTGCCCGTGACCGAATTGCCCTTAAATCTGACGATTTCCCCGTAGGAACCACCGAATTGATTTTTAGAATTACATTATTAGATAATAATCAGCAAATGGCCGGAAGCTTGGTTTCTGTACTCAAAGCCATTCCAGACCCAACAGGAATAAGTCAGGGTTCTGCAGGAGCAGTTTTCTTAATGTCCAAAATATCGGGTGATGATAAATGCAAGTATGCAGTTTTTACATCAAATGAAAGCGCTTTAGAATATCAAAAAACAGGAAAAACGGCTGACGCTTGCTACTTTCAAGATACACCCTTGAGTAAAGATGCCAAAAGACTTTCTGTTGATAAGTCACTTTGTTTAAAAAACAATAAAGGCAATCTATGGTTTGGTTTTGAAAGCACCAACTGGATTATGAAACAAAAAATAATTCTCGAAATTGTGCCATGGGTAGATACGAAACTCAGTCGTGGTTGGACAGTTGAGAATCGAAAATTCATTATTAATCAGTGCAAAACGTCGTCTTTGGCTCAAAAAATGACCAATTCTGATGATTTTTGCATTTGCATCGAAGAGAAAATCCAAAAGCAATACCGTTTTGACGAGTTTCAAAAACTCTTAACCATGGAACAAGCTAAAATCTACAAGGATTTTGGTAACAGCTGTTACAGCGAAACTAGCGTTTCTAAGGCCATCTATGCCGATTTACGCACCAAAGCTTCATTAGAATCAAAAAACAATAATTACGGTACTGCAATTATGCAATTGAGTATAATTGTCAAAGATGGTCAAGCCACCGCTTTGGATTATGCAAACTTGGGATATTGTTACGTTATTACCAAACAATACGCCAAAGCCTTAAAAACACTAGAAGCCGGCGAAAAACTCGATGCTACAGAGTTGCTTGTTAAACTACATTTGGCGCACGCATTGCTTCTAAACGGAGACTATTCCAAAGCCAAAAAGCTATACAAAGAATACCAAACGCAAAACGTAACGGATAGCCTGAGCTGGATGCAAAAAACAAAAGCCGATTTTTCTCTATTCCTAAAAAACGGAATTCAATCCAATGATTTTGAGAAAATTTTGAAGGTTTTGGAATAACTGATTCAAAAATCAAAAGTCAAGAATCAATTTCAAAGGTTAATTTCAAAAATCAACTTTAAAACGTGATTTTGAAAATCTTTGCGAACTTTGCGACTTTGCGGTAAAAAAATAAAAAATCAGCAATCGTTAATCTACAATCGTTAATTTTAAATCAATATACAATGACGGCAACTTATCATAAATATATTCTCGACTTCAAACGCCCTTCTGGAACCTCTAGAGGTGTTATTACACATAAAGAAACTTGGTTTATCATCATAGAACAAGATGGAGTAAAAGGAATCGGGGAGTGCGGACTTTTACGCGGACTAAGTGCAGATGATCGTCCGGATTATGAAGCCAAATTACAATGGACTTGTGAGAACATTCATCTGGGTAAAAACAAACTTTGGGAAGACTTGATTGAATTTCCTTCAATTCAGTTTGGAGTCGAAATGGCGTTTCAATCTATGTCTAGTGAAAATCCGTTTTTGTTGTTTCCTTCGGCCTTTACTAATCAAGAAAAATCGATTCCAATAAATGGTCTTGTTTGGATGGGAGATACCGATTTTATGATGGAACAAATTCAGGAAAAAATAAAACAAGGTTTCCATTGTATAAAACTCAAAATAGGAGCTATAGATTTCGATAAAGAACTGGCGTTATTGCGCTTTATACGAACACATTTTAGTCCAGATCAAATGGAAATAAGGGTTGATGCAAACGGCGCTTTCGATTCAAATGAAGCTTTAGATAAATTAAATCAATTATCTGAATTTAAGCTACATAGTATTGAGCAGCCTATTCAAAAAAATAACACTGACAGGATGGCAGATCTATGTAAAATGACACCATTTCCAATTGCGCTAGACGAGGAGCTTATAGGAGTGTTTAGACGCGAAGAAAAAGAAGTATTATTACAAAAAATAAAGCCTCAATTCATCATTTTGAAGCCTAGTTTTGTAGGCGGGTTCAAAGGAACGATGGAGTGGATTTTATTAGCCGAAAAACACAACATTGGATGGTGGATTACGTCAGCTTTAGAAAGTAATATTGGACTAAATGCTATTGCTCAATGGACCTATTTATTAAACAATTCCATGCCACAAGGTTTGGGTACAGGAGCACTTTATACCAATAATTTTGATTCTCCACTATCTGTTGAAAACGGAAAATTATGGTATAAACAAGAATTAGGTTGGGAATTTGAATTTGAACAGTTAAAATAAAACTAAATAGTAGTGAATCAATTTGTAGATTGTAATTACATGAAAGAGAAAATTTTACTTATAGCTTTGATTCTTTGCAGTGGGACCTTTTATGGACAAAATAAAGTAATATCCAAAACGGAAAATTCTAGAATTTTCAAGGGAACAATTCAAAGTTCTCCGGTTACAATATTTCTAGAAAACAAAGAAATAATTGACTGTGATCGATACGATACTTTTGTAGAGGGCTGGTATTATTACGATAAATACAAAATCAAAATTCCACTAAGTGGTTTTGTGAAAGACTGGAATATGAAGTTGTTTAATTTTGGAACTAATCATCTTAACTACTCAAAAACTTTGAGTAAACAAGCTAAAAACTCAACCATTGATAGTTTGTATTTAAAATCAAATTATCAAGAAGCGTTACTTTTTAATCGAGGTTTATATTCAGAAGTAAAGGGGGAGAATTTGAAGGGTGTTTTTAAAACGCTTAAAAAGTCTTCCGAAATTGTAATAAACTCAGACAATATAAATATTTTACAAGAATCTGAAATTTATAAATTACCTAATTCGAAAGAGATTAATTTGTTGAAACTGTTTTCAGGTTATGGAGGCAATTCGTTTTACTCTTCAACGATTAGAAAAGATCAAAACAGAGTTGTTTTTTATTTTGAAAGTATTTCGAATCACAATGCTTGCGGTAGGTGTGGTGCAAGTGAAGGTGAGAAAGGGTATCGAGTTGTTTATTTCGACAAAAAATGGAATGTTACAGAAAAAGATGAATTCTTAATCGAAAGTTGTATTTCTTCCATTTATGATAGCAAAATTGTAAAAAAATCAACTTCAGAAATAAAGTATAAAATTATTAATGATGGTACTTATGGCAGTAAAGTCCCTTACTATTTAGTTATTAACAAGGTGAATTCAACTATTAGAAAAGTTTTTTAGTGATTTTTATACAAAATCCACCTTCCTATTAAAGCTTTTGTTGTTTGTTAATTCGAATTTATTGTACAAAATATTTGCTACTATTCGTATCATTCTTATTTAGATGTATCGTTTCATTTGGCTTTTAAAACTTTTAAAACATCCCTTTTCTTAACTCTTAAATTCTTATTTTTGCATAAATCGAATTTTTCATGCAACAATATATTTCACAACTAAACGACGCCCAACAATTACCTGTTTTGCAAAAAGAAGGCCCAATGATTATCATTGCTGGAGCCGGTTCTGGTAAAACGCGGGTGTTGACAATTCGTATTGCTTATTTGATGAGTCAAGGAATTGATGCATTTAATATTTTGTCGTTGACTTTTACGAACAAAGCTGCACGTGAAATGAAAGAACGTATTTCATCTATTGTGGGAGCAAGCGAGGCCAAAAACCTTTGGATGGGAACTTTCCACTCTATTTTTGCCCGTATGTTACGTTCCGAAGCGGATAAACTAGGGTATCCTTCTAATTTTACTATTTATGATTCACAGGACTCCTTGCGAGCACTTTCGGGTATTATTAAGGAAATGCAGCTGGATAAAGATATCTATAAGCCAAAACAGATTTTGAGCCGAATTTCGAGCTTTAAAAACAGTTTAATAACGGTAAAAGCATATTTTAACGATCCAGATTTACAAGAAGCCGATGCGATGGCAAAAAAACCTCGTATGGGGGAAATATATAGAAATTATGTAGACCGTTGCTTCAAATCGGGTGCGATGGATTTTGATGATTTGTTGTTGAAAACCAACGAATTGCTAACCCGTTTTCCAGAAGTTTTGGCTAAATATCAAAATCGTTTTCGATACATAATGGTAGATGAGTACCAAGATACAAATCACTCGCAGTATTTAATTGTAAGAGCTTTGTCTGATAAGTTTCAAAATATTTGTGTGGTTGGTGATGATGCTCAAAGTATATATGCTTTTCGTGGTGCGAACATCAATAATATTTTGAATTTTCAAAAAGATTATGAAGGTGTACAAATGTATCGTCTGGAGCAAAATTACCGTTCAACTAAAAACATTGTAGAAGCGGCTAATACGATTATTGATAAAAATAAAGTAAAACTCGATAAAATTGTTTGGACAGCCAATGATTTTGGTCCCAAGATAAAAGTACACCGCAGCATGACCGATGCGGAGGAAGGTCGATTTGTAGCAAGTACTATTTTTGAACAAAAAATGCAAAACCAACTGCATAATGGTGCTTTCGCTATTTTGTATCGCACCAATGCACAATCCCGTGCGATGGAGGATGCGCTTCGAAAAAGAGATATACCGTACCGTATTTATGGTGGTTTATCTTTTTATCAAAGAAAAGAAATCAAAGATGTGCTTTGTTATTTGCGATTGGTTATTAATCCAAAAGACGAAGAAGCTTTGGTACGTGTGATTAATTATCCTGCTAGGGGAATTGGAGATACAACCGTTGAAAAATTGACTGTTGCTGCCAATCACTACAAGCGTTCGATTTTTGAAATCATGAAGAATATTGATAAAATCGATTTGAAACTGAACAATGGAACCAAGCAAAAATTGAAAGATTTTGTTTTGATGATTCGTAGTTTTCAAGTGATTAATGAGAACCAAGATGCTTTTTACCTGACGGATCATGTCGCCAAAAAATCAGGTTTGGTACAGGAATTAAAAAAAGACGCCACTCCGGAAGGAATGTTGCGTATTCAGAATATAGAAGAACTACTTAATGGTATCAAGGATTTTACCGAAGGGCAAAAAGAAATTGATGGAGCTAGAGGTTCATTAGAAGAATTCATGGAAGATGTTGCTTTGGCTACTGACTTAGATAAGGATACTTCTGATCAAGACCGAGTAGGTTTGATGACGATTCACTTGGCTAAAGGCTTAGAATTCCCTCACGTATTTGTGGTAGGGATGGAAGAAGATTTATTTCCATCCGCTATGAGTATGAGTACTCGTAGCGAATTAGAAGAAGAGCGTCGTTTGTTTTACGTTGCTTTGACACGTGCAGAGCATCAAGCGTATTTGACCTACGCTCAATCGCGCTACCGCTGGGGAAAATTGACAGATTGCGAACCGTCTCGTTTTATAGAGGAAATTGATAGCCAATATCTAGAATACCTCACGCCAGCTGAAAGTAATTACCGTTACCAATCCACCATTGATAAAGATATTTTTGATGATGTGGATAAATCTAAATTTAGAATGTCTAAACCTTTAAATGGTGTTCCGCCAAAACCGGCTTCACCAAATGATCCGAAGTCAGAAATGAATGTTCGGAAACTAAAACCTGTTTCTAGTAATGGATCATCTACAAAGGCTAATTTGTTCGACAACCAGTTAACTATTGGTAATGTAGTGATGCATGAACGTTTTGGTAAAGGGCAAGTGTTGAATATAGAAGGCGTAGGGGGAGATAAAAAAGCCGAAATCAAATTTGAAGTAGGGGGGATTAAAAAATTGTTGTTGCGTTTTGCGAAGTTGGATATTATTGGGTAATTAAGTATTTGTTTTTGAGTGTCTTAATTCTTAGTAAATACTAGATGTAGTTAAAATCAATTAAAATAATGGCTTACGACGAAATTTTATCATTACGGATTCAGAAACAATTACTCGAAAAACAAATTGACTTTATTGAAAAGAAAATGTTTGGAGGCAATGCATTTATGATTGCTGATAAAATGTGCATTGGAGTAATGAAAGACGAAATGATGTTGCGTGTGATGGATGAGTTTTATGAATCTTTACTAGAAGAAAACCATGTAAAACCTATGACTTTTACCGGTAGAAGCATGAAAAACTTCCTGTTTATAGAGCCTGAAGCATACATAAACGAAACGCAATTGGCTAGATGGATTAAATTAGCGATTGATTTTGGGAATAGAGGAGTGGTAAAAACGAAAATGAAGAAAAAATAATAGTTTCCTGTTGTACAACTTGAAACCTAAAACCTGAAACAAAAAAGATGGCAGAATTCATTAAAATATACGAAGACAAACCTAACGAAGCAGCAATTGCCAAAGTGGTTAAGGTGTTACAAGCAGGTGGGTTGGTGATTTATCCCACAGATACAGTATATGGTTTGGGTTGTGATATTACCAACAGTAAAGCCCTTGAAAAAATTGCACGTATCAAAGGGGTAAAATTGGATAAAGCAAAATTTTCATTTATCTGTCATGACTTGAGTAATCTATCTGATTATGTTCGGCAAATTGATACGGCTACTTTCAAGATTTTGAAACGAGCTTTGCCTGGGCCTTATACTTTTATTTTACCTGGAAATAATAATTTACCAAAAGAATTTAAGAAGAAAACGACAGTTGGTATTCGTGTTCCGGAAAATAATATTGTACTTGAAATTGTACGAGTATTGGGGAATCCAATTGTCACAACCTCTATTCGTGATGAAGATGATGTTGTGGAATATACGACTGATCCAGAATTAATTTTTGAAAAATGGCAAAATCTTGTCGACTTGGTTATTGATGGTGGTTATGGAGATAATGTAGGTTCTACTATTATCGACTTGTCTGAACATGAGCCTGTTGTGATAAGAGAAGGTAAAGGGAGTTTAGATGTCTTGTAGAATAAATTATGAATTATAAGTTAAGAGTTATAAGTTGTGCGTATCAATTATAACTTTTAAAATTGTGTAGTTAGTGAAATACTATCAAATTTCACATAAAAAAAACGTCCCGAATTACTCGGGACGTTTTCTATTAAGTACTAAGTTTAGTTACTTCTAACTAAATCTTATTTTCCTTGTTGTTTTTTCATTTCTTTTTCGATCATATCGTAGAATTGATCAATTTTAGGCAATACGATGATACGAGTTCTACGGTTACGAGCTCTGTTTTCAGCTGAATCGTTTGAAACTAAAGGAACATAAGAACTTCTACCTGCAGCGATTAATTGCTCTGGTTTAACTCCTAATTGATTCGTTAATACACGGATGATAGAAGTAGAACGTTTTACACTTAAATCCCAATTGTCTAGTAACACACCGTTTCCAACATAAGGAACGCTATCTGTGTGACCTTCAACCATACATTCAAAATCTGGTTTGTCGTTAACTACTTTAGCCACTTTAGCTAAAACTCCTTTTGCTTTATCGCTTACTTCATAGCTGCCGCTTTTGAATAACAATTTATCAGCAATAGAGATGTAAACGACACCTTTTTCAACATTGATTTCAATATCTGGATCAGAGATTCCAACTGAGCTTTTCAAGCTAGATACAAGTGCAAGAGTTACACTGTCTTTTCTTGTCATAGCATCCTGTAATCTTGTGATTCTTAAATCTTTTTCTTTTAAGCTTTCTAAAGATTTCTCTAAGTTTTCAGCCCCTTTTGATGTTAACATCGTTAAGTTCTTAGAAGTAGTGATTAAAGTTTCATTATGATCCCTCAAGCCATCTACTCTTGCTGCAAGACCAGCTTTTTCTTCAAGACAACTGTTTAATTTTACAGTACAAGTATTTAATAAGTCTTGTGTTTCTTTGTTTCTACTTTCTAGTTCTTGGTATTTCTTTTTGGATACACAAGAAGTCAAAAGAGTTAATACTGATAATGCGACTACGATTTTTTTCATAAATTCATTAATTAGGTTTGGATTACAAATTTAGTTCTTAAAGTTCAAAACAGACTTATAAAGTACTGTTAATTTTAGTTAACAAATACCTTGCCACTGTTAACATAATACGTGTAGACTATTGACCTTTCTTTAAAGTAGTTTGAACGTTGTGACGAAGCTCTTTTTTTGTAATTAATTATAAATGAGCTATAAAAGCTAAAATGAGCTTGTAAAATAGCCCTAAAATGTTTCCATTTCCCTTCTGAAATAAATTTTAATCCTGCAACTCCGTCCAGAATCATTCTGGAAAAAAGAATTGGAAAAACTGATTTTGAGGGTAAGTTTTTTACCAACATGAACAAGGAATTTCTGAAATTGAGATAGGTTTTCTTGGGATTCCCTTGGTCTAATGTTGCACCGCCTACGTGATATACTGTAGATTTTGAATTATATTTAATCATAAAACCTTTGTTGATGATGCGCCAACACAAATCGATTTCCTCTTGATGCGCAAAAAAATCATCGTCGAATCCTTTTAATTCGTTATAAACATTGGCACGAATGAAAAAGCATGCTCCTGATGCCCAGAATATTTCTTTTTCGTCATTGTATTGACCATTGTCTTTTTCGATTGTTTCAAAAATACGTCCTCGGCAATACGGATAACCATATTTATCTATGAAACCTCCAGCTGCACCAGCATATTCAAAATATTCTTTGTTTTTGAAATCTAAAATTTTGGGCTGAATTACAGCAGTTTTCGGTTCTTTTTCAAAAGTTTTAATGATGGGCTGTAGCCAATTTTCGGTTACTTCAATATCGGAGTTTACCAAAGCGTAAACATCGGCTTCGATATGTTTTAAGGCTTCGTTATAACCTTGAGCAAAACCGTAGTTTTTTTTGTTTAATACAATTTTCACGTTTGGAAAATGCTCCTTTATATAAGGTATAGAGTTATCTGTAGAAGCATTATCTGCTACATATATAGTGGCTTCGGGCGAATATTGTATCACTGAAGGTAAAAACTGCTGGAGTAATGCGACTCCATTCCAGTTGAGGATAACGACTGCTATTTTCATTTTTTAATTGAGTATTGTGGTAAATCGGGTAGAAAATCGAATTTCTCATTTTCATAATCCATTTGGCAAAAGTAGTGATTCAAACCATTGGTTACCATTAAATATTCGGCATTCATGGTCATGTTATAACGGGCTATTTGGTCAAAAACTCCTTGGGTAATTTTTACTTCAGGTGCTTTACATTCGACTAAAATGTAAATAGTACCATCAGAATTATAGACGACTGCATCGTATCTTTTTCTTAAACCGTTTACTTTTAATACTTTTTCAACATTGATTAAGGATTTCGGAATCTGTTTTTCTTCTAATAAAAAACGTACTACGTGCTGACGAACCCATTCTTCGGGAGTAAGGATGATGAATTTTTTCCTGATTTCATCAAAGATAGACACTTTATTTTCGCTATTTTTGAATCGAAATGTATAAGTAGGGAATTGTAGCTTTTGCATGGCGCAAAAATATATAATATTGTTTAAAGTTTGAAGTTTAAAGTTGTTTTGATTGTTCAGCGACTTTAAACCTTAAACCTTTAAATTTTGAACATTAAAAAATGGACGAAGTAATAAAAATTGTAAATGATATCAAGGCTGGAAATATAAAACCGATTTATTTTTTGATGGGCGAAGAGGCTTATTATATTGATAAATTATCGGATTATATCGAAGATACTGTTTTGACCGAGGAGGAAAAAGGGTTTAATCAAACGGTTTTGTATGGTCGTGACGTGACGATTGAAGATATTGTTTCGACTGCGAAACGTTACCCAATGATGGCAGACAGACAAGTCGTAATCGTGAAAGAAGCACAGGAATTGGCGCGTACAATTGATAAAATTGAGGCCTATGCAGAGAATCCGATGCCATCGACTGTTTTGGTTTTTGCCTACAAATACAAAACGCTCGATAAACGTAAAAAAGTGACTAAAACCTTGGCCAAAAATGGTTTGGTGTATGAAAGTAAAAAACTGTACGAGAACCAAGTTGGGGATTGGATAAAGCGAGTTTTGGCAGGTAAAAAGTATGCAATTGAACCAAAAGCAACGGCGATGTTGGTAGAGTTTTTAGGGACGGATTTGAGTAAAATTAATAACGAACTGGAAAAACTGAAGGTGATTTTACCAAAAGGAAGCACGATTACGGCGCATGATATTGAAGAAAATATTGGTTTTAGTAAAGACTTTAATGTGTTCGAATTGCGAAAAGCAATTGGAGAACGCAACCAATTGAAAGCCTACAAAATTGCAGAAAATTTTGCTCAAAACCCAAAAGACAATCCGATGGTGATGACAACGGGATTGGTATTTGGATTTTTTGTGCAATTATTGAAATATCATGGTGCTAAGGATAAAAATCCAGCAAAAGTTGCGGGATTGATTGGAGTGAATCCGTATTTTATGAAGGAGTATGATGTGGCAATAAAAAATTATCCGATGCGAAAGGTGAGTCAGATTATCGCCTCTTTGCGAGAAATTGACGTAAAAAGTAAGGGAGTTGGGGCAAATGCGCTCTCAAATGGAGATTTATTAAAAGAAATGCTCTATAAGATTTTTAATTAGGGCTAAAAATTGACGATATTTGTCGTTTAATAAATACCGCTATTTATGTCAATGAATAAAAATACGATTTTGGGGTGGGCCACTTTCATCATGATGATGATGGGATTCTTGTTGATTGGTCTTGGTGCTTTTCGATACGATGATGTCGCAGGATGGGGATTTGCAGCCGTTGGCGTTGGATTTTTGGCCATTTCATGGGTTTTTAATTCATTGAATGGGAGGCTGTGATTTGTTGTTTAACAAAGGAACAGATAAAAAATACAGCCACGAATTACACGGATTTATTTTAATTAATTTGTGGGAATTTGTGTAATTCGTGGCAAAGAAAAATAATAATAATAAAACAATAAACAATACTATGTCAGACGATAAGAAAGTAATTTTCTCGATGTCAAAATTGAGTAAAACCTATACTGGAGCAGATAAACCTGTTCTTAAAAATATTTATTTAAGTTTCTTCTATGGTGCCAAAATTGGTATCCTTGGTTTGAACGGTTCTGGAAAATCTTCTCTTTTGAAGATTATTGCTGGAGTAGATAAAAACTACCAAGGAGATATTGTTTTTGCACCAGGATATACCGTTGGGTATTTGGAACAAGAACCAGAATTGGACGATACCAAAACGGTAATCGAAATTGTTCGTGAAGGGGTAGCCGAAACGATGGAAGTTTTGGAAGAGTACAATAAAATCAATGATTTATTTGGTCTTGAAGAGAACTATTCAGATCCAGATAAAATGGATAAGTTGATGGATCGCCAAGCAGCATTGCAAGACAAAATTGATGCTCTAGGCGCTTGGGAAATCGATACCAAACTAGAAATCGCTATGGATGCTTTGCGTACGCCAGATGGTGATACGCCAATCAAAAATCTTTCGGGTGGTGAGCGTCGTCGTGTAGCTTTGTGCCGTTTGTTGTTGAAACAACCAGATGTATTATTATTGGATGAGCCTACCAATCACTTGGATGCCGAGTCGGTATTATGGTTGGAGCAGCACCTTGCGCAATACGCGGGAACGGTAATCGCTGTAACGCACGATAGGTACTTCTTGGATAATGTAGCAGGTTGGATTTTGGAATTGGATAGAGGAGAAGGTATTCCGTGGAAAGGGAATTATTCTTCTTGGTTAGACCAAAAATCAAGCAGAATGGCTTTGGAAGAAAAAGTAGCTTCTAAACGCCGTAAAAACTTAGAACGTGAGTTGGACTGGGTACGTCAAGGTGCGAAAGGACGTCAAACGAAACAAAAAGCGCGTTTGCAGAACTATGATAAATTATTGAATGAAGACCAAAAAGAGCTTGACGAAAAATTAGAGATTTACATTCCGAATGGTCCTCGTTTGGGAACAAATGTAATTGAAGCTAAAAACGTTGCGAAAGCTTTTGGAGACAAATTATTGTATGATAACTTGAACTTCACCTTGCCACAAGCTGGAATTGTTGGAATTATCGGGCCAAACGGTGCGGGTAAATCGACCATTTTCAGAATGATTATGGGTGAACAAGAAACCGATAGCGGAGAATTTACAGTAGGTGACACCGTGAAGATTGCTTATGTCGATCAAGCGCACTCTAATATTGATCCTAATAAATCGATTTGGGAAAACTTCTGTGATGGTCAAGAATTAATCATGATGGGCGGACGCCAAGTAAACTCAAGAGCTTATTTGAGCCGTTTCAACTTTGGTGGAAGTGATCAAAACAAAAAAGTAGCAACACTTTCTGGTGGTGAGCGTAACCGTTTGCACCTTGCAATGACGTTGAAAGAAGAAGGAAACGTTTTGTTATTGGATGAACCAACGAATGATTTGGATATTAATACACTTAGAGCGCTTGAAGAAGGATTGGAGCAATTTGCTGGTTGTGCGGTAGTAATCTCCCACGACAGATGGTTCTTGGACAGAATTTGTACACACATCCTTGCTTTTGAAGGGGAGTCTGAAGTGTATTATTTTGAAGGTGGTTTCTCTGAATATGAAGAAAACAAGAAAAAACGTTTAGGTGGTGATTTGACTCCAAAACGATTGAAATACAAAAAATTAATCAGAGGATAATATTGCTGATTGTTTTGAAAGTGGAAAGGGTAGTTCGAAAGAGCTACCCTTTTTTTTGTTATTCTTTTGCCGCAAAAGCACAAAGTCTCTAAGCTACAAAAAGTGTGCTTATTATTTAAGTATAATGTTTGCTCAATTCATTGTTTTCAGAGTTATAATACCGGCGCTTCTGGACACAAATTTCTTCATACAATTAGAATACATAGAATCATCATTAAAAATAATAACAATTTCTGTTTATAAAAACTTAGAAACACAGTCTCTTAGATACTTAATAAACGTTTTGAATGTTTAGATTACTTCTTCTTTTTGTCATTATTCATTAGCAGGAATATCATTGCTACCAATCCGATGATAACAAATCCAAAAACAAAGACGATTATTATAGAACCGTTGTCCCAATTTACAAGTATTGCGTTTTTCATATTAGAGTTGATTTAGTTAAGCAAAAATAGAAATACTAAATTAGTTAATATATGATAAATATCATTCTCAATACCTAACTAAAAAAGGCTTAATCATTGCAAAACAATAATTAAGCCTTTAAACAATAAAAACAATTAACTAAATTACTATTATTGAATATCTAAAAAGACACCACCTGTATAAGTAGGAGCAGCGTAAGTAATTTTTCCTGATAAGATTGCGGTATAGTTGAATGCTATTCCAAATTTAGGAGAAATATAATATCCTATTTCGCCACCAAGATTTGTAAATTCCACATTGTTGGCAAAGATTCCTTGACCTGTTTGATTATTGAAATTTCCATTATTGAAGGAGCGTACATTACTAAACTTGGTTGCTATAAATAATTTATTAGCGATTTTGGTTCCTATTTCTGCACCAAAATGAAACTCATCTGAAAATCCTTTTGTTCGATTATTGACGCCTGAATAAATTTTTCCATAAAAATAAAGTGTACTAATTTTAAATGGAATACCTAAGTCCAATTGAAGTAATTGATTAAATTCTCCATCGCCAGTTTGCAAACTACCATCTCGACCACCTTCTTTTTTTCCTGTTGGTAATCCAAATTTTAAAGTTGTAGATAAAGCTATCAAGTCATTTTTTAAGATTCCGTATCTCAAGCCTAAATCAATGTCTCCAACGGAATTCACTGCTTCACCGCCAGAAAGAACATTTCCGGTTGTACCTGAAACTTGGTTGTTTTGATACACTCTCGTTAATAAAGGTAAATATCCTATCAAATCTATTTTTTGAGTCAAACCATATTCACCATAAGCACTTACAATAAAGTTCCCTCTAGTGATGTTAGGGTCTTTTTCTTTGGCGCTGGTATAATGCTCATCTGCAATTAAGGAACTTGCAGATAATTTATAGTATCCGTTTCCTTTGCCTTTGTTCCATTGTGCAAAAGTCAGCTGCGTGATAAAAACTAAGGCTAAAGCGAGTTGTATTGTTTTAGTAATCATAATTATTTGGTTTTAATTTCAGCTTCTCCCACTTTGATTTTAAACGGCTCACACCAATGTGTCAAATATCCATAATCGTTGATTCCAACACCCATAATGTCCATTGTAAAGGCTCCTTTGTAAACTACGCCATCAGCATCACCTTGAGCGTCAATTTTCTTGGCTCCAACCATCGTGTTGGGGTTATTGCTTAGAAACATAGCAAAACCTGGCAAAGTAGAATCGGCTACATAATTACTGGCAAATGAAATTCGGATTCCACCACTAATTTCGGTGATTTCAAAATCACCTGCAGACGCATAGGAACTTGTTTTTACTAGTGTACCTTTTTTGACAATTGCTGTTGGTGTACTACCAACATCATTAACTGTTATAGCAACAGATTTCTCAACCAACTTATTTTGATAGGTCGTTGATACTGTTATTGTAGCTGTTCCTTTCGACTTTGCAGTGATTTTTTTGTTTGCATTATCTACTTCAATAATAGGGGAGTTATTGGAAGCTAAATTAAAAACTACGGTTTGTTTTATTCCCAAATTATCAAAGAAAAAAGCATCTAGAACCACTTCATTTCCAATTATAAAATTAGAAAAAGAGTTGTTTATCCTAATATTTTCCTCGATTTCGTCATTTACAATATCTTCTTTGATACAAGAACTAAATCCAAATAGTAGTATAAAAACTAATACTATGTTACCTATTCTCATCGTTATAAAGTTTAAGTTGTTAATTAATTCGTCGTTTATCGCCAGTAAGCCTGACATAATAATATACGAATTATTTTCTATAACGGTTTTAGACACAAAATAATTTCTGATTGTAGAACCAATTTTAGTAAGGTAAAATATTATTTTTTAATGTTTTATATCGAAAGACTAGCGGGGTTATTCCAGAAATTTAGATTTTAAATCCAGAGTCGGAATCATGCAACTTTCTTTTTTTCCGTACCAACGGTAGCGGTTTTTGGCTATATAATCATAAACCCAATTACTTAAAAAAGGTGGGACTATTCTAAAAACAGATAATAAAGGAAGAAATCCACTTAAATCAGCAGCGATTTCTAGTGCAGCTTGTGATTTGTAATAATACGCTTTTTGAGGAAGGTAAAGGATGATACTATCGGTTTGGGCTGTGTCTATTCCTATATAATTGATGATTTCCTCACCTAAATCAGATTGTAATGCTACAAAACGGAAAACATCTTTTTTATCATGCGCAATGACATAATTGACGGCTGTATTACAAAGATTGCATACGCCGTCAAAAAGGACTATTTTTTTGTTTTGAGGTAGGTTTAACATGGTGTTTGAAGTTTATGATTGTAAAGGTTATTTGGTTAGTTGTTTAATTGGTTAATTTATTGTGGACGATTAAGCAGTTTACCGAATAATCAATTAACCAATTTCTACCTCTTCTTAACCGCTTCGACCAATTCCAATTCGACCAAGTTTACTTTTGAAGTAAAGATACCGTAATTTACAGTTGCTTTCTTTTTTTCAATACTGTCAATACTTCCCACTGCTTTTCCATCAATCATTCGGACTCTGTCACCAACTTTTAAAATATGCGTTGGTTTTACAACTACTGGTTTGAGTTTCTTTTCTTTCTTTTCCTGACGGATTTCTTCTACCTGAACTTCAACTTCTTTGATGACTTCTTTTTTCTTTTCGACAATTGCTTTGGCTTCTTTTGGAGTTGCTTTTTTACGCTTAGAATTTTCGATTTCGATGATTTTCAAAAACTCACCAATTAAGTCTTTTTTATTTTTATTGTTAAAGTATTTCTCTGAGATATCTTCAATTTTTTGACCAATATAAATCGTCTTTTGATTGCTGTCATATAATTCTTGATAGCTTTCTAGTTTTTGTTTGATTTTGACATTGATAGTCTCCATTTTTTTACCTTCTTCACGGGCTTTACCTTCTTCTTCTTTAAGGTTTTGCGAAGTTTTCTCCATCTTGGAACGTTCTTTTTGCAAAGTAGCAATGGTTTTGTCAAAACGTACTTTTCCGACTTCGATCTTCTTTTTTGCTCTATTAATTAAGCTAAACGGAATTCCGTTTTTCAAAGCGACTTCAAAAGTAAACGAACTTCCTGCTTGTCCCAAAACCAATTTATACAAAGGCTCCAATGATTTTTCGTCAAAAAGCATGTTCGCATTGGTGGCGAAAGGCAATTCATTTGCCAAAATTTTCAAGTTGGAGTAGTGGGTTGTAATAATTCCAAACGCTTCTCGATGGTAGAATTCTTCCAAGAAAATTTCTGCCAATGCACCACCCAACTCAGGGTCAGAACCAGTTCCAAATTCATCAATTAAGAACATGGTTTTGTTGTTGCACTTTTTTAAGAAGTAGTTCATGTTCTTTAATCGGTAACTGTAGGTACTTAGGTGATTTTCAATAGATTGATTGTCTCCAATATCTGTCAGTATTCGGTCGAAAAGAAAGGTTTCAGAGCGTTCGTGCACCGGAATCAACATACCCGATTGCAACATCAATTGCAGCAAACCAACTGTTTTTAACGAAATAGTTTTTCCTCCTGCATTGGGTCCCGAAATCACGATAATTCGGTTTTCTTGTAAAAGTTCAATAGTCTGCGGATGAGTAATTGCCTTCTTTTGTTTGTTATTCAAATACAAAATCGGATGGTAGGCATCTCTAAAATACAATCGTCTGTTCTCGCTAATAGTAGGCATTATTCCGTTGATCCGATCTGCATATTTTGCTTTGGCAGCAATCACATCTACATCACTCAAGAAATCTTGATATTGTCTTAGCAAGGGTAAAAACGGACGAACACCGTTGGATAAATTCTTTAAAATTCTAGTAATCTCTTCTGTTTCTTCGTATTCTAAATTACTCAATTCACGAGAGTAACGCAAGGTAGCTTCTGGTTCTACATAAGCAATACTACCCGTTTTGGAACTTCCTAAAATGGTACCTTTAACTTTCCGACGGTACATCGCTAGTACGGCCAAAACACGTCGGTTTTGAACAATACTTTCTTTTATATCGTCCAAGTAGCCCAATCCATTATACTGCGTTAAAGCGACTCCAAAACTCTGATTCACTTTACCGCGAATCGAGTTCATATTTCTGCGAATCTCCACCAAAGCAGGCGAAGCATTGTCTTTAATTTCGCCATATTTATCCACTACAGCATCAATTTGGCTAATAATCTCTTTGGTCAATTCGACTTCCGAAGCTCGTTTGTTGATTATTGGGTAATAGTCGTCAAATTTTCGAAGAAAGTTCAATAAAAAGTTTACTGTTGCGGAGAGGTTGGCAATTTTTCTAAAACTACCTACTTCCAGGAAACTGTCTTCTATTGCTAGGAATTTGATTTCGTGCGTAATCGCGTCAAAACCATGATTCGGAATGGCATTGTTGTTTTGAAAAGACGAAACATACTCTGAGGTTTGCAACAAGGCATCCATCAGGGATTCTTTGTCTCTAAAAGGAGTGATTTCTAAAGCTTTTTGTTTTCCAATATCAGTATTGCAAATCGCCGAAATGGTTTCGAGCACTGTTGGAAATTGTAAATCTTGTAATGTTTTTTCGGTAATGGATATCATTATTGGTATGAGATTCTTTTAGGCAAAAATAGTTAATCGTAAAGACTATTACGCAGTGATTCGTTAAGTTTTCACAAAGATTAAAAGAGATAATTAATGTACTTAGCGAATCTTCGTATTTTCTCTGTGTATCTTTGCGAAATAACTTTTAGAAAATGCAAGTACCATTACCTCCAGATTGGCAAACTATTTTATCAGACGAAATCCAAAAATCTTATTTCAAGGAGTTGCAATTGGCTGTAGCCAAAGAATACCAAGAAAACACCTGTTTTCCGCCACAAGAGTTGATTTTATCAGCTTTAAATCATTGTTCTTTTTTAAATATTAAAGTTGTGATTATTGGTCAAGACCCGTATCATGGAGTAGGAGAGGCCAATGGTTTGAGCTTTTCGGTTAATGATGGCGTAAGAATTCCGCCTTCTTTGCGGAATATTAATCGAGAATTGTGTGATGATTTGGATTCAATTTTCATGCCTACTTCTGGAAATTTAGAACATTGGGCGAATCAAGGAGTTTTGCTGTTGAACGCTACTTTAACGGTTCGAAAAGACAGCCCGAATAGTCATAAACACTTAAAATGGAATTTATTTACAGATGCTGTCATCCAGAAAATTTCTGAAGAGAAAGAAAATGTCGTTTTTCTACTTTGGGGTGGTTTTGCTCATAAAAAAGGAGCTAAAATCGATCGAACCAAACATTTGGTTCTAGAATCTGGACATCCTTCGCCAATGAGTGCTAACCAAGGGAAATGGTTCGGAAACAAACATTTTAGTAAAACTAATCAGTATTTAAAAGAAAAAGGATTGGTTGAGATAGCTTGGTTGTGATTTCTATTTACTACTAAGTTTCTGATCAATCTTTTTTCAATACCTCAGGATTCACGATGTGTGGAACGTTGTTATTTTTATAGAACTCAATAATATTTAAAGCTGCCAAAGTTGCCATTTGATTTCTCGTTTCAACCGTTCCCGAACCAATGTGTGGCAAAATAGAAACGTTTTCCATTTGTAGCAAAACATTGTCAGCTTGCATAGGCTCCGGATTGGTAACATCGAGTCCTGCTCCCCATATTTTTCCAGTATTCAAGGCGTCTATTAAATCAGGTTCATTATGAATTAATCCACGGGAAGTATTTATAAAAATAGAACTCGGTTTCATTTGGTCAAATGCTGTCTTATTGAAAATACCTATAGTTTCTGTATTTAAAGAACAATGAACAGAAAGCACATCGCTTTGTTCTAATAAAGTATTAAAATCGACATATTTTGCGCCTAACTCTTTTTCGGCAATTATATTAGGTTTACGATTATGATAAATGATATTCATATTGTAAGCTCCCTTGCAGCGTTTGGCCATTTCAATGCCTATTCTACCAAGTCCATATATTCCAATGGTTTTGTTTTCTAATTCGATACCTAGATTTCCCGTAGGTTTAAAATATTTCCACTCATTATTAATAATACTTTTATGTAAATAGAACATTTTGCGAGAAGTTGCAATCATTAATCCAAAGGCTATATCAGCAGTAGCTTTGCTTAAAACATCTGGCGTATTGCCTATAGGAATCCCTAATTTTGTAGCCTCTACAACATCAATATTATCGTAACCGACAGCAAATTGAGAAATAATATCAAGATGAACACATTCATTCAAAAACTTCTGGTCGATTTTATCGCCTACTGTACAAAATAAAGCATTATTTTCTTTTGCTTTTTCAATCAATTCCTCCTGTGTCATTGGTCTATCTTGATTCCAAGAAGTCACAGTGAATCCAGCTTTTTTTAATAATGCAGTTCCTATTTTAGGGAAAATTCTTGAAAGAAATATTTTTTTATTTTCCATTATTTCTCAGATTGCTAGGTGTCTTTTCTTTAATTTAACGTGCTGTCTATACTACGTTTTCTATTATACATTTAAATAAGATGACGTTGCTAAACTCTAAAAATTGAGACAAACGAACGCCAATAGTACACTTACGGATTTACTTTTTTAAAACGCATCATCGGTACTTCTTCCATCATCATATTTAATTTACCGTCTTGGTCAAAACTGAATTTGTTAATTTTTTGAACCATATTCAAAAAGACATTTTCTCCTTCGCCACAATACATTCTAGTGGTTGGTCCAGCTTCGCCAAAAGAAATGGAATCACCATTCAAAGTAAAACTAGCCGAATAGCTATTGCAACTGTTATTACCCAATACTTTTTGGGATTCTTTATCAAATGTAATTGTGGGTTTTCTATCTGGATATAATCCTTCAAAGGCAATGCGCGGCCCTGAAATATACTCCATTTCCCAAGTGGTACCGTAGAGTTCGTCGTTACTACTTTCTTTTTTAGTAGCACAAGAAACAATTATAAAAGTGAAAATTATTAGCAAAATTATGCTTGTTATTTTCATCATGAAAATAAGGTTTTATTAATTTTTCAGGTTTCGTATTAGGTCTCAAAGATAACACAAAGATTTTACAGACAGATTACTAAACAATTTATCCTATTAGGTAGAGAAAATAGCTGGAATTAAAGAAAGCAACTCATTACAAGTTGCTTTTTGTATTTAATAGTGTTACAAATACTACCTTTTTTGCTTTAAATTAAGCCAGTATCGACATACTTTTACTCCTGTTCTTTGGCAATTTGTAAGGCCATCTCACTTAAGGCTGTTCCTCCTTTGATTCCAAAATCTAGTGTTCTGATAGGGAAAGGAATCATAATATCGTTTGCGTCATACGCTTTCTTAATTTTTATGATAGCTTCACTTCCTACTTTGTTGTATACAGACTGTTCAGGAGTATTAATCCACATTCTTATTGATAGATTGACTGAACTATCGCCAAATTCAACAAAAATCACAGTGATTTCATCTTCTTTAGAAAGTCCTTCAATATCGCTTACGGCATTTAATGTAATGTCTCTTACTTTTTCTAAATCATCACCATAAGAAACTCCTACACTTAGATCAAAACGTCTTTTTTGCAAGATTGTGTAATTTTCAATAGGATTTTGAAAGACTTCTTTATTGGGGATTATAACCGTTTTTCCTTGAAATGTTTCTAAAACGGTGTCACGAAGGTTAATTACCTTTACCTTTCCCATGTACTCCTTAATTTGGACAATGTCCCCAACTTTAAGTGGTTTTCTAAAAGATATAAATATTCCAGACATGAAATTAGCTGCAATATCTTGAAAAGCAAATGCTAAAGCCAGACCCAATATACCAGCACCTGCTAGAATAGAAGTAACTGCTTTATCTAAATTTAGGATAGTTAACACGGTAAAAATCACTATACCTATAAATATAAAGTAAACTATTGAGCTAAATAAATTATTAAGAGTAAGGTTGTTAGATATTTTTGTAATTAGTTTTGTAGTTAATTTGCGAACAAATTTAGCTATATAGATACCGATTGCCAAGACTATGGCTGCCATTACGATATTGGGTAATAACAGAATTAAAGCTTCAAACCAGTCGGTTATTTTGTCTGTAATTAAAGAAGAAATTTTATTGATGTCCATTTTTATTAGTGATTTCAGTGTCAAAGTTTATTAACGTTTATGAATTAATGTTTATAAATATCTAATATAATAAATGATTCCTTTGTTCACAACTTTATAAGTACTGATTTTTAAAGTAGCTACATTAATTATCTGAACATTAGTGATATGGTGAAGATTTGTTTTATGTTTAAGTTGTTGATTTACAACACAGTGTAAGGGGTTTAGTTGGTTTGATGTGTAAGTTCACTCGTGTTTTTATCTAGTTTCTCATATTGTACATTTATCCGAATTAAAATCACTACGTTTTCTGTTTTAAATTTAATTGGGTACTCGATCAGGTCAAGCATTCGAATAAGGAGAAAACGAACGCTAATTAGGGATAAGTTATCTCGACAAATAAGGTCATTGAGAGGCATCAGATACAAAATGTACAAACGCAAATGATGACGTAAGTGATTAGAGTAAAATGATGTCATATTAAATTATTTACAAGTAGTTAAAATTATGTGTTTATTAGATTATGAAATATAGGAAGCTTAAAAACAGAAGATATTGAGGTATTAGAATACTTTTATCAAAACAGCTCAATAGTACCATTAGAAAACGTTGTCAATACCACCTTAAGGTATAGAGCAAGATTTTTATGCTTCAACTTTTGTGTCCGATGTACAAAGAATAATAGAAAAGTAATGTGAACCTTGATTTGGAAATTAAAAAGAGGATTAGAAAACACAACTATTAAATTAATTACAATCGAGTGTATGAAGGACCTATAGTACCCATTACACCTAAATATGGAAGTTATGTCCTGAGAAAATCAAAACAAGGAGGTAAAAACAAAGGTCAAACTTCAAAAATCGTTAATCAAAAAATAATTAAGTCTTGCATCATTGCACTCATTAGAAATCGATGTACTCCTTAATATATTATGACATCTAATATGTCAATCCGTTAAGATTGTCAGTCAAAGTAAAATGTCAAAATGTCAGATGTATTTCCGCCATTTTAACAAAAACTGACAATTTATTAGAGGGTTTTCTGTTGGCACAATGATTGCTTTAGTGTCAGCAAGTTATTAAAACGAGTATATAATAAAATTAAATATATTAAAAATGGGTAAAATAATCGGAATTGATTTAGGTACTACAAACTCTTGTGTTTCTGTAATGGAAGGTAATGAAGCTGTTGTAATTCCTAATGCAGAAGGAAAAAGAACAACACCATCTATCATCGCTTTTGTTGAAGGTGGAGAAATTAAAGTAGGGGATCCTGCAAAAAGACAAGCAGTAACTAATCCAACTAAGACTATTGCTTCTATCAAACGTTTTATGGGACAATCTTTTGCTGAAACTACAGAAGAAGCAAAAAGAGTTCCTTATTCAGTAGTAAAAGGAGACAACAATACGCCACGTGTTGATATTGATGGTCGTTTATACTCTGCTCAAGAATTGTCAGCAATGACTCTTCAAAAAATGAAAAAAACTGCTGAAGACTATTTAGGTCAAACAGTTACAGAAGCGGTTATTACTGTTCCTGCTTACTTTAACGATGCACAACGTCAAGCTACAAAAGAAGCTGGTGAAATTGCAGGTCTTAAAGTTATGCGTATCATCAATGAGCCAACTGCTGCGGCATTAGCTTACGGATTGGACAAAAAAGGAATCGATCAAAAAATCGCTGTTTACGATTTAGGTGGAGGTACTTTTGATATCTCTGTTCTTGAATTAGGAGACGGAGTTTTTGAAGTATTATCTACAAACGGAGATACTCACTTAGGTGGTGATGATTTTGACCAAGTTATTATTGACTGGTTAGCTGACGAATTTAATGCTGAAGAAGGTATTGATTTACGTCTTGACCCAATGTCATTACAACGTATCAAAGAAGCTGCTGAAAAAGCTAAAATTGAATTATCTGCTTCTGCTGAAACAGAAATCAACTTACCATATGTTACGGCTACTGCTTCAGGACCAAAACACTTAGTAAAAAAATTATCTCGTGCTAAATTTGAGCAATTAGCGGATTCATTAGTAAAACGTTCTATGGCTCCTGTAGCAAGAGCGTTGAAAGATGCAGGTTTATCTACATCTGATATTGACGAAGTTATCTTGGTTGGAGGTTCTACTCGTATCCCAAGAATTGTTGAAGAAGTTGAAAAATTCTTCGGTAAAAAAGCATCTAAAGGAGTTAACCCTGATGAAGTTGTTGCAATTGGAGCAGCTATTCAAGGTGGAGTTCTTTCTGGAGATGTAAAAGATGTATTGTTACTTGACGTTACACCTTTATCTTTAGGTATCGAAACTATGGGTGGAATTATGACTATCTTAATCGAAGCTAATACTACTATCCCAACTAAAAAATCTCAAGTTTTCTCTACAGCTGCAGATTCTCAACCAACTGTTGAACTACACGTTCTTCAAGGTGCTAGAGCAATGGCTGCTGATAACAAAACTATCGGACGTTTCAACTTAGACGGTATTCCACCAGCACCAAGAGGAGTTCCTCAAATCGAGGTTTCTTTTGATATTGATGCAAATGGTATCATCAAAGTTTCTGCTACTGACAAAGGAACAGGAAAATCTCATGACATCCGTATCGAAGCTTCTTCTGGATTAACATCTGAAGAAATCGAAAGAATGAAACAAGATGCTGAAGCTAACGCTGAGTCTGACAAAATCGCTAGATCTAGAGCTGAGAAATTAAACGAAGCTGATTCTATGATCTTCCAAACTGAAACTCAGTTGAAAGAACTTGGAGCTAAATTAACAGATGACAATAAAGTTGCTGTTGAGTACGCTTTGACTGAATTGAGAATGGCTCACCAATCTCAAGACGTTCCAGCTATTCAAACTGCACTTGATAACATCAACGCAGCTTGGAAAAAAGCAACTGAAGCAATGTATGCTGAAGGAGAACAAGCGCAAGGTGGTGCACAACCACAAGCGGAAGCTCAAGGAGACAACGTTGAAGACGTTGAATTCGAAGAAGTAAAATAATACAAGTAGAGACGCGATTTATCGCGTCTCACTATTTTTATATCAAAACCGAACTAGCAATAGTTCGGTTTTTTTATGCCCAAAAGTGAAAGAATGTATAAAACATGATTTATCTCATAGTCTGATTTTTATTTTGAAATTACCTTTGAATCGAAATTTTTAATTCGAAGGCGATGGCGTGATGCAATTGCGTGAAGGATAGAAGTGGAGCTCTTTTTTATCCGCCGCGGCGGATAAAAAAAGCGGGAACGGATAGCCTGACCCGCTCCCGACCCTTCGGGATTTTGCGGGGCGCGCCCAAATTTTTGAAACAATAGATTGCTTATGTGTTATTCTTTTATCGGGTACTGATTTACGCTCAATTTTTAATAAACTTTTTTGTAATATTACTGTAAATATAATTTTTGATGCGAAAGTTAAAACACAAAAACAGACATAAAACACATGCCAATCCGCTAGAATATACGGGGCTGCACAAGCGTTTTGAGTCCGCTTTGCAATTATTTGTGTATGATGATAAAGGTTTTAAGGAGGATTCAGATTGTACAGTAGAAGATTTTAAGAAAATTGATTTAACCAAAAATAATTGGCTCAATCTCCATGGTTTGAATGATGCGGACTTGATGGAACGTATTGGAGATTTTTTTAAAATTGATCCTTTTATCCTTTCGGATATTGTAAATACCAACAGGAGAACCAAACATGAGGAGTTTGAAAACACCTTGTTCTTCAATATCAAATCGCTTTTGCCAACCGAAGGAACAGACAATATACATGTAGAACAAATCAGTTTTTTGTTAAAAAAAGGCGTTTTGATTTCGTTTCAAGAAAAAAAGAGTGATTTTTTCACACACATTCGAGAGCGAATTCGTGCCCATACAGGGATTGTTAGGGAAAAGAAGACTGATTACTTGCTTTATTTGCTGCTAGATGCGATTATGGAGAATTTTTACATCACAATCGAAAATGAAGAGGATAAGATTGAAGAGTTGATTGTGTTATCCAAATCGAGTTCCAATCCAGATATTTTAATTCGAATTGAAAAACACCGAGACAATTTTAATTTATTGAAACGTTCGATTGTGCCTTTAAGGGATTCGTTGTTGGCGATTAAAAACTTGAAAGACAACGAATATTTTGTAATGATAGAAAATGATTCTTTTCATTATTTTTCGCGTTTGAGTCAAAAAAGTATCGAGCTTTTGGAACAAATCGAGTCGGATATGGGAATTCTAGAAAGTGCTTCTAATTTCTTTTTTTCGTCCCAATCACATAAGATGAATGAGATCATGAAGACCTTAACGGTGATTTCGGCTATCTTTATTCCGCTTACTTTTATTGTTGGGGTTTATGGGATGAATTTTGACAATATGCCTGAATTGAAATATAATAACGGTTATTATACAATTATTGGGGTGATGGTCTTGATTGGTTTGATGATGGTTTTCTATTTCAAGAAAAGAAAGTGGTTTTGATTTAATTTAGATAAAAAATATAAAAATGAGTAAAGCAATTTATGTAGCGACCAGTGAATTTAATAGTGGAAAATCTATTATCACTTTGGGATTGATGAGTATGCTGATGGGGAAAACGGCAAAAGTTGGCTATTTTAGACCTATTATCGAAGATTTTGAAGACGGAAAGCTGGACAATCACATAGAAACGGTTCTTTCTCATTTTAATTTAGACATCGCTTTTGAAGACGCTTATGCCTTTACCAAAAGCAAATTAATCAAGAAGAAAAATCAAGGAAAAATAGGAGAGGTTTTGGATATAATTATCGAAAAATTCAAATGTCTTGAAGAAAAGTATGATTTTGTTTTGGTAGAAGGGACGAGCTTTAGTGGCGAAGGAACTGCAATCGAAATGGATTTGAATGTCTTGATTGCCAAAAACCTTGGTATTCCAGCTATTATTGTAAGCAGTGGAGTAGGGAAAACCTTGGACGAATTTGTAGATAGTCTGTATCTAGCCTACGATTCCTTCAAAGTGAAAGACGTTGAGGTATTAGCGGTGGTTGCCAATAAAGTACAACCCGAGAACTTAGAATTGGCCGTTAATGGATTGAAAGCAATTTTACCCAAAGACGTTTTGGTAAATTCTTTTCCGTTGATATCTAGTTTGAAAAATCCTTCTATGCGAGAGATTATCGAAGAATTGAATGCAACCGTTTTGTTTGGTCACGACTATTTGAATAATGAAGTGGGAACATTTAGCGTAGGCGCTATGCAACTGCATAACTATTTGCGTCACCTAAAAGATAAAGGATTGGTGATTACTCCTGGAGATAGAGCCGATATTATTATGGGAGCCTTACAAGCCAACGAATCGGCGAATTATCCTTCTATATCGGGAATTATTTTGACAGGAAATATTGTTCCAGAAGATAGTATTATGAAGTTGATCGAAGGGTTAACAAGTATTGTTCCGATTATTGCGGTTGAGGAAGGTACTTATATGATTACCAATAAAATCGGAAATATAAATTCTAAGATTTATGCCGATAACGCCAATAAAATTGAAACTTCTATCAATACTTTTGAAAAGTATTTTGATGTAGACGCATTAGCCAGTAAACTGAGTGCATTTGAAGTCGAAGGTATGACTCCAAAAATGTTCCAATACAACTTGGTGAAACGTGCGAAGCAGCATCGTAAACATATTGTTTTGCCCGAAGGAAGTGACGACCGTATTATTTTAGCTGCTTCGAGATTATTGGCTATGGACGTTGTAGACATTTCGATTATTGGGAACAAAAAACAAATAGAGCAAAAAGTAAATGAGTTAGGAATCGATTTTGATTTCGATAAAATAAAAATCATAAACCCGATTGAATCGGAATATTACGAGGATTATGCCAATACGTATTATGAATTGCGAAAAGCCAAAAATGTGACTTTGGCCATGGCAAAGGATTTACTGGTAGATGTGTCTTATTTTGGAACCATGATGGTGTACAAAGGACATGCAGACGGAATGGTTTCTGGTGCGGCACATACTACACAGCACACTATTTTACCTGCTTTGCAATTCATTAAAACCAAACCAGAATCCTCTGTGGTTTCATCTGTGTTTTTTATGTGCTTGGAAGACAGAGTTTCGGTTTTTGGAGATTGTGCTATTAACCCAAATCCAACGGCAGAACAATTGGCCGAAATCGCTATTTCGTCAGCAGATACGAGTTTGGCTTTTGGGATTGAACCTAAAGTGGCAATGTTATCCTATTCTTCTGGTTCCTCTGGAAAAGGAGACGAAGTGGATAAAGTGCGTAAAGCAACCGAAATTGTACGTGCCAAACGTCCCGATTTGAAAATCGAAGGCCCTATCCAATACGATGCAGCGGTGGATAAAACAGTAGGATTAAGCAAAATGCCAAATTCGGAGGTAGCAGGACAAGCCAGCGTGCTTATTTTTCCTGATTTGAATACCGGAAACAATACGTATAAAGCCGTTCAAAGAGAAACTGGAGCTTTAGCAATTGGTCCTATGTTGCAAGGATTAAACAAACCAGTAAACGATTTGAGTCGTGGTTGTACCGTTGATGATATCATCAATACGGTTGTGATTACGGCAATTCAAGCACAGGGACTTTAGGGAAAAGTTTAATCGTTTAAATGTTTAGAGTTTAAAAGGTTTGAAAATTGTCATCGTATTTAGTATAAATAAAAAAACTTAGATTCTTAGCAACTCAGAAGCTCAGCATCTCAAAAATTAAAAAAATGAAAATAGTAATCATCAATTCAGGGAGTTCGTCTATCAAATACCAATTAATGACTATGCCCGAAAGAGCGGTTGTTTGTTCGGGAATGATTGATAGAATCGGGTTAGAAACTTCAAATTTCACTTATAAAACAGATAGTCATACCATTGAAGAAGTGGTGCCAATTGCGAATCATAAAATAGGACTAGAGAAAATAGCTCAATTATTATTGGATGATAAAGTGGGAGTAATCAAGTCTAAAGATGAAATTGACGCTGTAGGGCATCGTGTAGTTCACGGTGGTGCAATTTTTACTAAAACTGTTGAAGTTACTGAGGAAGTAAAGAAAGAGATTGATGAACTGTCGCAACTCGCGCCTTTGCATAATCCTGCCCATTTGGAAGGAATTGTAGTGGCAGAAGAAATTTTTTCAAACGCCAAACAAGTAGTTGTTTTTGATACCGCTTTTCATCAAACGATTCCTGAAGTGGCGTATAAATATGCGATTCCGAATGAATTATTAGAAAAAAATAAAATCAGAACCTATGGTTTTCATGGAACTAGTCATAAATACGTATCGGAGAAAGCTATTGCCTATTTAGAAAATCATTCCAAAATAATCTGTATCCATTTGGGGAACGGTTGCAGTATTACCGCTATCAAAGACGGGAAAAGTTTTGATCACAGTATGGGTTTTTCGCCTTCAAACGGTTTGATTATGGGAACGCGTGCAGGTGATATTGACCAATCGGTTATTTTCTATTTGGTAAAAACTTTGGGTTATACTATGGACGAGGTGAGTTCTTTATTATTGAAAAAAAGTGGTATGCTTGGTCTTACCGGTTATAGTGATTTGAGAGATATTGAAGAACACGCTGGTAACGGAAATAAAGATTGTCAGCTGGCATTGGATATGAATGTGTACCGAATTCAGAAATATATTGGCGCCTACACCGCTGCTATGAACGGTTTGGATGCCATTGTATTTACGGCTGGAATAGGGGAGAACTCGTCTTATATTCGTAAATCGGTTTGTGCTAATATGGATTTCTTTGGGTTGACATTGGATGATGCCAAAAACGATTTGCGTTCCAAGGATATAAGAGAAATCAACACAGTTGATTCTAAAACTAAAATCTTGGTGATTCCGACCAATGAGGAGTTGGAGATTGCTAATCAGGTGTATGAGTTGTTGTAAAAGTTCCGCAAAAGGGTTTTTACCATATAAGTCATTTAAGTTTTTTATTGTGATTTTTTGAACCATATAAGAAATAGAAGTTCATATAAGTTTAGTACGCTTAAAAGCGCCCAACTATGTGCAATTTAATACAATTTTATCATTGAATTTACAGTTTTGCATTTTGTCAAATCGAGGAGTAATTTTTATTCTAAAAAAAGCAATATAAAATGACGTTATTTGAATGTTAGCACTTCTAATTCCCCTCTTGAGAGGGGTTAGGGGTGTGTTTTTTAAGTATTTGTAAATCAGGCATTTAAAGCAAAACGTCATAGGTAGCGAAGTCGAGATTATTTACTGCTATTATTTTTGCGAATAAATTCACAAAGGAAAGCCGATTAGTCTGTCATCCTGAAAGGATCCAAGCAAGCTGATACAAAGTAGTTCTGCAAAATAAAAGGAATCGAAGTTGAGTAAAATCAATTTTGGTTCCTTTTTTGGTTTCAAAGGAATTGGTTTTGGAGATAGGTATTTTAATTTTTATCGAATAGTCCTTGATTACGGATTTGCCCCTGATGGTAGCGGCAGCCCTGACTGAAAAAAGACTATTTTTTACGGGAAATGCAGAGCGACCAGAGGAAGCTCCTGCAATGACCTAGTAAAAAAAGGATTTTGAGGGAAGGCTATAGCGGACAGCAGGATGAGGCACAAAAAAAAGCGAAAACTATTAATTTTCGCCTTGCTGTTATATGATTTTTTTGATGACTCTCAATTTATGGGTGTGTCTGTTGGTTTCGGGATTGTAGATGCCAAGGTGGTCTAGGCGGTCGATACGTATTTTTCCGCTGGCGTGAATGATGTAATTATCGGCCATAATGATACCAACGTGGGTGATGTTTCCTTCTTCATTATCAAAAAATGCCAAATCTCCTGGTTCACTTTCTTCGATAAAACTGAGTGGTTCGCCTTGTGCTGCTTGCTGTGAGGCATCGCGAAGTAGTTTATAACCATTGAGTTTGTACACCATTTGAGTGAAGCCCGAGCAATCGACTCCAAAAGGCGTTTTTCCGCCCCAAAGATAAGGTGCGTTTAAATATAAGTACGCTGTATTGATGAGGTTCGTTTTATTCTTGATACCGTTGACTTTGGTTCCCTCGAATTCAAAATTACTGATGTTGATTTCGCTATTATATATAAAAGAAAGCGAAGCCCCTAACGGAATAGGAATCAACAAATTGGTAGGCGTGGTGATATATTCAATCAAATCGGCATTGAGAATGATGGTGTCATTGGACAGCTGATTGTAATTGGCTTCGGAAATAAGTTGGCATTGTTTGGAGTCAATCCAGCCTTCGTATCCATCATATTGCAATTGGATGCGATACCATTGTTTGAGTTGTTCCAAAACTTTGAAATGTTCTCCAAAGAGTACTTGTGAAACGATTTCAGATCGATCCGACGGTTCAAACCGAAGGGGGATTATAGCCAGATTGCAAATTCCGAACATGTATTGTATTTTATGAGTTGAGGTCTAAATCTTATTGTAATTTGTAAATATGACTTAGCACTGATTTATTATTTATGCTTTTTCGATCACCACTGCCGATGCACCACCACCACCGTTACAAATGGCTGCGGCACCTATCTTGCTTTTGTTTTGTTCTAAAACATTAATCAAAGTCACCAGAATTCGCGCTCCTGAACAACCTAAAGGGTGGCCAAGGGAAACTGCTCCTCCATTTATGTTGATTTTGTTGGTGTCTATATTTAGAATCTTTGCGTTTGCCAAACCTACTACGGCAAAGGCTTCGTTGAGTTCAAAATAATCTACTTGATTCAGATTGATTCCTGCTTTGGCTAGGGCTTTAGGCAAGGCTTTGGAAGGACTAGTAGTAAACCATTTAGACTCTTGTGCAGCGTCAGCATAACTTTTTATATATGCTAAAGGTTTTATACCTAAACTGATGGCTTTTTCTTCACTCATCAAGACTAAAGCGGCAGCTCCGTCATTGATAGTAGAAGCGTTTGCAGCTGTTACAGTTCCATCTGGGGTAAAAACAGCTCTTAACGAGGGAATTTTTTCCAGCATTACATTGGTGAACTCTTCGTCTTTACTAATGATAATCGGATCTCCTTTGCGCTGTTTTACGGCTACAGGAACAATTTCGTTTTCGAATTTTCCGTTTGCCCATGCGTTTGCAGAGCGAGTATATGATTCGATTGCGTAGGCATCTTGTTCTTCACGAGATATTTTATATTCTGTTGCGCATAAATCGGCACAAACACCCATGGCTTGATTGTCATAAGCGTCGGTAAGGCCATCTTTCTGCATTCCGTCAACGAGTGTGGCTGGTCCAAATTTAGTTCCGCTACGCAAATGCATGTAATGTGGAATCATACTCATGTTTTCCATACCACCTGCCACAACAATTTCGGCATCACCACAAGCAATGGCTTGAGAGGCAAACATCACGGCTTTCATCCCGGATGCGCATACTTTATTCACGGTGGTACAAGGTACTGTATCAGGTAGCCCTGCTAGTATTGCGGCTTGTCGTGCGGGTGCTTGACCTGCACCAGCTTGAACCACTTGTCCCATATAAACTTCATCTATCAAAGATGGGTCTAACTGTATTTTGTCTAAAGCACCCTTGATGGCAATAGCACCGAGTTCTGGTGCAGGAATAGAGGAGAGACCTCCCATAAAACTTCCTATTGGAGTTCTGACTGCAGAAACAATGACTATTTTTGGGCTCATACTGGTTGATTATTGGGTTAGCTAAGCAAATTTACTATTTTTTAGACAATTTTTTGATTTTGATTTCACGATTGTACTAATAACAAATTAATTTAGGTATAATAAAATTTCTATATGTTTGATTGTTAATGTGTTTTGAATTATTATGAAAAAACTATAAAAAAAAGTGCTAAAATAGTTGTGAGTAACGGTCTGATGTCCTAAATTTGCAACCGCAAAACGAGACAAGTTTCTCTGAGCTTAGGAGGGGTGCCAGAGTGGTAATGGAGCAGTTTGCTAAACTGTCATCGGGTAACCGGTGCCAGGGTTCGAGTCCCTGTCCCTCCGCATAATTTTAAAATTTAGATTTTAAAATTTGTTTATTGAAAAAATGTTACGGGGTGTAGCGTAGCTCGGTTATCGCGCCTGCTTTGGGAGCAGGAGGCCGCAGGTTCGAATCCTGCCACCCCGACCAAAAAACTTTTTCCATTTAAGTTTTAAAAGATAAATGGAGGCATAGCTCAGCTGGATAGAGCACCTGCCTTCTAAGCAGGCGGTCGAAGGTTCGAATCCTTCTGCCTTCACTTTGAAAATAAAGCCTTTACATAAATGTAAGGGCTTTTTTTATGCCTTGTAACGAACATTTGACGAACATTATAGTCAAATGAAGTAAATAATTCTCCGCTTATTGTTCCCTATTTTTGATAAATAAAAAATTAAAATTATGGGAATAAACCAAATTACTACTGGATGGAAAAAACGGTCAAGTTGATTACCACTTTCCAGTTCAAACTGACCACCAAATTTCGGGGTAAATTGATTATTAAAAACTACGGACTTTTTCATGTTGTTAGAACCATACATTCGTTAAAAAAAAAACACGGATTATGGAAAAAAAAATAACAGACATGAGTAAAATTAGAAAAGTAATTAAATCTATTATGAAGGAAAGAGTAAGTTATTCATAAGTAGCCAGTCAATATACTTATGCTTCTATGAGCCAACAAAAAGAATATTTCGTCACTTCTGTAGAAAATGCTATGCGTTTTTCCGAAGGCGCTCCAGCGGCAATTGTTCCTGATAATTTAAAATCTGCAGTGATAAAAAACAGTCGTTTTTAATCCACAATTAATGAAACCTTAGCTGATTTAGCCGACATTATTAAATTACAATCTTGCCTGGAAGAGCCTATAAATCCAAGGATAAGTCGTTAGTTGAAGGAGTTGTTAAGATATTATACAGAAGGATTTATGTCGGTCTAAAAGAAACTTAATTCTTTTCTCTGGAAGAATTAAATCAGCAGATATGGGATTTATTAGACACCCATAATAGTCTAAAACTCTCGGGACGTCCATATTCTCGCTTGGAAGTATTTTTAGAAGATGAAAAAGAAAAACTGCGCCCACTGCCACAAGAACGCTTTGAAATCAAATACCAATCCTTTGCTACTATCATGCAAAATGGGCATGTTCAATTAAGACAAGACAAAAATTATTACAGTGTTCCGTATCAATATGTAAAGAAAAAAAGCGAAACTATTGTATACCAAATTAACGGTAGAGATCTATTACAAATACAATCGGTTAGCCATTCATCCAAGTAATTACAAACCGTATGTTTATAACAAAATCCCAGGGCATTTAGCCGGTACGCATAAATTTATAGCCCCGTGGAGCGTTGCTCACTTCATTGATTGAGCTAGTAGTATTGATGAGTCCGTTGGAGAATATATTTTGCAAATAATCGAAAGCAGAAACCACCCTGAGTAGGATTATAAAAGTTGTTTAGGAATACTAAACTTCGAAAAAAGGTTGGTAAGCTGCGATTAATAAATGCCTGTAAACGGGCACTTGATTTTAAAATTTAGAATTTTAAGACTATACAAAACATCTTAGAAAATAACTTAGACCATATTGATTTTGAGTAAGAACAAGTAATCATGAATGTATCCACAGTAACAAAAATGAAACAAATGAAGCTTTTTGGCATGCATAATGCTTTTAAAACGGCCATTGAAAGCGGAAAAACAGACCATTACACACTTGATCAATTTGTATAGATGCTAATTGATGCCGAATGGGATGAAAGGCACAATCAACGTATTGCTCGCAGTATCACCAACGCTCGATTCCATTACAAATCAAATATTGAAAGTATCAATTTTAACCAGACTCGTAATCTGGATCGAAAGACCATACTACGTCTTTCAGAATGTGAATTTGTAGAAAAAATGAAAACATTTTAATCACAGGAAGCACTGGTCTCTGCAAAATTTATTTAGGCACCGCATTAGGTTATCAAGCCTGTGTACAAGGCTTTAAAGTAAGTTATTTTAAGACTTCGAAGTTGTTTGCTAAATTAAAAATGGCCAAAGCAGATGATTCTTATCTGCGAGAATTGGCTAAAACAGAAAGAAAAGACGTTATTATACTGGACGATTTTGGACTCCAGGCATTAGATAGTCACAATCGAATTACTCTTTTAGAAATCATTGAAGACAGGCATAACAGTGGTTCTATTATTGTAACATCCCAAATCCCAGCGCTAGGTTGGTGTGACATCATTGGAGAGAAAACCATAGCTGATGCAATTTTGGATAGGTTAATACATCAATCTCACCGAATCGAACTCCATGGAGAATCTATGAGAAAGAAAAAAAGCATAAACAAGGGATAATATTTGAATACTAATTAACAATACAGAAATATAGAACACCAGTATTGATGGGCTATAGCGTTTGAAGGTACAGTCGAGGTACAGCTTTTTTTAGGCCTGCTATATTGAGCTACAGAAATTAGCATGGTCAAAAATAAGGATTTTTTTGGTGTTTTTTTTATATTTATTTAACAATCTCACGAAGAAAGAATAGTATTACTTTTTTTCAATATTTGAATTTTATTTAATTGTATTATTGAAACATAAAATTAATTTTCACCATTTAAATATAATTTTAGTGTAATCAATTATCTATCAAATTAATTTTGTTGTATTTGTAATTATAATCTTTCTAGGTAAATTAATTTCATGGGCCCTTGGATAAGGTTCCCGATCAGTGCCACTAATATCTTCTTTAATATTTTGTTGTGTTCTTAACTGATGGTCTATGGCATCCGAATACCTAGGATCATTTACAAATGGCATTTTTGCCATTTTTAGAATTGTCAAAGTTGGAAAATGATAATCCACCTCAACAGTACCCAATAATAAATAACATCCACCACCTTGAAAAGGAAATTGAAGCAAATTATCAGGAAAATGAGTAGTATCAAAATAATTGCCTTCATAATCAATCCAAGTACCAAAATACATTGTTCCTCTTACTGTGGGAACTTGCTTTCTGGAAATCAAATAGCCCAACATCCGAACTTGCTTCTTATGATGTAAGCTTAATTGATTAGACATAACATCCCCACGGTAAGGGGTTTGTAACAAATCAAAAACTGAATGGGAGGTGGGAAAATCTAGAAGATCAATTTCATCAAAAGCATCTTCAAAACGAGAACGTTCCAAAGTGGGTAATTTGTATTCTTTAACAGATTCTTGCAACAGCAACATTTGATTTTCTATTGCGGAGGAATTGAATAACAAACTCGCAAGAATGAGCAACTGATTTTTAGTTTTGCCAGTTTCTCGAAAAGCACCAATAAAAATTAAGAGTTTCAAACTTTCTATACCAATGGTTACTCGATTGCAAAAATCATCTAAAGAATTATATTGTCCATTAAGCTCACGTTCTTTAACAATTGCTTCAGCTAGCTTTGAAGGCAAACCTTGTAAAAGCATAAAACCTAAATAAATAGTTGTACCATACAAGTTGGTTTTAAATTCACTTTTATTCACGCATGGATTATTAACGATTGCACCCGCCATCCGTGCTTCGTGTACATACACTTCAGTTCGATAAAAGCCACCTTGATTATTGATAACAGCAACCATAAACTCAATAGGATAATAGACTTTCAAATACAAACTCTGATAACTTTCCACGGCATAGGAAGCAGAGTGTGCTTTGCAAAAAGAATAACCTGCAAAAGACTCTATTTGTCGATATATTTCTTGACTTAGTGCATCAGGATGACCTTGTTTCAAGCAACTTGCAAAAAAGTGATCCTTCACTTTTTGTAAAGCAGCCAACGAACGACCTTTGCCACTCATTGCTCTGCGTAAAATATCTCCATCGGCAGCAGGTAAACCACCATAATGCAACGCAATTTTAATCACATCCTCTTGATAAACCATTATACCATAGGTTTCTCCTAATTGTTCTTCAAATACTTTGTGAAAATACTCAAATTGAGTAGGATGATTGTGCCTAAAAATATACTCTTTCATCATTCCAGACTTAGCAACACCAGGACGAATAATCGAGGAAGCTGCAACCAATGTTTTGTAATTATCACATTTTAATCGACGTAACAAACCACGCATAGCAGGACTCTCAATATAAAAGCAACCAATAGTTTTTCCTTGCGATAAAAACGAATTCGCTTTCAGCTCATTCTTTGAAATTCTTGTATCTCTAATATTGATTTGAATCCCTCTGTTTTTAGCAACCAATTTCACAGTTTCATCAATATGCCCAATCCCACGTTGACTCAGTATATCGAACTTTTCAAAACCTATTGATTCCGCTACGTGCATATCAAAAAGCACAATCGGAAAACCTTTGGGAGGCATTTCCAAAGGAGTATAATTGGTAATGGGTTCTTCAGAAATGATAATACCACAGGAATGCATACTGCGTTGGTTGGGATATTTTTCCAATAACATTCCATACTCTTGCACCATTTTTACAACGCTATTGGTTTGCTGCAACCGCATTGGATTTTTAGCCAAATGATCCAATTCATCTTTAGGTAATCCAAATACTTTGCCAACTTCTCGAAAAATAGAACGGTACTTAAATTCTACATTTGTACCACAAAAAGCTACATTTTCATATCCATAACGATTGAATATGTATTCTAAAATAATATCCCGTTCTTGCCAACTCCAGTCAATATCAAAATCAGGTGGACTCTTTCTGTTTTCATTCAAAAAACGTTCAAAATACAAATCCAATTCTATGGGGCAAATGTCAGTAATTCCCAAGCAATAAGCTATAATCGAATTAGCTCCACTCCCTCTTCCGATATGCAAAAAACCACGACTGTTACTATATCTAATAATATCCCATGTAATTAAAAAATATCCACTGAATTGTAATTCATCAATGACTTTAAGTTCTTTATAAACTCGTGCCAAAGCAGCTTCATTGTTATTTCCATACCGCCATTGCATTCCTTGATGGGCTAGGGTAGTCAGCAAAGCTATATCACTCTCTTTTGAATTGGTATAATACTTTTTATTTTTGGGAGTGTCAAAATTAAACTGAAAATCACAACTATCAATAATTGCTTTTGTATTGGCAATCAATTTCGGATATTCTTTATATACAGCCAACAAACGTTCCTCTGAAACCATTACTTCAGTTGAAGTGGCTATATCAGAAATTTGCAGTTTTGATAACAAAATATTATTATCAATGGCTCTTAGAATTTTATGCAATTGGTATTCTTGTTTGGTTCGAAAAGTAACGGGTTGCAGGATCATTAGTTTTTTAAAATCACCTTTATAACCGAAAAGTTTTGTTACTTCTTCAGGACGAATTCCAATATATTCATTTGATTTTAATATGGCGGGAGCGTTTTTAAAATCATAAATGATTGTAACAAATTCAAATTCAGGTGCTATTTTCGGTAGAGCGATTTCTTTAAAATTATGATGCGTCAAAAACCGATTCATTTCAGCTAAACCTTTTGTATTTTGTGCCAGCCCAATATACCGAAAATCGTTACCACATCGAAAATCAATCCCTACCAAAGGTTTAATGTTTACATTTTTACATTCAGATATAAAATCATAAATTCCTGTTACGGTATTAATATCAGTCAAAGCCATTGCAGTTATTCCGCAATGAACTGCTTTATCAATTAGATCGTCCAAGGGAATTGTACCGTAACGCAAGGAGTGAAAAGAATGGCAGTTGAGATACATATCTTAGGATTTACGTTTTAAAATTGAATCCTTATTATTGGGTTTCATTGAAGCTCCACCACAGCGCATTACCGCATCAAAGCCGTAGCGACTTTTCATTTTATCCATAGCAGCATAAAGTGAAAACATTTCTTGTGTATCCTCAAATAAGTCAATTTGATACGTGCCACGAACCAATCCAGTAAACCGAATACCCACTAAGCGCAAGCGCATTCTGCGTTGATAGAGCAAATCAAATAAACCCAATACTTTTTGAGTGAGTAAATGGTCAGCGGAGGTATAGGCTATTTTACATTGTTTGGTTTCCGTATCAAAATTAGCATAGCGTATTTTTACTACCACAGTTGATGTTAACCATTCTTCAGAGCGTAATTGGAAGGCTAGTTTTTCTACCATCCCTGAAAGAACTGATTTGAGTTGTATAATATCAATAGTATCTTGTATAAAAGTATGTTCGCTTGAAATTGCTTTGCGTTCTGTGTAAGGTTCCACAGGATTATTATCAATTCCATTGGCTTTTTTCCAAATATCCACCCCATTTTTTCCAATCATTCGTTGCAAAACTTCGGCTGGCATTTCTGAAAGTGTTTTTATAGTTCTTATACCTATTCGAGACAACAACTGAAAAGTAACATCGCCAACCATTGGTATTTTCTGTATAGATAAGGGATTCAAAAAAGAGCGAACTTTATCTTCTGGAATATCCAAATGTCCTTTGGGTTTTCCTTCTCCAGTTCCAATTTTAGAAACCGTTTTATTGATGGACAAAGCAAAGCTAATGGGTAATCCAGTTTCTTGAAGTACACGTTGAGCCAATTCATTTGTCCATTGATAGCAACCATAAAATCGATCCATTCCAGTAATATCTAAATAGAATTCATCAATACTGGCTTTCTCCACAATAGGTGCTTTTTCTTGTATCACTTCAGTAACCAAATGTGACAATTGCGAATAGCGTTCCATATCGCCTTTAATAACTTTTGCCTGAGGACAAAGTTTTAGTGCCATAGAAGTTGGCATTGCCGAACGAACACCAAAGCGTCGAGCTTCATAGGAACAAGAGGAAACTACTCCACGGTCACCACCACCGATAATTAAAGGAATGCCTTCCAATTGTGAATTATTCAACCGTTCACAAGAAACAAAAAATGTATCCAAATCCATATGTACAATTGAGCGTATCATTTTACTTAATTTTGAATCAACAAAATTAGCACAGATAATAACAATTTGTATTATATTTGTTGTTACAAATTATAACAATATAGCTATGTCATTATTTTCTGACAATATTAAAGCCTTGAGAGCGAAGCATAAAACCTCACAAGAAAAGGTAGCCGAAAGACTTATGATTACAAGAGGTCGTTATGTAAAATATGAAGATGGAACTTCAGAAGCGCCTTATGATATATTGAAGAAAATAGCCCAATACTACCAAATCAGTATTGATTTATTATTGTCTGTTGACATTCGAAAAATTGAAATCGAAGATCTATTAAAATTAGAAAACAATCGGTTGGTTTTACCCATTCAAGTTGATCAAATAGGAGAAAACCAAATCGAATTGGTTACTCAAAAAGTGAAAGCAGGCTACCTCAATGGCTATGCCGATCCAGAATACATTGAGCAACTACAACAAATTTCACTTCCCTTTCTCGGAAACGGTAAATACCGTGGTTTTCCCGTTGAAGGGGATTCTATGCCTCCACACCAAGATGGAGACATAATCGTAGGAAGATATTTGGAACAGCTTGGACAAGTTTTAGGTGACAAAACCTATATTATTATTACACGATCAGAGGGAATGGTGTACAAAAGACTGAACAAAAACAAAGAAGATTCCTTAATGGTTTCATCAGATAATTATTTCTATCCACCCTATGAAATCCGTGCATCTGATATTCTTGAAATATGGGAATACCAGTGTAGTATTGGTCGTAGCGATAAAAAAAATGAGGTATTGGAAAACGTCAATATCAAAAATATGTTTGTAGAAATAAAAAATGAAATAAAGGATTTAAAAAACAGTATCAAATTGTAAAAATATAAACGTAACACTTTCAACTGCCAATAAAGAAATCAAAAAGCAAGAATACGTAATAGTAGATATCGAAACAACAGGTGGCAATGTGACAAACAGCCGTATTACTGAAATTGCCATTGTAATTCACGATCTTGAAAAATAATTGACCGTTGGGAATCATTGGTAAACCCACAAAAGAGCATACCCCAAGCTATTTTTACTCTAACAGGTATTGTCAGTGAAATGGTACAAAACGCTCCCGTTTTCCAACTCATTTCCAACAAAGTATTTGGAGTTGTTGGAATCTAGAACAGCGCTATTTATTTAAATTATGAGCCGATTATAAGTTTTAATCGGCTCATGATTTATTTGAACTGTAGCATAATTATCAAGAGTTCATAAACCTTGTATTCATAAAGTTTTTTCCAAAAAAAGCATATTGTTTTCGATTACAAGTCAAATGCTTTAAAATGTAAATAGGTAGTATAAAAACGTGATAGTAGGGTAGTTATCTTTCATCTCCAACTAGTTCCTTTCAATCAACAAATGCTCCTGCATCAAAAAACCAACTTCTTTGCGGTTTCCCGTATTAAAAACCTTAAATTTTTCAATATCTTAGCAAAGTGTATTTCTTACATACAAATAAGATGGATAAAAAAAGTTTATCAGAAAGAGACATTTGCACTAAGTTTATTACTCCTGCATTAGTAAGTGCGGGCTGGGATTTACAAAAGCAAATACTTGAAGAAGTGTTTTTTACAGATGGAAAAATCTACGTGAGAGGTAAATTAACCTCTCGTGGAGAACGCAAACGTGCAGATTACATATTGTACTATCAAGACAATCCTATTGCGGTAATTGAAGCCAAAGATAACAAACATTCTATACGGTCTGGAATACAACAGGCTTTGAGCTACGCAACTATTCTCGATATTCCATGTGTTTTCAGTAGCAATGGTGATGGTTTTTTATTCCATGATCGTACGGTTTCCGATGCTAGTATTGAAACAGAATTATCATTAGATGAATTTCCTTCGCCTGAAGTGCTATGGCAGAAATACAAACAATACAAAGGCATTGTAACGCCAATAGGCGAAACAATAGCTTTACAAAAATACTTCTCAGACGGTTCTGGTAGAAAACCAAGATATTACCAACAAATAGCAATCAATAGGACGGTTGAAGCTATTGCCAATGGTCAAAATAGAATCATTTTGGTTATGGCTACGGGTACGGGGAAAACCTATACCGCATTTCAGATTATTTATCGATTATGGAAGTCAAGAGCCAAAAAAAGAATCTTATTCCTTGCTGATAGAACTGCTTTAATTGACCAAACTCGAAAAGGTGACTTTAAGCATTTTAAGGATAAAATGACGGTGATCAAGAAGAAAGTTATCAGTCACAATAATGGAAAAGAAGAGTTAGTTAGCAATCAAAAACGAGGAATCGATACTTCGGACAAAGCGTATGAAGTATTCTTAGGATTATATCAAGGGTTAACTAATAATGAACCAGGCATTGAAGATGCTTACAAGGATTTTTCTCCTGACTTTTTTGATTTGATTGTAATTGATGAGTGCCACAGAGGAAGTTCAAAAGACGATAGTGCTTGGAGAGAAATTTTAACGTATTTTAATCAAGCCACTCACATTGGTTTGACCGCCACTCCAAAAGAAACTAAGGAAAGCAGCAACACCGAATATTTTGGCGAAGCTGTTTATACCTATACATTAAAGCAAGGAATTGATGATGGGTTTTTAGCCCCATACAAAGTGATTCGTGTGGCTTTGAATGTAGATACCGAAGGTTATCGACCTGAACAAGGAAAGACTGATAAAGAAGGAAATGAAATAGAAGACCGCATTTACAATCGGAAAGATTTTGATAGAACTCTAGTAATTGACGAGCGAACTGATGTAATTGCTCAAAAAGTAACCGAATATTTAAGAGGACTAGACCGTTTTGCCAAAACCATCATTTTCTGTTCGGATATTGACCATGCTGAAAGAATGCGCAATGCCATAGCGAGACACAATGCCGATTTGGTTGCCGAAAATTACAAATATGTAATGCAAATTACAGGTGATAATGAAGAAGGAAAACGAGAATTAGACAATTTCATTAATCCCGAAGAAAAATATCCTGTTATTGCTACCACTTCGGAGTTAATGACTACGGGAGTTGATGCGCAAACGTGTAAAGTAATTGTGTTGGATGCCAATATCAATTCCATGACCAAGTTCAAGCAAATAGTGGGGCGTGGAACTCGTATCAATGAAGAGTTCAACAAACTCTATTTTACAATTTTAGATTTTCGAAATGCAACCGATAATTTTGCTGACCCTGCTTTTGATGGTGATCCAATTGTGGTTAAACCAACTACTGAAGGCACCGATTTGGAAAATATAATTGATGACGAAGAAATCAATCCTGATCCTATTATTGATGAACTTACAGGCGAAGAAATTATAATCGAAAAACCTGAAGTAAGAGAACCCAGTTCAGATGGAGAATATAAAAAACGTGTAAAGCAATACGTTAATGGTGTAGATGTTTCAGTACTAGTAAGCAGAGAGTTATATTTTGATTCGAATGGAAAACCCATTACAGTAAGCTTGAAGGATTACACCAAAGAAATAATCAAAGGTAAGTACGCTTCACTCGATGACTTTCTTTTGATTTGGAACGAAGCTGATAAGAAACAAGCTATCATTCAGGAATTGCAAGAACAAGGAGTAATGGTGGAAGCTTTGTATGATGCCGTTGATAGGGAATTAGACTTATTTGATTTGATTTGCCATGTAGCATTTGACCAACAACCATTGACTCGAAAAGACAGAGCCAATAACGTTAAAAAGCGAAATTACTTTACCAAATACGAGGAACAGGCTAGAAAAGTATTAGAGACCTTATTGGATAAATATGCTGATGAAGGGGTAGAAAATATCGAAAATATTGATGTTTTGCGAGTGAAACCTTTTGATGCTTTCGGCTCTCCAATAGAGATTATTAGCCATTTTGGAAACAAGGAGCACTATCTTGAAGCTATCCGAGATTTAGAAATAGAATTGTATAAAGAAGCTTAGTTATGTGTCTTGTATCTGATAAAATTAAATTTTGTACTTGTACTATTGGTGATGTTGAACCACCACGTTTAAAAGCTTTGATTGAAGAAGTATTAAAAATTAGCCCCAATCTTTCTGCCTCCATTATTCATTCAAAAATAGGAGATGTTGCGATTGCTGATGTTAGAAAGTGTATTTTCAAAATGGTAAAAGATGAAGTGTTAGATTTTAGTGGAGCAAATAAAAACCGTGTTTATTATTTGGCAAAAAAAAGATAAATGAAAGATAAATGATTTTCTAAAAAACAACAATCACTTATAAATAAAGACTTTAGCACACTCTTGTACTATAGATAAAAAAACAAAAAAAAGATATTTTGTTGATAATTATAGCAAATCGGATATTGGTAAAAAAAAATTAAATTAAACCAAAACAACAAAAATGTATTGATATATAAGGCTTTATATCAAATTATTGAATTATAATAAACACCACAATAAAATAAAATGAGCAACATTTCAGGAATATTAAAATCCATCCAAAATATCATGTGGCAAGACACTGGACTAAACGGTGATGCGCAGCGCATAGAACAACTAGGCTGGATGCTCTTTCTTAAAATATTTAGTGACAAAGACAAAGAATTAGAACTAATGGATGATGATTATAACTCACCCATTCCAGATCTTTTTCATTGGGAGAATAAAAAAGGCAATTGGGCAGGTGATGACGAAGGCATGACGGGTGACGAATTGCTAGAATTTGTAGACCGCCAACTCTTTCCGGCTTTGCGTAATATTGATGTGAGTACGGGCAACCGTCGTGCACTCATTGTACGTGAGGTTTTTGAGGGGAATAACAATTACATGAAAAGCGGCATCAACATTCGTAAGGTGTTGAATAAACTAAACGAAATCGATTTTAATATTGCCAAAGACCGCCACGCTTTTGGTGAATTGTACGAAGCTATTCTAAAAGGATTGCAAAGTGCGGGTAAAAGTGGGGAATTCTACACACCAAGAGCCATTACGAGTTTTATTACCGAAATGATCGATCCACAATTGGGCGAAAAAATTCTGGATCCCGCTTGTGGAACGGGTGGGTATTTGACCTGTGCTATCGAACATTTAAAAAAGCAAGCCAACAGTGTAGAAGAGCGCAAAAGCATTGCCGAGAATGTAATGGGGTGGGAATACAAACCTTTGCCGTATTTATTGGCTACCACCAATTTGATTTTGCACGATATGGAAGTGCCTAACATTCGTTTTGGGGATGCACTAGACCAACCGCTGTCTAACTTTACCGAAAAACACCGTGTCAACGCTATCTTGGCCAACCCACCTTTTGGAGGGATTGTAGCCAATAATAACGAAACCAACTTTCCGCAGAATTTTAGAACCAAAGAAAGCGCCGATTTGTTCCTGATTATGATGATTCATTTATTGAAACAAGACGGTCGTGCAGGTATCGTTTTACCTGATGGTTCACTTACGGGCGATGGGGTAAAGCAGCGTGTACGACAAAAACTATTAGAAGATTGTAATTTACACACCATTATTCGTTTGCCTAACTCGGTTTTTCAACCCTATGCAACAGTAGCGACCAATTTATTGTTTTTTACCAAAGGAACACCTACCAAAGAAGTTTGGTATTACGAACACCGCTTGCCTGAAGGACAAAAAGCGTACAACAAAACAAAACCGATTCAAGCTAAAGAATTCAACCCGATTAAAAAATGGTGGAACAACCGTGAGGAAAGTGATATTGCTTGGAAAGTTGACATACAAACCATCATAGACCGCAATTATGATTTGGATATAAAAAATCCAACCAAAGCTGAGGAAGCACACGAATACAACAGTGCCGAATTGATGGAAATGCTACATGTTTCTTTCGAAAAAAGTAATGGATTATTGAACCAATTAAAACAAGCGGTGAAATGATAGAACCACAGTTTTCGGAAATTATAACCTTAATAAAAACGGCTCGATACAATGCATTTAAAGCGGTAAATACCGAGCTTATTAATTTGTACTGGGAAATTGGAAAATACATCACCACCCGAACACAAAATGAAGGTTGGGGAAAAGCCACTGTACAACAACTAGCGCAATTTATCCAAACACAAGAACCTGAATTAAAAGGATTTTCGGATAAAAACTTGTGGCGAATGAAGCAGTTTTACGAAACTTATAATGATTCTCCAAAACTCGCCACACTGTGGCGAGTTTTAAGCTGGAGTCATAATAGATTGATTTTTCCTCTAAAAACAGCAGAAGAAAGAGAATTTTACCTGCAATTATCATACAACGAAAAATATACAGTAAGGGAACTCGAAAGACAAATTAATAGCTCCTATTTTGAGCGCACTATATTAAGTAATGAAAAACTCTCAACAGTGTTGAGAGTTTTACCAAATCAAGAACTCTCAGCACTGCCGAGAGTTTTGCCCAATGAAATAGAAAACATCTTCAAAGAGAACTATGTTTTAGAGTTTTTGAACCTACCCGAATTGCATTCTGAGAAAGATTTACAAAAGCAACTCATCTTGCAAATGAAACAGTTTTTGCTCGAATTGGGCAAAGATTTTTTGTTTGTGGACGAAGAATTTCGTTTGCAAGTAGGAAACAAAGATTATCGAACTGATTTGTTGTTTTACCACCGAAACCTACAATGTTTAGTCGCTTTTGAGTTAAAAACCACCGATTTTGAACCCGAACACTTGGGTAAACTCAACTTTTACCTCGAAGCATTAGACCGTGATGTCAAGAAAGAACACGAAAATCCAAGCATTGGTATTTTGCTATGCAAAGGCAAAGACAACGAAGTGGTAGAATATGCCCTTAGCCGAAACCTTTCGCCAACAATGATTAGCGAATACACCATAAAACTACCCAACAAAAAACTATTACAAGACAAACTACACGAATTTTATGAACGCATTGAACAAAGTAAGGATGAAGAATAGTAGTGTAATTTTGTTGAATTTGATAATACAAGAAGTGAAATAATGAGTTGGAAGAAATATGTGCTGGGTGATATTCTTAAAAGAAAAAGAACACCTGAAAAGATAGATTCTGAAAAAGAATACAAACTGGTTACAATAAAACTTTACCATAAAGGTGTTATTCCTAGAAGTATTGTGAAAGGCGCTACAATTAAATCTCCAATGTCATCAGTTAAAAGTGGCGATTTTGTATTGTCTGGAATTGATGCTAGAAATGGTGCTTTTGGAATTGTACCAAAAGAATTAGATGGTGCAGTAATTACAAATGACTTTTGGTGTATTGAACCTGATGAAACTAAGATTAGCAAAGATTTTTTTCTGTATATAACTTCTACAGCTTTTTTTGACTATATCTGTAAGCAAAGTAGTGATGGTACAACGCAAAGGATACGATTACAAAAAGATAGATTCTTTAATTATGAAATTGCATTACCAAGTATTGAAGAACAAAAAGAAATTTTAAAGCAATTAAACAATTTAAGTTATATAAAAGGTTCATTAACAAGTGAGTTAACCCACCAACTCGACCTAGTAAAACAACTGCGTCAATCCTTTTTGCGTGAAGCCATGCAAGGAAAGTTGGTAAAAAGTACCAACACCAAAGAAACAGGACAACAACTCCTTAAAAAAATCAAAGCCGAAAAAGCCCAACTCATTGCCGAAAAAAAAATCAAAAAAGAAAAACCATTGCCGCTAATTATTGAGGAAGAAATTCCTTTTGAAACCCCTGAGCATTGGGCTTGGTGTAGGTTAAATGAAATTTGTGATTATATAATAGATTGTCCCCATTCTACTCCACAATACACTGATATGGAAACAGAATACTTTGGAATAGATACAAATTGCATAAATGATAAAGGTGAGATAACTCGATTAAGAGGGCTTTCGAGAGAAAGCTATTTAGATAGAATTAAAAGACTAATACCTAAAGAAAATGACATTGTATATGCAAGAGAAGGCTCTATAGGATTAGCAACATTTATACCATCAGATAAAAATATATGTTTAGGTCAGAGAGTTATGTTGTTCAGGGCTTCTAATATTATTAAACCAAAATATCTAAAATTTGTTGTTACGGATGACGAATATAAGAAAAGACTTTTGGAGAAACATAGAGGCATAGGTGCTAAACATGTTAATGTATCTGATATAAAATCCTCTTTAATTCCTCTTCCACCACTTCACGAGCAAGAGCAAATTGTAGCCAAGTTGGAGGAGTTAATGGGGTTTTGTGATGGCTTGGAGCAAAGTATAAAAGAAAGTCAAGGCTATAATAAAATATTGTTGCAACAGGTTTTAAGAGAGGCTTTGCAGGGGGAGGAAGTTTAATACACAAATATGGAAAAAGACACAATTCAAAATTATGATAATTTGCTAAAAAGTAAATTAAATCATTTACAAATTCATCCTAATTATTTACCTCATATTGGTAAAAATTTTGATGACGTAAAACAGCGAATAATGATTGTAGCCGAAAGTCATTATGTTGATGGTTGTATTACAGCTGATGGTTGGTATAACAATCCCGAAGAAATATATTCAAGGCTAATTGAATCAATTGATTGGTTTAAAACGCGTAGCGTGTTACTAACTTATTTCAAACAAAGAAAATTAAGAAAAGTTGAACCTGCACTGACTATTTTTAAAAATTTAGAAACTGCCTACAAGACAGTTTTTAAAAATTCTCAATTATTTGATGAATGTGTCTATATCAACTACTTTCAACGCCCAGCAGAAAAGAAAGGAGATTCAATACAAATTGATAAACGAGATAGTGCAATAGCCTTAGATAATTTACTAGTATTAATTGATGTATTGAAGTTAGATAAAATCATTTTTGTGAGCAGTAAAGCGTATAAAGATTTTATTGTAAATACAACAGAAACACAACGAAAAGCATTACCATATATTGGTTCTGTTCCGCATCCATCCGCAAGTGCATGGTGGAATACGACATCTACAAAGTATGGAACAAAAGAAATTCCAACAGCGACAGGGAGAGAGAAGTTTGAAAGGATAATTAAACCCAAAAAGGAAGAATAATAAATAACCAACAGAATATGGTACGATTTACAACTATTCAAAAAAAGGTGCATATACCTCATAGATTGAAATATTATTTTGCTTCTAGCAGTGATGAGTTTGGCAGAATTGATTTCGAAAAAAAAATAGAAACTTTTCGCTCTGTAGTTTCTAATGGTTATAGTATTTATGACCTAACAGAACAGTTTAGAAAAGATCACGCTAAATATTACGATCAAAATGATATGAAAGCAGTTTTGTGTGGTCATATTGCCGAACTGATCTATAGAGATAGAATAAACATAATAGTTGAAAGATATTACAGAGATGACTCCTATGAAAGCGTTGCCAAAGAATTGGATAAGTTTGTAATGAATCCGATCGATAGTGATGCGTTTATGAAGATGGTAAAAGAACGTTTTAGTATTCCTTGATAATTAGGTTAATTAAGTTACAAACGTAAAAGTATGTTACCCATTTTCAAAATATATAATTTCTAATAAAAGTATTTATGATAGAATAAATACTTACAAATGCCAAATCATGATTGCCAATCAATTACAAATAAATAACTTTTTACAAGCACCCAGTGTACAATTTGTTATACCTGTATATCAGCGTAATTACGACTGGAAAAATGCAGAGTGTAATGAATTACTGCACGATATTATTGGTGTAGAAACAGAGAAAAGAGGAACACATTTTATAGGGAGTATAGTATATATTCATGAAGGTATTCACCTTATCGACGAAGTAAAAGAATTGGTCATTATTGATGGACAGCAGCGATTGACAACCATTAATATTCTATATGTTGCCTTGTATCGTTTTGCGAAAGAAAATGATAAATTACAAGATGCAGAACGATTGTACAACATGTTCTTGACCAATCAATATGTTAAAAACGAATCTAGCAAACTAAAGCTAAAACAAACGGATACTAATTCATTAGCTTTTAAAGCTATTATGGTAGGCACAGAGAAAGAGTTTGATGGTTTTTCGAATGTAATAGAGAATTACAACTTTTTCAGGAGTAACATAAACGAGGGTAACTTCGATTTGATTTTAAAAGGTTTGAATAGTTTAGTATTTGTCCAAATATCCCTAGACAGAGACAAGGATGATCCGCAACGTATATTTGAAAGTTTGAATTCAACAGGTTTGGATTTATCACAATCGGATCTGATTCGTAACTTCATTCTAATGGATTTAGAACCCAAAGAACAAAACAGAATTTTTGAAACTGTATGGAGCCCTATAGAGGAAAATGCCAAAGATTTAGTGAAACAAAGTTCACTAGTTTCTGAGTTCATTAGAGATTACTTAACGCTACGCAACAAGAAAATACCCAACAAAAACAAGGTGTATTTTGAGTTCAAAAGCCTTTATAACAATAAGAAAGCAGAAGCCTATTATCAGGAATTAGAGAATATAAAATCATTATCAGCTCATTACAAAAAATTAGCCAATCCATCGACAGTAAAAGATGCTAGTATTCGCAATGAACTAGAATACATCAATCGTTTGGAGATCAATGTGGCTTATCCATTCTTGCTGCAAGTATTTGAAGACACCGAGAACGGCTTACTTGATACAGCAGAATTAATTAAGATTTTAAAATTGATTCAATCCTATACTTGGAGAAGGTTTATTGTAGGTTTACCTACGAGTGCCTTGAATAAAATCTTTATGAGTTTGTATTCGGAAGTGGATACAGAGGAATATTATGATTCTATAGCGAAAGCTTTACTAAAAAAGAAAGGAAGCGCCAAGTTCCCAACTAATGAAGATGTAAAAACAGCCTTAAAGGATAAAGATTTATACAATACCCAACCTAAAAACAGAAATTACTTGTTTGAATTGTTGGAGAATTATAATAATAAAGAATATGTCAATACCAATAATGAAGCTATTACCATTGAACATATTTTTCCAAGAAATCCAAATGAACAATGGAGCACAGACTTATCTTCAGAAGAGTTTTTTCTGTTTAAAGAAAAACATCTTAATACAATAGGAAACTTAACCTTATCAGGAAACAATGGAGCTTTGAGCAATAAGTCGTTCTTGGATAAAAAAGAAATGAATAAAGAGGGTAACGAACAAGGTTACAGTTTTAGTCGTTTATGGTTGAATTCCTATCTAAAAAAAATTGACCATTGGAATATCGAAAAATACGAAGAGCGTCAAGCGATCATTTATGAACGTTTTTTAAAGATTTGGGAATTCCCAACGGTTATTATCTCTGAAACTAACGATTCTGAAGAGCAAAATATCTTTGATGCCGAAAGTCCTAGAAATAAAAAACTAGAATACTATATTTTTGAAAACAATAAGATAGAAGAAGATGCAGTGGCTCAAATGTATTTTGGTGTTGTTCGTACCTTATACGCAAAGAATTCACAATTATTGGTTAGCAGTCCAGACGTTTTTAAAATCACTAGAAATTCGTCAGATTTTAGAGCTTCACAAGAAGTGGCTAATGGGTGGTTTATGGAGTCTAACATTGATAGTAGTAGCAAGTTTGGTACTTTAAAAAGACTTTTGACTTTATTTGAAATGGAGGAGGAGTTAAGTATCAAATATTCGCTTACGACTGATTCTGAGATCGAGCCAAGCCGCTTTGAAGTAAGAAAAAAGTACTGGACTCAGTTACTACCGTTATTAGAGAATACTACATTATTTAATAATGTGAGTGCTTCAAAAGATCATTGGATTTCATCGGGAGCAGGGACAGCTGGCTTGTCCTATACACTTGTTATAACCAAGATGTATGTTAGAATCGAATTGACTATTTTAACATCTAGTAAAGATAAAAACAAATTGTATTTCAAAAAGCTCTTAAGGAATAAAGAAACAATTGAAGAGACATTTGGACAACAGCTAGAATGGGAAAAACAACCTGAAAATAAAATGAGTAGAATAAAAATAGAAAAACAAGGCGTAAATTTATTTAGGAAGACTGATTGGCTAGAAATGAATGAATTTATTATTACCACGCTACCAAAATTTGAAAATGCATTAAGTCCGTTCTTAAAAAATATTAAGTAGGGATTGTGCTTGTTTTGTTCCTGGGATTTGATAGTATAAAGTGTTATCGGGCAGAATTTGGATTTGTATTTTTTGTTTGATTTATTTTTGAAATATTAACCTTTAAAAGTAAAATAAAATGGCAAAAAACAAACAAGTAAATACAGGAAAAAGCTCTAATTCTCAAAAATCAGTGGACAATAGATCAAATCAATTAAACCCTAATAATAGAGCATATTTTAAATCTCGTGAAGGCAATAAACCACAAATGAGTATGAACAAAGATACTGATAGTGATTGGGATGATGATAATTATGCAGATGATTGGGAATTTAATCATGATTAATGAAAACAGGTTTTATAATCTTTTTGAAAATTAATTTTAAGAAAATTATGAGACTTAGATTTAAATATTTTTTTAATTTATAGATAAGTAATTTTATGTTTAAGCAATTTGGAGCAAACTACCTAAAAAGGTTTGAAACTTTACCTTTGGAGAAAAAAGAAGAAATGTTTAATAATATTTTGAATACGTTATACGGTGGTGAAAATGAATTAAAAGTTCATTTGACTGCATTAAAAGAGCAATCAAAAAGCGATGAAGAGATTTCGGATATTTTAATGAAGGAAATAAATTTAGATTTTTATTTGAGACTGTCAGAAATAGTGCAATTAGGAGGCATTATGGACATAATTCAATTAGAATCTAAACTCCACGAACATCGAAATGAATTATTTAGTTTAGTTACTAACCCGAAAGGTTTAGAAAGAATGTTTCAAATCCAGAAACAATTGGCAGAGTATCAAATTAAAACTTTATTTAATATTGATCTAGAAGGGAAAACACGAGAAGAATCAAAGGAACTGCTAAAAGTCATATTGTACACAACTAAAGAAAATATTGCTAAAGAATTTGGTATTAGTAAAAAGACTTTAATAAAGTGGTTGAAAAATTCTTTTGGGGAGAGATTTGAAAGACCCGATAGAAAGATTGCCATGAATGAATATAAAGAAATTTTTGAAGCTTTCTTTTTAAGTGATGATGAAGTACTAGACTTGAATAATGATCTAGGTAAGTATATCAGGAGAATGAATAAAGGTGTTAATTTTAATAAAAGTGACATCGCTTTCTTATGCGATTCTGATGTGAAAACTCAAAAAGCAAATCTAATGAAAATTGCTTTATATTCATCTGCAAATATATTTTCTTATTCAGTAGCAAAAGAATTCGCAAGTAGAATGGGATGTGAACTGGATTTTTAAAGTTCTATATTTAAGTTCCTAAACACATCCTCCAAATCACAATTATACAAACTTTCATCTTTTAATTCTTGATCAGTTCTCCCTTTTGTCATATCCCAGATAGAAGCATTAATACCCATTGAGCGAAGATGAATCAGTTTGTCGTACATGATAGCAACAGCATTTTCGCTCATATCAGGAATTATAACTACAGAATGACCGATTAAGCATTTGGTTTTTTCATCTGTCAAACCATTAATTCCACCATAAGCTACCCAAACGTACTGTGGCAGTAAAATAGCACCAACAATTGCAGTTTTCTCACTTTCAACCAGAATAATGGTATGTTTTCCTTTAATTCCTTTATAGACTAAGTGCGCTCCAAATAAGCAAGCATAGTAACCATCTTCATTTTTATAGGGTACTTTGAATTTGTTAGTTCTTTTACCATTTTCGTTGTAATAGCAAATTTTAGCTTTCTGAACTTTTAAATCGGAGTTGATATTCCAGAATACTGTGCCGCCATCAATCGTACTGCCTAAAGTATAGGATAGTTTTATATCATCTACTTTTTCGTTACCATAGGTTTTACGTAAATAGGAGAGAAGATTGTTCTCAGGATTGTGATTAAAATGTTCCCAAATTATCGCTTCATTAATATACTTGATTGTTGGCTTTGCTATAGGAGCAGGATTGCTGTGAACGGAATTATTTTTAAAAACCCCATCATGTTTTTCAAATCTATTCTGAATTGAATTCCATGTAAATTCATTTCCATTTTCATCTTTATAAATAGGTGGAGGAATGGTTTGTTTTCCACAGGAATGGCAATAGCCGTATTGATCGGGTAGGTTTAGATAATTAATGAACTTACCGTCCTTATTCGTTCTATTACAGCATGGTGTTACTAGTTTGTAATTTCTTTTTGGATTGAATTTGTAGTGAGTAAATACTTTAGTAAACATAATGTATGTATTTTAATTTATGCAACTTGCAACTAATATTCAGTATTGTTTTAGTTGTTAATATGTTGATTTTGATAATGTTGAGGTGGTTTTTTGAGTTAGTTGCGAGTTGCAGGTTGATGCTGTGCTATTTTATTCCAATGTCTTGAAACCGTTGATTTATTATAGTTTGAAATTGCAACCACTTCTTTTTGAGTTTTATTATTTTTAATGGCATATTTGATTATATCATCTAGTTCAATTTTCATAGTTTGCTTAGATAAATTCTCCTCTATTATGATTTTAAAATTGGTCAAATAAAATTCATTTATTAGGATGGCAAGTTCTACAGTTTCAACTGTGATGAGAGTATTATAATCATCATTTTCTGTGTGATTAATTAAATGGGCTAGAATTATAATTTTATGTATCGAAATCTGCATCTTTGCATTGTATTGAAATAATATATTGCCTAAGTTTTGTTGCTTATTTATTAGATTTTGCACGTATTCCATTAACTTCAAATGGGCACTATCAGTCAATTTTAGTTCAGTAGATATAATCCCTATCTGCTCTTCATTTACTAGACGATATTTATATAAATTGATTAATCCTTCAGAATAATTTTCCAGTACAACTGGTGAAATATTTTGAGCAGACATTATATTATTTTGTGTCAATTTGGTAGTAAATAAAATTCTATCAATAAAACCGCTCTCTAAATTACCGTTAGCAAATAGTTGTGGGATGAATTCTTTTTGCATCGAACCCATAAGAGTTGGGTATGATTTATCTATTCTATAGCAATCAGTCGTCTTTCGTGTAACTTCAATATATTTATTGTTATACCCTTGGAGAAAGAATGATCTCCAAACTGCACCCTCGTTTGAATTTTTATTAGACATTCTTTGAATAATGCCAAATAATTCGTCAACTAATAATCCTAAAGAAAGCTTGTTCTTACTATGTGTAAACATGGCAGCTTCAACAGTTGAATCTTGAATAAACAACTGTTTTCTATTAATTCCATCTAGATTTTCTGCCTCGCTTTTAAGTTTTTCATATTCAGTGTAGCTTTTAGAATCGTAATCATTTAACGGATCCGTCGCTAAATCAATTGCTAATGACTTAACATCTCCTCGGCTCCCAATGATAGTAAAGAATAGATTTGCATAGTTTGTAAATCCTAAGGCATTCATTTTAAAAGCAAGTCCTGCGGCATTGCTGTAAGCAAACAGTATGGAACTCAATAAGTATTCCTTAGGAATGCGTTGGTAATCGAAAGCTTCTTCTACTATATTTGACATATTAATTGGTAAAAGCTTTAAGATTTGAGTTAATTGTGTCAGCGCTACTTCTTTTAAAGGCATTGCATCCTGTTTAGCATTTTCAATACCAATTTGAACGTCATTTATATTGTTTATTTCCATCATTAAAAGGATTTAGTGAGATAAACAATAGTTTGAGTATGACTGTCAAAAAATGGTTTTGTGCCATCAGGTCTATTTGCTAGGTTTTTAACTGGTTGATACCGTTGTTTTAAATTAGCTAGTAAATCTTTCATATCTCCTTTCGTAGCTACTTTGTCTTCCTCCTTTGTAAATAGCGAAGTAATTGCATTTACCGCTAGTGTTCCAACAGCAGCATTACCCACACCTGCAAAACTCATTTTTTCGACTTTTAAAGGAGCTTTTTTTTCTACTTCATTTACTGGTAAGCCAAGGCCTTTTTCTTTTTTAAGATTGAATGCTCCAACTCTACAACTGTTGGAGCAAAATTTTTGTTTATTTCTTCTGTTTGGTCTGAATTCTTTGCCACAGTACTGGCATTTGTATAAATAATTGTCCATTGTGCGTAAGTATAACGTTAGGTTAACGATTAAAAAAGTTTGTTTTTCAATAAGTAAGCATCAGCTAGATCTTCTTGTTCACATTTAGTTTGATGCTTTCCACTCTTTAACCATGTTAAAATTTCGGACTTTAAAAAGTATAAACGCTTTCCTTTTTTGTGGTAGGGGATCTTGTTTTTGTGCACGAGACCATAGACAGTTGGTTTTGTAAGATCGATGAGTTTTGAAGTTTCATCGATGTTCATAAAGGTATCTTCACTGGAAGGAGTTGAGGGAGTAAGGTTCTTTAAAACCTTTTCGGCTACTTGGTCAGAGATTAGATTTATAATCTCTGAAAATGGCATGTTAAAATTGGTCATAATTTTTTGGTTTAAATATTATTGTGTTTTTATTTGAAACCAAAAGTATGAGGGATGTAAGGATAATTAAATGGGTGTCGGATAGCGGTTCATCAAAACTTTGTTTTATAAGTTTTTGTTTTTTAGATGTTTAGTGTTTTTTTTGGTTGTGTTTGTACATGAAAAAACATCTGATATTCTTCAGATGTTTTATTTTTGTTGTTTTCTTATGTAGATGTTTTATTTTGTACCTATTGAAATACTTTTAAGTTTTCTTAAAAACCCTTTTGTTATATTGAGTTCTAATGTTTCAATTTTAAGCAAAATACTATCAAGATAAACTTCCTGATTCTTCTTTCCATAATGATCGATTCCTGAGGCTACTTTTTTGTAAAAAGTACTATTTTTTGCAAGCCCTTCGAATAAACTATAATCAGTTAGTTCTCCAATTAGCAGAATTAATTTTAATTTTTCTGTTTTCTCAATTGTATCGCCCTGAAAAAAAGCTAGATTCAATAATATTATCTTTTCATTTTCATCAAAAGTTGATTTAATTTTATCAATAATTGATTTTTCATTACTAGACTTATGAGTAATTTTTTTCAAGTCAAATTTCCGTCCATATTTTTTGAAAATATTATTGATTTTAAGAACTGTAATCTTTTCACTTTCGTCAATTAAAAAAGTAGTACTAAAATCAGTGTAATTATTTAGCTCGTAAAAAAGCTTTATAGCTTCTATTAAATGTGGAATCGAATTTTCTAATCTTGCATTTACTTTTTGATACAAAGTGTATTTTAATATTTGAGAAAAAAAACTTTCATAAGTCAATTTTTCAAATATTTCATAATCTTCTATTTTATGTTTAGAAAAAGTTTCTTTGATTTCCATAAAATTTCCATAAACTTCATTTTCTAATGTTTTAAGGATCCTGTCAACTTTTTTAGGATCATAGTTATAGCTGTGAAATCTTAAATCATTAATGATTTTTTTGAAATATTCTTTATGTTTTTCAATTAAGTTGCTTGAAAGGTATTCTTGATAAAATAGATCTGCTAAATCAGAAACTGCTCTATCAGTATTTCTTCCTTTTTCATCCTCATTTTGTAAAAAAGTAATTATAAATTTCTTTACCGAATTAGCTTCTTTTTTGATAATGTTTTTATGTTCTTTAAGATATTCCATCTAAGTCTAAATTTATTCGGTTTGCGGCTTCAATTTTATTTTTGTCTAATACTTTGGTGTAAATCTGCGTAGTAGAGACGTTTTTATGTCCTAGTAATTTTGAGACTGTGTATATGTCTGTTCCATTAGCCAATTGCAATGTAGCATAACTATGTCGAAAGTTATGATAAGAGATCTTTTTTCTAATACCTGATTTTTCTATCCACTCCTTCATAGGTCTTACTATTTGGTGGTACTCAATTTTTCCAAATATGAATCCATCTGTAGTATCTTGTTTCTTCAAAATATCATAAGCTGTTTTGGATATAGGATGATTCTGAATAGATTTTGTTTTCTGCTCCCGTAGAATGATGTAATGATTTTGATGTTTGTCGTTAAAAACATCATTCCAATCTAGGTTATTGACATCCACAAAACGAAGACCTGTTAGTGCCGAAAAGAACGCCATGTGTTTTACTTTTTCAATTTTAATCTCGGTATTCCATAAGACACCGAGTTCTTCTTCGGTCAAGTATTGTCTATGTGTTTCTTGCTCTTTAATGTATTCTGCTTTTTCGGCTAAATTTTCAGTTATTATTTTTTCGTCAAACGCTAATTTTAAAATAGCTATGAAATTCTTGAAGTAAGAGGAAGCGGTATTTACAGATAATTGCTTTTCAGCTTTTCCTCTAGTGGTTTTTGCCGTCAATAGGTAAGCACGATACTTTTTGACATGGTTAAGGCTAAGTTGTTGGCTCATAATTTTGTCACCATACAAGAATTTAAAGTGATTCAAAGAAGCTTTCCACGACTGATAATTTGAGTTACTTCCTTTGTTGAAATAATCATCAACAATAGATTGATAAAATGTAATAAAGTTAACGTTCAGATTTATGTTGTCTTTCAATCCGAACTCTCTATTTCTTAGCTGCACTAGTCTTTTAGCTTTTACAATTTCAGCCAAATCGTTTGTTTGTGAATTGTGTTTTTTTTCCTCAGCATTCTTAGGGTTTTCATGAATGTGGAATTTGAGGAATTCACGTCTGGTTTCTTTTCCTGTTTTTGAATCTATGATGGGAGGATAGTAATCTAAGTAAAGACTTAGTTTGTCTCCACTAATCTTCTTGTATCTTAATGTTACGTTGCTCATAGTTTTTTATGTTAGTAATTTTTCTATGTGTTCTTTTTTGACCAAAGTGTATTTTCCCTGCTTCCTTTTTGGAATTTTAAATTTAATAATGATATTGTATAAAGCAGCACTTGAAATTTTGAACTTTTCTTGAATTTGTTGAATGCTATACGAATTTTCAAAACTGTAATCAGCTACAATATCTAGTTTGTTTTTCTCTAAAATTTTGAGGTTGGCATCAAAATAAAAATCGATATCCTTTCTTCTAATAGTTGTTTTTCTATCAGAGAAATTAAAGGAATTAATATCATTTCTTTCGATCAGTCTGTAAATAGTTTTTGTTGACATATTCAATAGGAGGGAAGCCTCTTTGACAGTTAAAAAATCTTTGTCTTTTACGGGCTCTTTTATCTTATGAATTTTCGAAAATGATTCATCATTAGTTATTTGGATTAACTTCTTTCTTTGCTTGGTTTTATAGTGCTTACTGTTGCAAGATAACGAACAATATCTTGTTTGAGTTGTTTTTGCTGTAAACGCATTCTTGCAATTCTCGCATATTCTAGTTACTGACATGTTTGAACTCATATAAATAGACTTAAGATGAAGTAAGGGTATTTAAGGGTAAATAAGGGACATAATTTGGCCACTTTTTACAAATATAGAAATATCATCATTTCGAGGTACAAAATCGGTACAAATAATTGCGAAAAATGTAAAAATAGTACGTAATTAGAAAATAGTAAAAATGAAAAAACCCTTTAAAATAAAGGGTTTGCTGTGTTTTGTTTTGTGATTTTTTGTGCTGCTATTTGCCAATACAGAAATTAGCAAAAATATTCCCCAGCAATTCATCATTGGTAACCTGACCGGTGATCATTCCAAAATGGTACAAAGCTTCTTTGATATCGATCGCCATAAGGTCGCTGCTGAGGTTGGTTTCGATACCGTATTTTACTTTTGATATTTCGTCCAAAGCTTTAAGTAGAGAATCGTAATGTCTTGTATTGGTAATGATTGTCTCGTTGTTTCGCAATGCTCCGGTGTTTACAAAAGACAGTAATTGATTTTTGAGTTCCTCGATACCAATGTTTTGTTTTGCCGAAATTTTTAAGAGTGTAACATTCAAAGATTCCAGTTGGTTTTCTATGGTGGCAACTTCTTCTTTAGTCAGTAAATCAATTTTATTGATTACTACAACTAATGGTTTAAGAGGGAACTTGTTCTTGATTTTTTCGATTTCAACTTGAAATTGTAAACCGGATATTTTAAATTCCAAACTATTAAACAAGTAAAGAACAACTTGTGCTTGCTCAATTTTCTCGAACGTTTTCTTGATTCCGATACTCTCAACTACATCTTGAGTTTCACGAATTCCGGCAGTGTCTATAAAACGGAAACCGATTCCGCCAATAGTCAATTCGTCTTCAATTGTATCACGAGTAGTTCCCGCGATATCAGATACTATGGCGCGTTCTTCGTTTAACAAAGCATTAAGTAAAGTCGATTTCCCAACATTAGGTTCTCCAACAATAGCAACTGGAATTCCGTTTTTGATTACGTTTCCAACTGCAAAAGAGTCGATTAAGCGTTTAAGGACAAACTCAATGCGGTTGAGCAATTCGTTGAATTGCGTACGGTCAGCAAATTCTACATCTTCCTCGGCAAAGTCCAGTTCTAATTCGATTAGTGAAGCAAAATTCAATAACTCCTCACGAAGTTTTGCAATTTCGTTAGAGAAGCCACCACGCATTTGCTGCATGGCAATTTGGTGACTGGCTTCATTGTCAGAAGAAATCAAATCGGCAACGGCTTCGGCTTGTGATAAATCCAATTTCCCGTTCAAGAAAGCACGAAGTGTAAATTCTCCCGCATCGGCCATTCGACAGCCTTTGCGAAGCAATAACTGAATGATTTGTTGCTGAATATAAGTAGAACCGTGGCAGGAAATCTCAATGGTGTTCTCGCCAGTATAGGAGTTTGGGCCTTTGAAGATAGACACCAAAACCTCATCTAGGGTTTTAGTGTCATCCATGATATGACCAAGGTGTAGCGTATGTGTTTTTTGGATAGTTAAATCTTTGTTTTTTATAGACTTAAAAACCGAATTCCCAAGGGTAATTGCATTATGACCTGAAATTCGGATTACAGCAATGGCTCCCGCACCAGATGGTGTGGCCAAAGCCACTATAGAATCGTTGTTTAGCATTTTGTTTTGTATTGGCTGCAAAGGTACTAAATCTAATGTAGTATTGTCAAAAGGAAAACTATTAAGCAGTAATTACTGGGAATTAATAGGTTAAAATTGTATCTTTATGGGAGAGTAAGTGTTTAATCTTTTAAATGATTTAAAATGAAACGCATTCTATTTCCTACTGATTTTTCTGAAGTTGCTACCAATGCTTTTGTTCACGCTTTGGAGTTTGTCAACGCTGTTCAAGGTGAGATTATTTTATTACATTCCTATGATTTACCTCCTATTGACGATCAATTTTTTCCTGAAAACTTCACTGAAGTATATGATACAATGGAATTAGCACATTTTGATTTGTTTAAGGATGAGATTCCCAAACTTCGCGAAATAATCGAAGAACATCATTTTACTAAGATTAAAATGACCCATCGCTTAATGGAAGGGGATTTGGTCGAAAATATAAAAAAATCAATTAAAGAGGATGCTATTGACATTGTAATCATGGGAACCTCTGGCGCAGCCGAATGGGAAGCACTATTTGCAGGGTCTAATTCGGGATCGGTAATTTTAGGATTATCAGTTCCTATGTTGTGTATTCCTGATGGCGTTCAGTATAAAAAAATAAAAGACATTGGTTTCATAACCCATTACCGTCCTGAGGATAAGAAAGCGCTACATACTACATTGGACATAGCCAAAAGTTTAGATGCAAGAATCAAATGCTTACATATAAAAAATGCTAATACTGAAGTAACTACAGGTACCATTAGAGAATGGGATAATGAATTTAATAAAGAACCTATCACATTCTTTACGACTCAAAGCGACCAAATCAAACAAGTGACTTTGGATTTTATAGAACATCATAACATAGAAGTTTTATCTATGTTGACCTATAAAAACAGTTTTTTTGAAGCTATGTTTGTGCCTAATTATTCTAAAAAAACACCATCAGATATCCAAATTCCTGTTTTAGCAATTCATGCCTAATGAAATTTAGAAAATTTATGCAATATATAATTAAAAAAAATCTTATTTTTAAATCTGATTTGAAACTATCTTACCGTAAACCTTTGTAATATGAAACGTATTTTATTTCCCACTGATTTTTCCGAAGTCGCAAATAATGCCTTCGTTCATGCTCTAGAACTAGCCAAAACCATGCAAGGCGAGTTGATCGTGCTACATAGTTTTGAATTGCCAGTAGTGGACAATCAGTTTTTTCCAGAAAACTATATGGTCATTTATGAATCGTTAGAATTGGCGCAATTTGACATGTTTAAAGATGAAATTCCTAAACTTCGTGCCATTGCCGAAGAACGAAATTTAGACAAGATTAAAATGACCCACCGATTAATGGATGGAGATTTAACGTTTAATATTAAAAAAGCCATTAAAGAAGATCATATCGATTTTGTAGTCATGGGGACCTCGGGGGCTTCAGGTTGGGAATCTTTTTTCCTAGGGACTAATTCGGGTAATGTGATAACTGATATCAGTGTGCCCATGCTTTGTGTGCCGCATGATGTGCCTTTTCGAAAAATTCACACCATTGGGTTTACCACTCGCTTTAGGCCTAAAGATAAAAAAGCATTAAAAAATGTCTTGAAAATTGCTCGTAAAACAAATGCTGAAATCAAGTGTTTGTATGTGAAAACAAATGAGTCAGATGTTGATGAAGCTACTGTGAAAGAATGGGAAAAAGAATTTGAAAATGACTCTGTGACTTTTACTATAATTATTTCTAATGAAGTTAAAGAAACGATTCTGGATTTTATTTTACAAAGAGACATCGATATACTTACAATGCTCACCTACAAAAAAGGCTTTTTTGAAGGCTTATTTCATTCTAGTTTGACTAAAAAAATTGCTACGGAATATTCGACTCCTGTGTTGGCTATTCCTATTGAATAATTTTTTAAGGGCCTAATCCAGCACTATTCTATAGCCCTCATTCATAAAGCATTTTTTACAAGGGAGTTACAGGAGCTTCCTTCGGTCGCTCTGTAACTCCCGTAAAAAAAAGCTTTTTTTCACTCGGGGCTGCCGCTTCGATCTGGGGCAAAAAACACCCCGTTCACCCACCTATTTATTGAAAATTTAAGCTATTGGGTTTATAAGGATTTGTGTGTCCCATCGCAAAATGGTACGTTACCAGACTGCTTGCATCCACACCAAGCCACTGTTTTTTCTTAGGTTATGATTTCTATAATAGGACTAAGGTCTGTTTTTTTATGTGAGCCGTCACGGTAAGGTTGGTTTTTACTTTCGCCGCAAGCGCACCACGCATAAGTACCGGCAGAAACCTTAATTACATAAGGTTCTTTTTGAGGAATACTTGGTTTTTTCATAATCTTATTTTTTAGAGTTTTTTATCTTAATTTGGATTGATATAAGGTTTTGAATTTCTTTAATTTAGGGTCTATTATACTTTTACAATAACCACCATTAGGGTTGCGGTTGTAATAATTTTGATGGCGTTCTTCTGCTTTGTAGAAATACTCAAAAGGAACAACTTCAGTTACAATTGGATTGTCGTACGCTATTTGAATTTCCTTGATCATATCGTTTACGGCGTCTTTCTCTATTTGATTTCTATAAAATAGAATACTTCGATATTGAGTTCCCCATTCTTTCTCCTCTAATTGTGGGCGAGTAGGATTGTGGGATGTCAAATGAATCCGTACCAAATCCGAAAAGCTAATTTCATTAGGTAGATAACTAATCTCTATAACTTCAGCGTGACCCGTGGTACCACTACAAACTTCTCTATAAGTAGGATTCGAAATTCGTCCACCGCTATAACCACTTTCAATTTTAATAATACCTTTCAATTGTTGAAAAAGGGCTTCTGTACACCAAAAGCAACCGCCACCAAAAGTGCATTTTCTTTCTTCCGAATCAATTTTTTTCAAAGCAATAGCATTAATACAAAACCGCAAACCGCTTGGTGGTGGACCATCAGGGAATACATATCCTAAATGCGCTTCGCAACTATTGCAAACTACTTCAATTGCCGAACCGTCTTTATGAAAAGCAACAGCATTTTTATTTAAAGGTTGCGTAAAACTAGGCCATCCTGTAGTACTCTTGAATTTTTCGTTACTATTAAATAAAAGGGTTTGGCAGCAGATACAAGCATATTTTTCGGCGCTAATTAAGTTGTAACTCTCGGAACTAAAAGCTCTTTCATTTCCCTTTTGACGGGTAATAACAAACTCTTCATTGGTCAAAACTAGTTTCCATTCTTCCTCTGATTTCTCTATTTTATTATCCGAAGCAGGGTTTCCGTAGTTTGCATATTTGATGATGTCGAGCCATTTAAGCATAATTAATCTTGTGTAGATTGTAAATAACCTATTGCCGTTTTTGAATTGAGATGAAAGTCATTGAAAACAACGATCCCGTTTGAATCAATAATAACAAACCAAGGTGTCCCTCTAGTTTGATAATGCTGCATTGTTTTAGAAATAAAAAGGGTAGTCGCATCGCCACTATCGTGTCCAAAAGGTATTTTTAAAGCGTATTTTTTTTGATTTACGAGGAGTTTGTCAAAGGTATTCTCAAGTTGCCCTTCAAAAACAGTTTGAATAGCAAAAATAGCAATATTTTTATTTTTAACTAATACTGTTATCAATCTCTTTAAAGCCGGAAATCCAATAGTGTGACAACCTTGACACCAATCTTGGAAAAAGAACAAAACTCTTTTTTTACCTATATAATTTCCAAAATCAATACGGTCATCAAGTTCCCCGTTTTCATTAATCCAACTGGAAACTTCCCATTTTGGAGCAGTCTGTCCCAAAATTCCATAAGAGTGGTTTTGGTTCATAATAACATTTTTAGGTTAAATAAGTGACTTTTTACATGAGGCTTCTAATTAGTTAAGCCTGTTATTCATATGAATATGCTGAACTATTTTTATAAGATTTTAAATAGGTTCAGACTGATATTTTACAATCTTATAAACAAATTTTGAATTCTAATTAGCGAACTATGATTAAGAGGGCGCAATTGTATTCATAGTTTATCGTACTATTTCTATCAACTATTTATAACGGTCTTTGATGCTGATTTGAATAAGCACTTCGTGAGCTTCATTGATAGAATTTGCCGCAAAACCAGCCACATAAACCCCTTTCTTTCCAGAACTACATTTAATGCCATAGACTACCGCTTCGTCATCAGGATTCGAGTCGCCTTCGTATCTGTAAATGTGTACAATCTCGTACTTACTGGGATCTTTAACGATTTCAGCTTCATTTATATTATAATCATAAGTAAAGCCTTTTTCATTTAGTTGGTCTAAAGCTTTGGATACGGAGGTATAGTGATACATTCGGGACATAATAAGGATGTTTTAAGTTGATGTTTAAAGATAACTGTTTTAAAATTAATTCTTTACAAATCTCTTGTTAAAGTATATCATTAAAAATGAAAAAACGCTTGAAATAATGTAAATTTGCATCACAGACCGCCTTATCGCTTTGTGCTGAACTCGTTTCAGTACCTGCTGATTTTTAGTTTAAATTTCATAAGGTTCCGAATCAAGTTCGGAATAAAGAGGAAAGTCCGGACACCATAGAGAAGCATAGCGGGTAACACCCGTCGGTTTGTTTTGAATTTATTCAGGATCGATTAGGACAAGTGCAACAGAAAGTATGTACAGGTAATGCTGTAGTGAAACCAGGTAAACTCTATGCGGTGAAATATCAAGTATATCAGCATTTAAGGATTTCTCGTCCGTTGCTGAAGGGTAGATAGCTTGAGCTTACGAGTAATTGTAAGCCTAGATAAATGATAAGGCTCCGATTTATCGGTGACAGAATCCGGCTTATAGGTCTGTTTTTTTTATTAGGTTAAAGTTTAAATGGTTAGGGATTAATTGTTTAAAAGTTTAGGGGTTAATTGTTTAAGTGTTACTGTTTAACTAATTAACCACATAATCGATTAACCGTTTAACCCTTTTTTAACCAACTAACCTCTAACCTTTAACTTTTTCAAAAAATGCATACTCGAATAGGAATATTAGGATTAGGTGGAGTAGGAGGTTACTTTGGTGGACTTTTGGCCAAGGAATTTGTTGATTCGGATACTGTCGAAATTGTATTTATTGCTCGTGGGCTAACCCAAAAACAAGTTATTGAAAAGGGGTTGAAAATTGTAGATGATAAATCAGAATTAACTGTTTTTCCATCTAAAATATCTGATAAGCCTGAGGAAATTGGGAAACTCGATTATTTAATTTGCGCTACTAAGACCTATGATATAGAATCTAGTTTGGCTTCAATAGCAGGTTGTATTACCAAGAATACACTAATCCTTCCTTTATATAATGGAGTAGATGCTGCCGAACGTATCCAAATTTTGTTTCCAGATACTGAAGTTTTGTTGGGCTGTGTTTATATCGTCTCTAAGATTGAAACTCCAGGTGTAATTCGCAAAATGGGATTATATGAAAAATTGTTTTTTGGTTCGTCAACGGCTCCTATGGGGAAATTGAAAAAACTGCAAGTGCTTTTTCAACAAGCCAAAATCCAGAGCTATTTGGTTGATACCATTGAAGAGACCGTTTGGGAGAAATTTATTTTTATTTCAGCATTAGCTTCGGCTACCTCTTATTTTAATCAAAGTATTGGTCAGATTTTAGAGAATGCCGAAAGTCGCCAACTCTATATTGCCTTATTACACGAAATCACTTTGTTAGCAGCAGTTAAAGGCTTGGATTTACCTAATGATATTATTTTGCAAACGATTTTGAAACTTGAAAAATCTCCTCATGATGAAACTTCATCAATGAATAGAGATATTCGAGCAGGAAATAAATTTGAATTAGCTTCGTTAATAGAGTATGTTGTTAATGAGGGGCTTAAATACGAGGTGGAAACACCAAGCTATAAAATGGTTTGGGAAAGGTTGTCAACTATCAAAGCTGACGTTTAATACTATGTTTATTCTGGAAAAAATAGCGAAGTAATTACTCCTCTTCGCCATTACCATTTTCCTCTAAAACTTCTTCGGTAGCATTATTTATCTCAAAAAAACTAAAGATAGATCCTCCGTACGTTTTTTTGAAGGAGAAATGAATCATGTGATCCAGTTTGGTGTATTTAGAATGTTCAATAACCATCATTCCATCATCATTCAAACTGTTTCTTTCAAAGATTAAAGAAACTATTTTTTCAAAAGTTTTTTGATCAAAATTATAGGGAGGGTCAGCAAAAATAATGTCGTACGAAGCATTGTTTCTTTCTAAAAACTTAAAAATATCACTTTTAGTAGCAGCAATATTAAAGTCATATTCGTCTGCCGTTTGTTTTATAAATTTTACACAACCAAAATCACCATCAACTGAAGTTATAGGCGAACTTCCTCTAGAAGCAAATTCGTAACTGATATTTCCTGTTCCTGAAAATAAGTCTAAGACTTTTAATCCTTCAAAATTGAAATGGTTATTCAATACATTGAATAAAGCTTCCTTTGACATGTCGGTTGTGGGACGCACGGGAAGTCCTTTTGGAGGAGAGATGCGTCTGCCTTTGAATTTTCCTGAAATGATTCTCATGAGTTGAAAAGTATAAAATGTTTTCTGTTTTCGGCCTCAGAAAAATAATTGTTCCATCGCAAATCTTCAACCTCTTTTAAGTTGATATTGCGAATGTATTTATAAGCTATTTTGTAAAATGGGCAGTCTGTAGTAATATCTCCAATTAATTCCAAAGGTAAATTTTCTGGATTCATTTGGAGTTGTTCGGAAGTAAATAATAAATAGTATAGGAAATCCTCCGGAGATTGATATTCAAATGAATTGAATAAAAGCAATTTTTGATTTTGAATCACAATAATTTCAAAATGCCCTTGAGCAAAATGAACCCACATAGTTTTAGTGTCATTATTTTTGGATTCATCCATTAATTTGGTAACCAAAATACTATTTGCATGCTTGTAATCAAAACTTCCATACTTATCAATAAAATAGTTATTCATATTGACGTATGGAATATAAACCGAATTGATTTGGTAATTGCTGATTTCATCGAAAGCAAAAAAATCCGTATCAAAAACCTTGGTATTATATTGTAAATAACTGCCTAAGAAGTTTTCATCAAATAGAGCAGTAGGAACTAAAGTAGAAAGGTTATTGTTGTGTATAATCATTACATCATCATAGCTTTCGCTCAACTCAGGGTGTTTTTCAAAAGCATCAGAAAATAACTCTTCAATCTTAATTCCTTTATCGATAGTATCAAAACCAACTTCATTGAAAGAAGATATCGTGTTATTCAAGGTGTCAAAACAACAAAAAGAAAGCCCAGTCAAGGAAACTTGAATGGATAGTTTTTTATATTTCTTTTCGGTGATGCTCATGAATAACGCATTTTATTTGCTACGGCAAACTTACAAATTCAAAAATCAATTGCAAAGGTCAATTGCAAAAATCAATTACAAAAATCAATTACAAAAATCAAATTCATAAAACAATTACAAAAATCAATATCAACTACAATAATAATATTAATTAAATATTCAATTTTTGCTCAACTTTCACATTGAGTACAGTCGTGATTTTTTTATGTGAGGAAGTTTTATAGAAATGGTTTTCGACTTCGTTCGTACTGACGAGCGTTTGGTTTGTAAAGTTATAATTAGCTCTTTTTATATTGCCTTTATTGGTCTCAAATTATAGTTAAAACTATGTACTTTAGTGCATTTCGCTTTAGCTTCTAAAAACTTTTTGCCACAGATTATTTGAATTAGAAGGATTTAATCTGTGGAAATCAATTTGATCAGTGGCTAATTTTCTTTTTTTGTAATTCATCCTTGCAGACTTTAAGTCTGCCAACCAAATCTATGGATTTTAAGTCCATGGTTTAGTTTAATTGAGGAAACAATAATAGCTGGTTTTCTCAATTGTCACATCGAGGAGTAATTTTTATTCTAAAAAAAGCAATATAAAATGACGTTATTTGAATGTTAGCACTTCTAATTCCCCTCTTGAGAGGGGCTAGGGGTGTGTTTTTTTTAAGTATCTATAAGTCAGATGTTTAAGCTAAAAAGTCATAGGTAGTGCAGTCGAGATACACTTAAAAATTTTCCCTCAAAATTTTATAAACCAGTTCTTTGCTAGGTTTTTGGTCTTTTAATTTTTCTCGAACCAAATCAAAAAGTACTTTAAAATCACAACCCAGTTTGTAGTTGCTACAGCCATAAGCCGTTTTTCCCTTGATAACGATTCCTTTTTGGCATTTTGGACAAGGTAAATCATCTGAACTAGATTTCTTATCTGTTGGTGGAGTAGGAGTCGCTGTTTTTTTAGTTTCTAGTTTTAATTTGAAATTTTCATCCAAACGCAATAAACCTTCTACCGTTCCAGCATCGGTTTTAAAGTCTTTTAAGTTGACAGTAGAACCTTTTTGTAACAATCGTAAATATTGGTTTTCGGATATTTTTTTATCGGCGAATGTAAAAGGCAAAACAAAATCACAGCCAGAGCTATAATTGCCACAGCCATAAGCCGATTTTCCTTTAATCAGGGTGTTCTTTTTGCATTTCGGACAAACTTCAGCCGTGATTCCAGCCGTTTTCTTTTTCTCAACAACCGCTTTCTCTTTCTGAACGTTCCCTGCATGTGAAATATTGGCACGAACGGTTTCACTTCGAACTTCATACACCAAAGCATCCACCATTTGCTTCATGTTCTTTATGAAGGCTGCGGCTGAGTAAGTTCCTTTTTCTATGTCTTTCAACTGCTTTTCCCAAGATCCCGTCAATTCCGCCGACTTGATTAAATCGTTCTGAATCGTATCAATCAATTGGATTCCGGTTGGTGTGGGTAAAACCTGTTTTTTATTTCGAACAATATACTGGCGTTTGAAAAGCGTTTCAATAATATTCGCTCGCGTTGACGGACGTCCTATTCCGTTTTCTTTCATCAATTCCCTTAAATCTTCGTCGTCGACTTGTTTTCCTGCCGTTTCCATAGCACGCAATAAAGTTGCCTCCGTAAACTGATTGGGTGGTTTGGTTTCTTTTTCTAAAAACGAAGGTTGGTGTGGCCCTTTTTCTCCAATGATAAAATCAGGTAATAAATCCGCTTCTTTTTCTTTAACATTAGGACTGTCCTTTTTCGATGTCTCAAAAACCACTCTAAATCCTTTTTTTAGAATTACTTTACCTGTCGTTTTAAACATAACTTCAGCCGCTTTTCCTATTACTGTTGTATTAGCGACTAAACAATCGTCATAAAAAACAGCAATAAAACGCTTGGTAATCATATCATACACCAATTGCTGGTTGTGTTGTAAATTGGCTTGTATTCCCGTTGGAATGATAGCGTGGTGATCTGTTACTTTTTTATCATTAAAAACCTTGGTCGATTTTTTAATCTTTTTTCCCAAAAGCGGTTCGGTCAATGCTGCATAATTCGTCAGCTTTTGTAAAATACCAGGGACTTTCGGGTAAATGTCATTCGGTAAAAAAGTAGTATCTACTCTGGGATAGGTTACTACTTTTTGTTCGTACAAAGTCTGAGCTATCTTCAAAGTTTCCTCTGCCGAAAATCCAAATTTCGTATTGCAATACACTTGTAAACCCGTTAAATCAAATAGTTTGGGAGCAAATTCGTTTCCATTCTTTTTTTCGATAGAAACAATTTCGAACTCGCTTTCTTGGACTTTATTCGCCAAAAGCTCTCCGTCTTCTTTCTTTAAAAAACGACCTTCTTCATAACTAAAAAGCGTTTCTCTATATAATGTTTGTAATTCCCAATAAGGTTGTGGTTTGAAATTTTCAATGTCTTTCCAACGATCGACGACCATTGCCAAAGTAGGCGTTTGCACGCGACCAATAGATAGTACTTGTTTGTATCCGCCGTGTTTTACAGTGTACAATCGGGTAGCATTCATGCCTAATAACCAATCGCCAATGGCTCTAGAAAAGCCAGCGTAGTATAAATTATCGTAGTTGGCAGAGGGTTTTAGGTTTTCAAATCCTTCTTTTATAGCTTCGGTTGTAAGGGATGAAATCCACAGTCGTTGTACTTCGCCTTTGTAATTGGCTTCGTTCATCACCCAGCGCTGAATCAGTTCTCCTTCTTGTCCAGCATCCCCACAGTTGATGACCAATGTGGCTTTGTCAAACAAACTTTTGATGATTTTGAATTGCTTTTGAATTCCAGAATTCTCCACGACTTTGGTCTCGAATTTTTCTGGAAGCATTGGTAGGTTGTTCAAGTCCCAACTTTTCCAATAGGGTTTGTAATCGTTGGGTTCTTTGAGGGTACAAAGGTGACCAAAAGTATAGGTTACCGCATAGCCATTCCCTTCAAAGTAGCCATCATGTTTGGTGTTGGCTCCTAATACGGATGCAATTTCTCGTGCTACACTGGGCTTTTCGGCAATACAAACCTTCATTTATTCCTTCTGTTTTGAGGGTGCAAATTAGGAATTTAGAATTTGGTATCGAAATGGAAAGCGGTCGATTGCCTAATTTTTGTTAACATAAAAAAAAATCGCAAAGACCCACAAATAGTGCGGAGTACTTCGCGAAGCTTTTATAATGAGATATGATTTGAAAAAAAAATATGTTTTACTAAATAAATGGACCAATACAAATCTGCTTTCCTCAAGGAAATCAAAAGGGATATTGAGAAAATTTAGCTCTTGTTTAGTTGTTTAAATCGTCTCAATTACATTTTCTAATAATCGTCTCGATTTTGGTGTTTTATCAATATGGTTACTATCATCTTCTGCACCGTAACCAACTGCCATTGCAAATAGGGGTTTGTGTGAGGACATATTAAGAATCGCCATGTACTTATCTGATTCGATTCCTTCCATTGCAGTAGAATCTAGTTCCATTGCTATACTTGCGGTCAAACCTACTCCCAAGGCGATATACACTTGCTTTGCAAACCATATTTTTAAATCGGCTTCAGAGGTGCTTGCTTTTATTTTGTTGTACCATTCTCTTCTTGCTTGTGGTAATTCAGTATCAACTACTTTTTGAAAAGCATCTAAATCCTCAACAGCACTAAAAACAACCAACAATTTAGCTTGATTAATTTTGTCGCCATTGTGCATAGATACCGCAGCTAGTTTCGTTTTTACTTCTTGATTTTGAACGAAAGTAAATTTCCAAGGCTGAATATTAATAGACGAAGGGGTAAGACGCAGAATTTCTTTCAAAGAATCAATTTTGTCTTGAGGGATTTCTTTGTCAACATTATAGTGCTTTGCAGTGTATCTTTTTTCGATTAATTCTAAAATATTCATAGTTGTTTTTTCTAATGGATTCTACTGCAAAGTTAAGTGATTTGAATGTTTTATTAGTAGATTTTGGTTTCGCAAGCCAACTATTTCAAACTTTATGAATAATTAGAAGTAGGTGTAAAATCATGAGACATTTGCGAAGCTTACAAAATGCTATTTTGTTTTAGGTTTATAGGTTTAAAAAGAGGTATTGTGTCGTTAAATACTATAAATTTTGAATTACTTTTTGAAGCTTCTCTCTAATTTCTATCGCAATTTCCCCAAGTGCATCATTTTCTACCGCTTGCATGGATGCAGCTGGATCAACCGCCGAAACTTCAACTTGACCTTTTACTTTCTCCTGAACAATTACATTGCACGGCAGCATCGTTCCTATTTTATCTTCTGCCAAAAGTGCTTTATAAGCAGCATGCGGATTACAAGCACCCAGAATGGTATAATTGTAAAAGTCTACATCCAGTTTTTTCTTAAGGGTTGCTTTCAAGTCAATTTCTGTTAATATTCCAAAACCTTCCTCTTTAAGGGCTTCTGTAACTTTTTGGATTGCATTTTCGAAACTGTCATTTATAGTTTTACTGAAATAATATTCCATGATTTTGTGTTTTTAAAATTAAATTATTTTCTATTATTTTTTCTATATCGGTGCGCTACCGCTAAAATTACAAGTGCAAAAAGTAAAATTGAAGCCCACCAAAACCAATGCATTCCCATAAATGAGTAGCCCTCCATCTGCATTCCTTCATGTCCTGTCGTATTCATAATTGTATAGTTTTAGTATTTAATTGGCGAACTGTTCTTTTTGACGCTATTTTGATTTGTTATCTATTTCTTCTTCCTTTATCATGGTGGCTTGATTATAAAAGTTCAAACAGGACTCTGTTTTTAGCATTTAATTATCTAAAAAAGTAGCTGTCCTTTTCGTTAAGTTTGAAACAAACAATTGTACAGACTTTCAAATACTTAGATTTATTTATAATGTGTACTCGAATAGCATTCATCTTAAAAACAACTATAATTTAGTGACTGCATTGCCCCAATAAAACCCAAAGGAGTATAAAAATTAAGACAGTACTAAAACAACCTCCACCTAATTTTTTCGCACCATAACCTGCTAAAAGGCCTTTAAATAAATTATTCATAATGCTAAGTCTTAAGTTACTAATAATTTTTAAATGGTGGATTCAAGTAACAAATGCAACATTATGCACATTGTTTAAGTTTTTGTTCAAAAATTTCATTTGGACTTTTAAATCCAAACCTTTTCCTGGGTCTATTGTTTAATTTATTTGTTACTCTTAAAACCTCTTCTTCTGTTATTAAATCAAAGTTATATTTTTTGGGGAAATATTGCCTTACTAGTCCATTTAAATTTTCATTAGCACCTCTTTCCCAACTACAATATGGGTTGGCAAAAAAGTATTTAATTTCTAGTATTTCTGACACTTTTTTGTGGTTGGCAAACTCTTTTCCGTTATCAGAAGTGATAGTGTGCAAAATAGGTTTCCATTCCATTAATAATTCAATTAATTTCCCCTGAACTTCTCGTGCTTCCTTACTATATATTTTAGCCATTTTTAGCACGCCTGTTGCTCTATCATTTATTGTTAATAAAGCTCCTTTGTGATTTCCACCAATAACCAAATCTATTTCAAGATCACCTATTCTTTGCTTTTCTTCTACAACTAAAGGTCTGTTTTCGATACCTTCTCTGTCTTTAATAATACCTCTCGACCCCTTTAAAGCTCCCCTTTTAGCATATCTCTTACCTTTTGAGCGAAGGTGCTTATAATGTTGACCTCCTTTCTTTTTATCATCCCAAATGAATTGATAAATTCTTTCAGCAGAAACACATTTAAAGTCTTTTATTTTGCAATGACCAACTATTTGTTCGGGACTAAAATCTTCCTTTAATAGTGATGTTACAAGTGTTTTAATCTCTTCAGTAAAGTGTATTTTCTTTGCTTTTTTTCGCTGTCGAAAATGGAATTTACTTTGAGCTAAATCTGCTTTATATACATTATTTCTTTGGTCTGAATTTCTAGAAAGTTCTCTTGAAATTACAGATTTGTCTCTACCTACAAACTCTCCAATTTTACTCATGGAAAATCCTTGCGAACGTAGTGTAGCAATTTCGTATCTTTGTTCAATCGTTAAATGTGACATCTTTTTTTGTGCTTAGTAACCCAAAAATAAGTGAAATTTTTTTCGTAGCCTACTGATAAGTCTTGAAGATCTAGATCTGCAAGACTTATCAGTAGGCTTTATTTAATCAATTTCTAAGTGTTGCATTTATTACTTGAATCTAAGAATCATTAAAATTTCATTACGTGAAGTTCGGGATTTAATTGCAAATCGTATTATATAAGTATTAGAAAATGTATCAAAATTAGCACTTAAAAACACAATTTAATATCGTGCTTAATTTTACAACATTGACTTCGAAACTATTTTTATTTTGTAATTTTTTAACTTGTATAAGGTACGAAAACGAGCCAATTTGAAATTAGTTTTTAAAAATTAGTTTTTTATGCGCCTATTCCAGGACTCCGCTATAGCCCTCCATTCGTTGGCTTTTTTTACTAGTCGCTAGAGGAGCTTCCTCCGGTCGCTCTCTATTGACTGTAAAAAATAGCCACCAAATTCTCGGGGATGCCACTACGGTCTGGGGCGTAACGTGCAGTTCTTATAATTTTGTAAAGAATTCCTTTTATTATTTTTCACTTTGAATTGTAAGGGTTAGCGGTTATAAAGTATAGTAATTGAGAAAACTAAAAAATTTAATCGCATTGCAAATGATACGATTTCGTTTATAAATAAAGTAAGTACTCGTTGCAAACGAGCACCAGATTAGGGAAATTATTACATCCTACCACCAAACAATAAAAAAAGTAGAATACGAGTCTTTGTGTTTTTGCCAGCACAAAGGAGATTGTTTTTCTAGCATATTGATTTCAACTGTCTTTTTTATACTTTCAAATTCAGACCAAATTTTGCTGTTTTTGGGATCTATTCCCCATTCTTTTTTGGCGGGTAAACAATAGGTTTTCTCTTCATTGTGTTGACTGATGAAGGTTTCAAAGTTGATGTAATAACCCTTTATGGCTTTTTGATAAATAGGACTAAAATAACCTTTGTATTCATAAGGAATAAACAAGGAAACTAATAAACATAACGCTTGTGAAAATTTATCAATTGGTAAAGTACTTAAAGTTGATTGCGTACACTTATGGTATAATAAAGGGAATTGCTTTGTTTTTAATTTTTCTAATTTCTCTTTTAAATAATCATTTCTGTTCGGGCCAATCCAGTTGTTTATCGGTTCTGTAGAAAGGGTAGGGTCAAAGAGGTAAAATTTATAAGCTAATTCCATGTGAATTAACTCTTTTGATATTTTATTTTCGATAATGAAATCAATTTCCCCAATGGTCTTTTTACCTTCAATGATCTGAATGTTTTCAGCTATTATACTATAGTTGGTAGAGGATTTAATCAATTCAGAAACAATTTTCTCCACTAGATGACCCAATCTTAGTTTAGTGGGCAACTCAAATTCCAAATCATCTTGAAGGTTCAAAACCGATAACTCAAAAGTAGGCACAGCAGTAACCGAAAAGTCGAGACTATTCGCTTGTAGTATTGAAGCTATTCTTGGGTTGGTTTGCATTTTGTTTTTCAAATTATAGCGTAATTGTGCAAATTAATAGATAGGAAATGAAAAGACAAATAGGAGTGTGTAGTAGTTGCAAAAGTTATAGGCTACAGTTCGCACAAGAATCGACTAACTCTGCGCTTAGATAAACAAAAAGAGTTTACAACTCATTCACCAATATATACATCTAATTCTTTTCGAAAGGAGTCACTGTTCCAATCTGCTGTTCCAATTTTAGCCAAAACAATATTGCCATGCGCATCAATGACATAAGTAGCTGGAATTGTCGAAGACTCCAATTCTACAGGAGGGTTGGCAGCAGCTTGATAGATGGGCAAGTTTAAATTCTGTTTAGCCAAAAAAGCATTTGTTTTTGTAAAGTCATCATTGGTAACAAACAAGAACACCATTTTGTTTTGATAATCATCATATAACTTTTGCATACTCGGCATCTCAGCAATGCAGGGAGGACACCAAGTAGCCCAAAAATTAATGAATATTATTTTGCCCTTATAATCGTTTAGCGAAACTGTCTTTCCGCTAGCATCCATCAATTGCCAATGGTAGCTAGAGAGTTTCTTTTGATCTGTAACCGCAATCGTTTTTGGGGAGAACGCTATTAATCGGTTTAGTTGCACTTTTACAAAAGTACCCATAGGACTGAACAATAGTAAACCAATGAATACGAAGAAAATTATGTTGTGAACGGTGGATTTTTTTATATTTCTTAAATTCATTTTTTATATTTTAGCAGGAAAGCTGTTTATTGCGATTACAAGTTAGGATAGCCTTATTAATTGTGCTAACATATTAGGAAAGTTTTATACTTATAAGTTGTTTTTACTTTCCATTTTCTTCATGGCAGGCGAATAGTTCCTTATATTTTCAAACCCATTACAGCCAATTCTGTTCAGTAGTAATAAATTGATTTTTCATCATTGAAGATTTGATGATATACTTTGAAGGAGTTCAAAAATTGGTGTTAAGGATTGTTTTTATATCTGCCTATCGAAGAGTATTAATCGTAATGATGTCTACATTTTAAAATTTGAATTTCATCATCGATAAATCGGTAGATCAATCTATGTTCGTCATCAATCCTTCTTGACTAAAATCCAGCATATTTAGGTTTCAACCCTTCTGGTTTTCCTATTCCTTCAAAAGGATTTCTAGCAATATCTTTAAGTAGATCATTTATTTTCTTAACTTTCTTTTTGTCGATTTTCTGCCAATACAAATAATCTTCCCATGATTCATCTACAAATACATATTTCATTCTATTCTTCAATTAGGTCTTTAGAAAACGTATTTCCGTTTTTAAATTTATCAATTGCAGCATCTAATCTTCTTTCGTTAGTCCTGCTAGATAATTCATAATTTGTAGCAATAAGCGAATTGTATTCCTCAAGAGATATAACCACAATTCCTGAATCTTTACCGCGATTGATTATTAGCGTTTCAAAGTTGATTGCTACTCGATCAAAATACGATTTGATATCTTTTCTGAATTCTGAAATATTTGTAACTACCATAATTAATGTATTTTGTACAAATTTATGTACAATACTTGAGTATTTTATAGTTTTTAACGATTTATTATGGGCAAAGACAGTTTGTCATTGTTTAAGTATCTCTAGATTACCGAACGTCTTTTAAACTATCGCCTAACGTTTGGTCGCTTGGCGATGTGGCGATTTTTACCACAAATGTTGATGCGGAGAACCAAACTTTGATTAACCACAAAACTGTCTGCGGAGCACTGAACCGCCACTTTTGCCAAACGCCTGTTATGCCTTCGTTCTTCTTTCTGCAGTGTCATTGTCTGTTAAGGTTAGTGTTGTATTTCATTTATTCGCTTTTGCAATTCAGTCAGTCTGTTTATGAGTTTATCAAATTCTAATGGTTGACCGTAAATCATACTACCTTTCATTTCTTCATAGTCAGCTTCCCACATTTTTATGATGGAATCGGGTGGAATAAATTTGATGTTTGCAGGATTGTGTTTTGCATAATCAATACCTGAAATAGCATTGAATTTACTGCGATGTTTTACGATTGTGTTATATAGCTCCGTGTCTTGCAATGCAATTTCTGCATATTCCGTTTGGCTTAGTTTTTCAATGTCGTAAAGGTGCCTGCTAAGACGTTCAACTCGTATTTTGTCAAACGGTTTCTGAAATTCTTCGTGCAATAAAAATATCTTCTCTAAAAATGTCCGTTCAGGATTTACAATAGGAATTGTTATTGGTTTGTCTGTGAAAGGATTATCTGTGTAGATTTCAGAAACAAACGTACCGAAAGTCCTTTGTGTAAAAGGTTCTTTCAATGAGCGACTGCCAACTTCCACCAGAACACCTGGTTTTAAATAAGTATCTGTCTCTGTGAGTTTGTTGTAATAGATTTCAATAATTAGAGGGTCTTGGTCGTGATTTTCTACTTCACGAGGTTTTATAGTTACATCTTTGAAACCCAATTCGACAAATTTATTTTTCAATTCTTCGGTAAAAACTTCTGAGATAAATTGAAACGATTTTCTTCTAAGTTTTCTGACGTCGCCTTTTGTGAGTTCGCCCGAAAAACCAAAAAATTCTCTATCTAATGCCAAATCAATATCTTCTGAAAATCGGTGTATTACGTTCCAACCTTTGCTTAATGAAGTTCCGCCTTTAAAAATCAGGGCATTGGCACATTCCATTG